>NZ_JMMA01000002.1:0-323222 GCF_000686125.1 Ruminococcus sp. NK3A76
GGTAGAGGCTTTTATATACTCTTTACCGACATCATCAAGCCCCTCAATAGCCGCAATAAATCTAAGCTGACCGTCTGTGTAGTCTTTAGTTTCAATTGTGATCCGAAAATGTTCATTCTCTGTTACATATTCTCCAAACTGAGCTGTCTGCTCTGATCTGCTGTCAGTAACTATATCTTTTTCGGGGCGGTAGTTACCCATATTATTATCAAGCCTTCCAAGCGCTAAGGGCACACCAAATGCCGCAACAGCGACAGCACCGGCAGTAACAAGCTTTACAGCGATACTCTTTCCTGCTAACCTTGCGGCACCGGATGCAGCAGCTTTGGCATAGCTTGCATCTGCCGTGTCTGAAAGCAGAGAATTTATTGGGAATGCCGCAAGCATACCACTGCCAAAAAGCTTTTCTATCCTTTTGCGGATAGTTTTTCTTGCCTTATATAGCTTTTGCTTTGCGTTGTTTTCATTCGTTCCGAGAGAGCCTGCCACCTCGGCAACAGACATATCTTCAAAGTAATACAGTATCACCGCCGAGCGCTGATCAGCAGGCAGCCGTCAATTACAGCCTTTAGCTTTTCTTTCGTGTCTTTGTTCACGGCATAGTCCTCGGGCAGCATGATAGGCTCATTCAAGCAGCATCAGCAAGGGTGCGCTCCATTTGCTCGTCGTCCTCAAAATGCTCAGACCCCGAGCTGTCCTTAATACTTTTGACGCATTTGCTGTAAGCAATCGAATAAAGCCACCCGATGAATGACTCACCCGAGCGCAGCTTTGATATATTTTCAAAGGCTGCGGCAAAGGTCTCGGAAGCGATATCCTGCGCCGCATCAGCATTTTTAACATTCCGCTTTGCAAAGAAAAACACCTTTTCATGAAACTCTCTATACAGCGTTTCAAAAGCTACCTTATCACCCTTCTGCGCTTTTTTTGCAAGAGCGCTTATCTCTGTTTTGTTCATCAGTGTCACCCACCTCTCTGCCCAATAGTCCTCGGTATGTGTCAAGATACTGCTCATCTGATGGGGAATCGTCAAATTGCAGGAGTATCCATTTTATCAGCTCATCAAGAGAAATCTCCATATCGCCGCCCCTTTCCTTTGCTCTCATAGGTATAGAGTTTTTTTAAGGAAAATGGTTAGCGGACAAATATATTTTTGTTATCATGTACAAGGCTGTGACCGTTTTATTGTGCAATTTGATGTCATAGATAACGATAGGATTATTATATCATAGATGCTTATATTTATCAAACAAAACGGACGCAATGCCCATAGCCGAGGAATGCGTCCGGTTTCATTTTTGTTAGGGTGTAATCCTATCGTAAATCTAAATATTTTGTAAACATGGGCGATTTTGCCTTAACTTTCGCCCGAAATCCTAGGTATAAGTGAGAGGCTTTTATTTTCGATGAAAAATATTTCTTGATGAAACCGCCTGCACCCTCTTTATCAGAATGCTGTGCAAGTCACACATTTTACATAGGTCTGATTTGTTGAATTCGGAGAAAATATTTTTGGAAGGCTAAATATCACTTAAAAATATACCGCATTATGTAGTGTCTTATGGAGGGAGTTTTACTAAATCATTATGCAGCCCAAGTACATTTAAGCAAAGCGACTATGCCGCAGCGTCTATATGCAAACCATACATTTTTCACAGGTCGGAATTGTTGAATACAGATATAAATATTACAACTTTACCGAAACCGCTTATATAATCATCTCTAAATGTCGGTACTAGTGAAGGCTATGCTACACCCTCTACTGTCTGCATATATTTTGCAATAACTGCACACCCTCAATGATTACCATTTGTGTAACCATACAGTTTTTCAAAAAACCATTAGCTTTTCCGCTCGTCATTCAGAATTAACTTATGAAAGGCACATATTTCTTCCTGCCTCGCCAGCAGAAGAAAAAGTGCAAAGTCACACACACAATCGTCCAGACACGAAAGGAGGAAACAGCAGCGTACATTAAAACCATACAAAACAAAAATCAGAGAGGAGAATGACATTTGAATTTAACAGAAAAGCAGCAGATCATTTCACAGATAGCCCAGCTATTGGAGCAGCTTATCGAAGCGGAAACGACCGAGCCTTCACCGCAGCAAGATCAGAGCAAAACTCATCCGCTTGAAATGCTCACAGTCAAGGAGTGTGCTGCACTTGTGAACGGCTTATCTGAGCATACAGTCCGTCAGCTTGTCGCACAGGATAAGATTGCCTATGTAAGAGCAGGCAGTGGTGTGAGGGGCAAGATACTTGTGAGCAAAGCGTCGCTGCTAAAGTATCTTGGAGTAGCAAATTGAACGTAAAAAAAATCGCCCTGCCGAGGGCAGCAGGGTGAAATGTGTAAATACGATTATTTAAATTTATACTTTACATAATTACGCAAGTACAGAAAGTCCCGGCAAAAAACCGGCACTTTCCCGCAGAGATCAACGTGGTTGACCTCTGCGGTGTTTAGAGGCTTTGCAGCTCTAAACGCAGGCTCGGCAAAAGCGAGCCGAATAGCAAAAACCAAAAAAGAAAGGACTGATGAAAATAGCAAGAAAAAACAAAACGCTCCGCCGCAAGGAGATAGTGTATTCAGCCGAGGAATGGGCACAGATCGAAAAGCAGGCTGCTGAGTGTCACTTGAAAACCTCTACTTTTATTAGGGCGATGTCGCTGAATGGGAAGATAAAAGTTGTTGACCTAAAAGAACTTGCACCCCTGCTCAATGGTATGAGAATCATCTCGAAAAATATCAATCAGGTGGCGAAGAAAGCAAACGAAACGTGCAGCATTTATGCCGAGGATATTGATAAGCTGAAAGGAGATGTTGCTGAACTTTGCCGTACTGTAAATCTGTGGCTGTCCACCGTAACGTCAAGCAAGCGCTGACCTACATTCTCAACCCCGACAAGACCGACGAGCGAGTTTTGACGATCTCGCTGAATTGCATGACCGAGCCCGATTTCGCCTACACGCAGATGAAGACGGTTTACGAGCAGTACGCAAGGCGCAGCTATGATGCCACTCCGAGCAAAAGCGGCAAAAGCCCCGTCAAGGCTATCCACTACATAATGAGCTTTGCCAATTCCGAGGGCGTTACTCCGGAGCTTGCCCACAAGATAGGCATGGCATTTGTCCGCAAAATGTTTGGTGACGATGTGCAGGCAGTCATTGCAACTCATGTCAATACTGATCACATTCACAATCATATACTGATAAATTCTTACTCGCTCACAGGTAAGCGGTTTTATGACAACAAGGCATCTGTCCGAAGAATGCGTGAGGTCACGAACGGGGTGTGCCGTGCTTTTGGAGTTGAGCCTGCACTCAACTTTGAGAACGAGGGGAGGTCTATTAGTTACTCCGAATGGCAGCACAAAAAGAAAGGCACTTCGTGGAAGGAGCATATTCGTAATGCTATCGACAGCTTGATACCCAGTGTCAGCAGCTTTGATGATTTGCTTGCGGAGCTTGAAAGGCTTGGCTTTACGGTCAAGCGTGATAAGAATTTTTTGATAAAAGCCCCCGGGCAGCAGCGTTCGGTCAGCTTGTGGAAGTTGGGGGAGGACTACACGGAGGAGTCACTCAATGCGAGAATAGGTATGATTCAGGTTTTTGCAAAGCCTATTAAAAAACAAGTTGATGTTTACAAACTCTCGGAGATGTTGTCTGTTATCAGCAAAGATCATATTTCATCAATCGGTGATCTGGAGGGGAGAATCATGCAATTGAGAAAAGAATATGAAAAGACTAAGGGTGAGGAATGTCGAGATAAGCTAAGAGTATATCAAGATATTAAGGATACATACAAGGAAATATCTCGGGGGGATTATATCTCCAAGCTTGTAGAGAAAGAAAAACTCCGCAGGGAGCAAGAACAGAAAAAGCAGCCACCAAAAAAGAAACACCACCGATAAATATTCAAAGATTTAACGCAACTTTTATATTGAACAAATCAGCGGAATGTGTTATACTGAATATACGATATATTCCGCTGTCGGAAAGGAGTTAAAATGATAAGACAGCAGAATAAAACCACCACACGAAAGGTGGTGGCAGAATGAATATACAGGAGCGCAAGAATAAAGAAGGCAAGATAACCTCGTTTCGTATTCGTGTTTTCGATCATCGTGACGCTCAGACGGGCAAGCAGGTGTTCAAAACTTTATCCGTAAAATACGATAATACTAAATCGGCTCAGTGGAATCGTAAGAACGCTGAAAAGCAGGGTGCGGTCTTTGAAAAAGGTGTGGAGGAACAGACAGTTTGTGATTCTCGTATCACGTTTGACAATTACTGCGAATACTTTCTGAGGATAAAGGAACAGCAGGGTATAAAAAGCTCGACACTATACAGTTATAAATACAGAAGGAATAAGCTCGCACCGTTTATCGGGCATATCCAGCTAAAAAATTTGCTGCCGAATACTTTGAACCGTGCTTATGCCGATATGGTTGACAGCGGCATCACAAGGAAATACATTCATGAGCTTCATATTTTTATCCATAACGTAATGCAGTTAGCTCTGCGTGAGGGAATAATCCCTCGGAATTATTCCGAAGCGGCACTTCCGCCAAAAAAAGAACGTCCGAATATATCAGCGATCGGTGAAGAAGAGCTTGGCAGATTTTTCGCTTGTCTGTACGCAGACAAGGAGCATTATATGTATCAGGTGTTTTTTAGTATGCTTTTAGCGACGGGCTGCCGCATTGGTGAACTGTGTGCGCTGACATGGAAAGACATTGATCTTGAAAAGAACAGGATACATATATGGAGGCATTTCGTTCAAGATCATAACGGCTGGCATATTGACGAGGGCTGTAAGACAACAGCAGGAGAGCGCTGGCTGTATATGGATAATGACACAATGAATATGTTGAAAGAGTACAGAGCCTATTATTTCCAGACAGGCAAGAAGTACGGAAGCAAGTGGGACTGGTTCAAAAATGCGGTATTCTTTACGCACTGTCATCACCCCGGAGATTTTACCAAGCCTAATACTGTCAGAATGTGGTTCCAGACTTTTCTGAAAAAGAACGGGCTACCGAATTATCACCCGCATCAGTTTCGTCATACTGCGATTAGTTTGCAGCTCCAGGCAGGGATAAGCGTACCTGATGTATCCAAACGTGCAGGACACGCACGACCGGACGTCACACTCTCAATATACGCCCACACGCTCAAAAACAACGATGTGCATTGCTGCGAAGCCGTTACGAAAGTTCTGCCGGATATGCCAAAGCATAAGACAGGTTAGGTCAAAGAAATGACAGAAACGATACCACTAACTTGTTGTATCTTAAAAGTTGACCAATTGTTGACCAAAGGGTTTATTCTATGGTGAAAAAAGTGCGGAAATGACGTAGATACGTGGAGTGATAAGGGAGTGTTGGCCTTAACTTGTCCTTTATTGGTATGAAAAACTGCCGCAAGTTAAGCAAATGTGATTAATGCATCTTTTTGCAAAATGGTGTATCTACGCAGTTTTACAAAAGATAGGCGAAGGCATAAAAGGCATCATCGGCTCTTCGATCCCTTCTGCCCCTGCCAGATCATGATCTCGCAAATTACGTAAATTCGTGGTTTGCGAGATTTTTTACGTTTTCTCTTTTGTTCTTTATTTGTAGTCACGATTCTCGCCTCGCTCTCCTTTTCAAAAAAAGGGAGAGCATTTTTTTACCTCTTCGAGAGTATAGATGTCATGTTCTTTGTCTTCCTCGGCAAATGTTGTTTTTTTGAGGGGCTACTTGTCCTCATCTCTTGAAAATACGATCAAAAAGGTATATAATCAAATAACAGATACCGAAAAAAATGCACAATCACCTACTTGCTATTTTGTTTAAAAGGTAGAAAAAGTAAAAGCGAGGGTAAGATAATCCGCCCTTGACCGACTATATAATATAAACTGATAAAAGGGGCGGTTTTATGATGGTTGATATTGATGACCTGATAAGCTGGCTGCTTGCACAGGGTGAAAAGGAGCTTGATTTCAGCGCCGAGCAGCAGCAAAGGATATATGAAAGGATTTTTTTAAAAAAGGAGGCGGACGAGCTTGGACAGGAATGATGTGGCTTACCTTGCCGAAAGTGCACGGGCAGGTGACAAGTCCGCCTTTGAAAAGCTATACTATGAATTTGGCAGAAAGGTGTATTATTTCGTAAGACAGAATTTAGGTGATGACGAGGGTGTAGAAGATGTTGTTTCCGAGATATTTATCGCAGCCTTTGAAAACATAAGTACACTAAGAAAGGGCGAATCCTTTGTGGGGTGGCTTTATTCTATTGCCTACAAAAAGTGCGCCGATCATATACGGGATAACTCGGGCAGGGAGCTGCCGCAGAGCCCCGAGCAGCTCGACACCCTCCTCGAATCCGCCCGCCTGAACGAACCCATCATGCTCCCCGACGACTACGCTGTCAACGAGGAGACAAAGGCGCAGCTTAGCGAGATAATAAACAGTCTGTCCTCCGATATGCGTGCGGCGGTGATAATGTATTACTACGATGAGATGACTGTCTCCGAGGTCGCCGAGGCTATGGGCACAAATGAAAACAACGTCAGCCAGAAGCTTTTCAGGGCTCGAAAGCGCATCAAGGAAAAGATAGAAAAGCTGCGCTCAGCTGATGGCTATTTCGCCGCCGCACCAATGGGCGCTGTGCTTGAAAACTTAAGCGACAGCGGCCTTTACATAGCCGCAGGAACGGCGATCGCATTCGGCCTTACGGTCGGGCTCAACAAGCTGAGCGACGGGGCGGCGAAGGTGCTTTTCTACATCACTCGCAAATACTGGTCAAGGCACAAGAAATCGCTTGCAGCGCTGCTGTTTTCGGGGGTGCTGCTTTGTGCGGTGGTGTGCTGTGCGTTTTTGATGCTGCGGCAAAGCTTTAACCGCTATCTAAATATGAATTATGACAATGCAGGCGGCTTTACATATATGCTTAACAGTAAATATGAAAAAGAAATAGAATTCCTTTCCAATGAAGACACGTTATGCGGCAAAGTTTACTGCTACGGCAAAACAGGCGCATTTGGCAAGCATTATACCTATGGCTCACTTGACGATCCCTATGAGCTTGCACATATTCCGATTGATAAAGGCAGACTGCCGGAAAATGAAAGCGAGATAGCTATAGATAAAACTACACTCAACAAGCTCGGCTTTTACGGCACTGTCGGAGATACGATCACCCTTGACATGGGAACGTATACCCTTGTAGGTATTATCAATGAAATGTACGGCAAATGTCGTCCGTTCTCTGAGATACAAGAGGAATTGCAGCACGAAAACGATCTGTATTATGGAGGTAGCGAAATATCCGAACCGTTTCCTATGATATTCATAGCACCCGGGCGGGAAAGCGATGCGTTATACTCATATACAATGCTTGATAATGACTACCCGTATTCAAATGATGAGCTTTATGCACTTCGTGAAGATGATGACGAAACATTTTTTCCCTCTGATATGGTACTGGTCAATTATGACAAGGCTTACTGCGCCGATATTGAAATTTTTCAAGACGGCTTTTATAAAGACATTTATCACCTATACTATATTTCCGGGATAGCTGCTTTTGTAGCTGTTTTGTCTGTAATAGCAGTGATGAGAAATATCTTTGCAGAGCGCGAAAACAGCATTGCCATGCTTCGCAGGATAGGTGTTTCAAAAAAGCAAATAAGAGTAATGTATACTATTGAGTGCTTGATACTTGGTGTCATACAGAGTGTCATCGGTCTCCTGCTTGGTTGTGCTGCTCATTTTGGAATATATAAGTTTCAGGTCTGCATTCTTGAGATGAGCAGCTACAGCGGTTTTACAAATGATGATGATGTGCTGCGCAATACTGTTTCTCCGTTTATTATAGCGATATGCTTTTCGTTTGCGGCATTGATAGTTGGATATATTGTATCAACAATCTTAACGTATCTTAAAGCATTTTACAGAAAAAGAAAAAAAGCCGCCTCACTTTACAGCTGCATTTCAAGAGCATTTGCAAACAGAGCAGTAACGGTAATTCAGACTTTCAGCCTTGCACTTATTTGCTTTGGAACTGTTTTGGGATATATGGTATGTCTTGAATACGGCTGGTATTATAACGAGGAAACCGGCGAATATACCGACCCGATAAACACACATTTCGGCGATAATGACAGGTTTGATTTTAATGAGGACAAAATCGCAGAATATTATAGTGTTCAGCCGCCATTAGATGTTGAAATCGGTTCATTTTCATTTGCAAGAGAAACTGAAAGCAACTTTGGAATAGATGACAGTACAGCGTCACGGCTTGAAAATGCGGTATCGACCGGTTATCTTCCGCAGACATTTATTATTTGTGATAGCCAAAACAGTTTAAAATATAGTATTACATACGGCACAGATGAGGAAAAGGAATTCTTTAAGCAGTATTCCTCGCAGCAAGGAAAAGCACTGATCGATTCAGGTAAGACACTGTATAAATGCCCGACTAAGTTAGCGGATATCAATACTATCGAGAGCTTATCGCAGTATGTTGTACAAGGGGAAATAAATGCTGAAAAGCTATTAAACGGTGACGAGGCAATTCTTGTTGTAAATACTGACGAAACGCCACTTGATTCGGGAATGACTATTACTCTTGGTTCATCAGCAACGTTAAATGGCTTTGGTATTGAAAGTGTAGTGACCAATGATGTTACAATCGGTGCTGTGATAGCTCTGCCTAAATCAATAGACCGAATATCAAAATATGCCACATTTGGAGGAAACGACTATTCTCTGCTGACGACCTGTGCCGGTGCAAAGAAGCTTGGCCTTCACAACGCCGCCTATACCGAAATATTTGCAAGAGAAGCACTTTCAAGCGGTTCAGTACCAATGGGCACGGGAATGACTATGGTCTCTTACCGACAACGCAGGCATGAAATATTGATAGCTGACCTTACCAAATATGGCTCGGCAGGACTTTTGATCATTGTAATGTCGCTGCTTGGCTTTGCAGCTTACTTCAATGGTATTGGCATGAAAATAAGATTAAAGGAATATCAGATTAGTGTAATGCGAGCTGTCGGAACACCACTCAAAAAGCTACGAATAAGATTGATTGTTGATTCTGTAAAGATACCAGTAGCTGCCTCAGCACTTGCATTCGGCGGAATAAAGCTTATCCAGCACATAACTTTTGTATCGGATAAATGGTATCGCAGCATTCAGCTTTCAATATACGATATTCCCGCTGAGCTGGAGGGTAACTGGTCGCTGATAAACGAATTCAATGACAAGCAGATGAAATGGGAGCAGAGCTATATAGCCTCGCATCTGATACATGATAAGCTGTGGCTTGTTCCGGTTTTAATGCCCACACTCGCTATCTTTACGGTAATGTGTATTATCACGATCTTGCTTACTCATAAAAGTTTAAGGATGTTTACCCCCGACATAGCGTCATCACTTTCAAAAGGGAGGAAAAGACAATGATAAAGACGGAAAATCTGACCCGAACCTACGGCAAAGGCGAAGGCAAGGTGGTTGCCCTCAAAGGCGTTGACCTGACAATAAATGATGGAGAAATGGTAGCCATAATCGGCAAATCGGGCAGCGGAAAAAGCACACTGCTTAACCTCATAGGCGGACTTGATGTGCCTACCGAGGGGAAGATCTTTTACAACGACACCGAGATCGGTAGAATGAACGACACCGAGCTGTCAAAATTCAGACTCAACAATGTGGGCTTTGTGTTTCAGTTTTTTGACCTGATACCTGAATTGACAGCCGAGGAGAATATCCTGCTGCCCTCACGCCTTGCAAAGAAAAAAGGCGAGGGCGCAGAAGGATTGTATTCCGCCCTCGACATAAACGACAGGATAAAGCACTACCCCTCCGAACTTTCGGGCGGCCAGCAGCAGAGGGCGGCTATCGCAAGGGCTCTGATAAACAGCCCCGATGTGCTGCTATGCGACGAGCCGACAGGCAACCTCGACAAGCGCTCGGGCGAGGAGGTAATGGCGCTGCTCAAAGAACTCAACGGCAAGGGCAAGACGGTCATTATCGTCACGCATGATGACGAAGTCGCAAGGCAGTGTCGGAGGGTCATTGAGATATCGGACGGGGAGATAGTTTCACAATAAATGAATTACAGCCTTCAAGGACGACCTGAGGGCTGTTTGTTATTCCTCTCTTGTCAAACTGCGCCCGGCGTGCTATAATAAAACTGATAAAAAACTAAGGAGAACCAAAATGCTTTCAGCTTGTATGGCGCTAATTGACAGTAAGGCGCAGAGAGAAGAATTTGAAATATTCTATAATGATAATAAAAACCTCGGGTACTCAAAGGCATATTCCATTCTGCATGACGAGCAGGCGGCGGAGGACGCTTTGTCCGAGGCTTTTCTGCGGCTTGCCAAATGTTTTCAAAAAGTTCACAACTTATCTTCTCACAAACTGCGTGCTTACTTCGTTATTATAGTCAAGAACGTTGCAATTGATATGCTCAGACATTCAGGCAGCGTTAACGAAATAAGGTTTGATGATGAGATCGACTATTCGGACTCTGAGATCGAGGACGTTAATATCGAAAGGCTTGAGGAATGCATTAAAAGGCTCTCGGAGGCTGACAGAGAGCTGCTTTATCTTCGTTATGAGCTGGAGCTTTCTCATATTGATATTGCAAAGAGCTTCGGTATAACAGAAGCTGCATCAAGACAGCGGCTGAGACACGCTAAAGCCAAACTCAAAGCCGAGCTTTTAAAGGAGTGAGATGATTTGGATAACAGAATTCTATGCGCCGCATTGTCAAATGTGTGCGAGGAGGAGCTTCTCGGTTTTTACGGGGAGAGTGCTTATGAAGAGCACAGATTCTCAAAGGGCTTTGAAGAAAAAATGCGCAACATCATTCACCCGAAAGAACCCGTTAATATCAAAAAGCGCATAAGGCTTGCATTTGTTGCTGCGGCGATACTGGCGGCAGGCTTCCTGCTCGGTATGTCATCGGGCGGCAAATGGGGCTTTGACATAAACAAGAATGAAGACGGCATTTATGCGAGCTTCAACGTTGATTCCGTCAAGGACGCCAAAAAGAAAGTCACCGACCGCTACGAGCTTGGCTTTGTGCCGCAGGGATACGAGCAGATCGAGGAATACATCCAGCCCTTCGGGCAAAGCATCTCATATATTTATGCAAAGGACACGGGCAGCGATGATGACTGGCAGACTGTCAGCTTTTGCTGCTGCACGCCCTATTATTACCGGAATATTCTTTTAGGCGACGAGGGCAAAAGAAGCATTATCGTTGAGGACGGCATTCAGTATTACATCAGCGAGCCAAGCGAGGGCTACACCGCCGTTATATGGTACCGGGACGGCTATGTAATGGTCGTTTCGGGCACAGTAGACAAAAACGAAGCACTTGATTTGTGCAGATCGGTGAAAATCAAAGAAGAATGATATTTTTATCTCACGTTTTGGGTGGGGGTTACGTTTATATGGGTGCAGGGTCATAAGGCTCTGCGCCTATTTTGATGTTTTGGGAGATGCAGTTTAAATGCTCAGAAAAATTACAGCAATAATGTGTGCGGTATGTCTTGCCACTTTTTCAGCGTGTTCATTTGCACAGGATAATAACGTAAACGACCGCAAGGTAGATGAGGTCGCTTTGAGCGCGGCAGAGGATATCGCAAAGGATGCCGCATCGGTCGCAGGAAAGGACTACGGAAACATTTCTATGCCCGAAAATATAAATATCCAGCAGCCCGAGGGTGTTTATATTCTTGAGACAAAGCTCGATATACCCGATAAACAGCAGACGGAAAGCAAGGGCAGAGCGTTGTTTGAAAAATACTTTGGTGACGAATTTGATGAAAGCTGCTTTAGTTTTTCTGATGGATCAGGGGCAGCCGGGTATGAGAACGGAGAACACGGCGGCAGCTATTCAGGCGACCTGAACATTTGCAAAAAGGATATACACTTTAACCAGTATGAGGTGCGCGACGGGGCAAGCTATTATGATCTGCCCGATGACTGTGATAAAGCACTTGGTGAGGGGTATTCCTTTAAGACAGCAGGTGATGCGTGTGATAATATCCGCGGCAGGCTTGGCGAGCTGTTAGGGGACACAAATGACCTTGAATTGTCGCTCTCATCACTTGCGGCTTTTGACAATGACGGGGACAAGCTGCTGTTTGTAAGCGGCGGCTATTCATACAAGGGCATTATGCTTGAAGAAAAACAATCCCCATATTTCAAAGATGACGGAGATAAAATGTCTTTCTATTCCACAGCAAATGTAAGGGCTGTTACGGATAATAACGGGGAGATATTATCCCTGTTTTCCGAAACGGGCAGAAAGGTCGTCTCGGCAAAGAAGCAGGATAGGCTGCTTTTGCTTTCCGATGCAGCGGAGCTTTTGCACAGCGAGCTGTCAGAGCTTTCGGATCACAAAATAAGCAGCATTGAGCTTCGCTATTGCTGCAGGGTCGATGATGATACCGATATGGATAAAAAAACGCTTGTCTATGAGCCGACGTGGATATTTGTCACCGACTCGGACGAGACGGGCTTCAACAGAAGTGATATAAAGGTCAGCGCCGTCACGGGTGAGATCTTCTTAGAAGTTGACAGATGATAAAAGGAGAACGCTTATGAAGTTAATACCCATAATAACCGCCGCACTTTCCGCTTGCCTTGTGCTTAGCCTTTGCGCCTGCTCGCTCATTAAAGATGATGAAAGCGATGCAGAGACAGGCTTTGTCAGTATTCCCGTATCAGAGCTTGAAGAAGATGCAAATGCCGCAATAAACAAAAGCTATGAGCAGTTTAAGTTTCGTGAGGGGATGACTGTCAGTGTTCCCGACGAGATAGAGCTGCTGTCATTTACTCAGACTGAGGGCTTTGAGAAGGAGCATACCGACATTTTCGGCAAGCTTTTTGACGGGGAAACACTTGAAAGGGTGACACCTGACAATACGCCGTTTATTACGCAGGGAGCTGACGAAAAATACGCTATACCCACCTACGGCTTTCATGATGAGGAGCTGAAAAAGCATTGCTATATACACAGCGACGGCTTTTTCGCTTTCTTTGTTGACGAGGCATTTACCGACCCCGAAAACGGCGAATGCATTGATCTTTGCTTTGTGGACAGAGAGGCTGACGCAGCCAAAAGTTATGATTTGGGCGGCGAGCAGGTGACTATCTCGCAGGCGGCAGAATTTGCACAGAGATGGTGTGATGAATACTATGCTCCCCTTGAACCCGACCTTGATATAAAGGTAAAATACATAGGCGTTTACCAAAACGACAGCGGCGTTATAAGCTATGATATGACCGCCGTAAAGCTTTACAAGGGGATAGAGCTTGAAAGCGATGTTACGATAATCAATGATGAGCATGACCTGATGAAAAACGTAACAAGCAAGCTTGAGCTTGTAATGCGCAAAAAGGACAGCATTTGTTTTTTTACTAACGGCAACGGCATAGTTATCCCGGAACAAAAGGGCAAGGTAAATGAGCTCATCTCGCTTTCAAGCATTTTGGACTACCTCTCGGCACAGCTTGCAGACCTTTACAATGACATAGAGATAACCGAGATAAGCCTGCGCTATACCCTTGAACCCGAGACCTATGATTTTGTGCACGGTGAGCAGTATTACTTTCCCGAAAACAAGTACAACAGCTCGCCCACTTGGGAGATACTCATTGACATTCCAAAGGAAAACAGACCTACAGGCTATCAGTCTGAGGACAGGCTTGTGGCATACTTTCTCGTAAATGCGGTGACGGGCGAAATAGTGTTTGATCTAGAGACGTGGAATGATGAAAAGGCGGTCATCGAAACACCCGAGATAACCTCAGGCAAGGGCTTGGAGTATAAGGCTGACAAGCAAAGCAAAACCGACACCCAAAAAGCCGAGCCTGCAAAGGCGGAGGATAAAAAAATCACTATCGAAGCTATTGCAAAGAGCTATGAGAATGAGCAGCTCACCTTTGAGTACGAGAGCAGCAGCTACACCCTGCCCCTGCCTAAAGAGAGATTTGCAAAGCAGGAAATGGGCATAAGCGAGTTCTATCCCGAAATAATAAACAATCGTTACGGCATAGAGGTCAAAGCCGAGCTTGTGGTGAATGAGGATATAACGGAAATAAAAAGCTGCGATGTTTACACGCCAAACGGCAAGGTATACAATATGCCCACAGAGTTCAAGCCCGACGGGAGCTTGGACACGTCTTATGATTTTACATTCCACAAGGGCAAGGGTTCGCAGTGCAGCTTTACAAACAAAAACGAAACAATAAATGCCGACCTTAACGACCTGCCTATGTACTTAAAGCTCGACTACAAGGACGGCACGACCCCCGTGCATTTTGACGGCTTTATGTTTAATGACGGGACGTTTATGATGCTGTCATTATATACAAACCGTGTGACGGACGCTGGCTATGAGTGGAGCGAAGAAGAGGTTGATTACGGCACCTGCTTTATCGGCACAGTCGGCAAAATAAAGAATGAGCGCACAGAGCTTACCCTTGCAGACGGCAGGACAAAGCTCGACATTCCCGTAAGCCTGAATGACGGTGAGGTCAGTGATGGCATGACGGTAATGGCTATGATTTATGATGAGCCGTCAGTTTACGGCAGCGGGGCGGCTAAGAAATATGACTATGCACTTATCTTCACTCACCCGAAGGATCATCTTATGCTGGGTGAAAAGCTTGATGATATGGCGTATGCAACTGTCGGGAGCTTGTATAACGGAGTGTTTCATTTTGTGAAAAAGGAGCAAAAAAATGGAAAAAACTATATTGGCAATTCTTAGCACAATACTTTTTCTGACATCGTGCAGTATCACATCAGATGAATCTGTAAATAACATCGAGGAAAGCGTAATAGATGTAACAGAAATAAAAGCAGATGATCAGGAGAAGGAGATAAAGGCTGCTTCATATGATAACATAACGGTCAGTGACAGTTTTAAGCTGACTGTTCCGGCATCTGATTCTTTGGGGATATATGAAGTAGTATATTCGGATGATTTTGACAAGAAGGGTGAGCTGCTGTTTAAGAAATACATATCGGATTACGATAAGAAGAATGCACAGGATATAGATGACAACAGCAGTACAAAGATCATACAGTATGATGACGGGAAAACCTTTTCTATGGTAACTTCAAAAGGCGGTTTTGTGCTTGCGGATAAGCAATACCTTAACAAAGTCAGGTACGGCGATTCAATACCGTTTATTCAGACCGATCTGGTTGATACGGCAGGTAATACGGAATACACGATCGGAAATAAGAGTGTTATACTAAATGAGCTTGTTTCGTCGTGTGATTCGTTTATATCGGAGTTTGTAGGCTCTGCCAACTATCCGAATACAATAAAGCCCTTTTCATTCTCAACACAAACAATTGATGACGGCAGCATAGCAGGGATAATGCATTGCAGGTATTATTATAAAGACCTGCCTGTTTTTGATATACAATCCATATATGATGAATACACAAATAAAATCGCTATGCTCACTCCGCCGACTATTACTTTTACTGACGGCGATAAGATAACACAGTTTGCAGCGATATGCGGTTTGTGTGACTACAAAACTATACAGACAGTTGATAAAATAGTATCGCCTGCTGATGCTGTTGCGCTGACAAGCAAAAAGCTGTCGGGCTATTTGGATTATGAGCTGCAATATGAAGAGTTAGTATATTTCCCGACCTGCAATGAAAACCGAAATGGAATTGAACCTCAGAATGGAAATGATGCAGGAGATGTTATCACTCTTACTCCATACTGGATCTTATATTTTGAGCCAAATTGGTGGCACGAGACCTTTGCGGCTGTTAATGCAGTTACGGGAGAAGTTGATTTTGTAAGGAATGTGAGGTAAAGCGAAGCACACATCTTAAGAAACGTTTAAGAAAAATCTCCGCCTTATCTTAAGAAGTATGTGGTATCCTTTTTGTAGTGAAAGGAGATGTCGCATATGACAAAGAAAAAAGCATTGGTATTAAGTGTGTTGGCAGCGGCGGCTGTGGCTGCTGCGGGGGTGCTCATTTTCAGGGGAAAGAGCATTAATACTGTTAAGGTGGAAGAGGTTGTAAAAGAACTTGAGAGCTACAAGTTTTCAAGCTATGAAAACCTTGAATTTGAATGTGATGTGCCGAGCATAAAGGCTGACAAACTCTATCAATTAAGAATAGAACGCTCGACAGCAATTGCCGATACAGAAAATGCCAAGGAAAATCTCTCGCAAATGGCAAGCGCTTTTTTCGGTGATGAGATAGATACTGCAAACATTATGGATACCGATAATAACAGCGTGAAATACGAGCATACCCCAATAGGCAGCAGTGATGAGGAGCAGGACAAGTATGCAGAGCTGTATGCATCGAAAACTTTTCTGCTCAATGATTCAAAGCTGCTGCGTGAGATAAGATATGAAAAAGAAGTGGCTGCAAAAGCGCCGTTTATCGATCTTTCGGATAATGCCGCCAAAAGCATTACAGTAAATGGCAAAGAGGTCGATCTGTCGGCGTTTGCCCAAAAGGCAAAAGGCGAGATAGAGCGATGCTGCGCCGATGTACTGAATAAAGATGAGCAGATAATGCCTTATGATGCGGTAATAATGGAAAGCTCCGTTGACGGCAGCGAATACGTAACACTCAGGTTTTCACATATAATTGACGGGATAGAGCGCAGCGTGGACGGCTTTGCGCCGACACCCGACGAGGGTGTTGGCACGCTGCCTTCATATATAACAGTCGAGATGACCGCAGACGGCGAGATAGCATCTATCCAGAATTACTATTATTTCAGCATCAAGGAAAAGAGCGAGATAGAAAAGATAGCTCCTCTTTCGGCTGCGACAGATACGCTCTCTCAACAGCTTGCGCCCAACTATAAGTACAAGGTCAGAAACGTTGCGCTTAAATATGTCGAGTTGTCGGAATGCGGGCAGACTGAAAGCGAGCTGCGCCCTATGTGGTGCTACACTCTTGATGAATACGGCGGCGGCTTTGGAGACCCTTCAAATTTCTTTCAAACCCAAAATGCTTATGTTGATGCACAAAACGGAAATGTATATTTAGTTGATTCAAAAACGAGAATGTTTGAATTGCACGAATACAAGTAAAGGTGATAAAATGCGTTTGATAAACTCCCTTCGTGGTGACCTAAACAAAACCCTCCTGAACATCGGCTTTTTAGGTGCTGTGCTATTAACAGCATTGCTCTGCTTCACCGCTCCAACCTACCACGACCTGGCAACCGACCGCAGCTATTCGGTCTTTGAGTCGTTCTTCTCGTTCAAGCGTGAGTTTATTGAAAGTGACCAGCAGTTTGCATCATTAAATGTGTTCCAAAACGGGCTTGGCGGATATATCACAATGTTCCTGCCGATAATCGTTGCCTTTCCGTTTATGGTCAGCTTCTGCGCCGAGCGCAACAGCGGACTTATGCGATTTACTATTTCACGCACAGGCTGTCTGCGCTATTACCTGTCGAAGTTCCTCTCTGTGCTTATCGGCGGAGGGCTTGCGGCGATGCTGGGATATGCGCTCTATGGGCTTGTGGTTTATGGCTTTTTCCCGAATATAAACACCTATGAGCTTGATGAATTCTACTATGAAATGCACCCCGACAGTCAGACCGTCGAGGTGCTTAAAATGCTGCTGAGTGCATTTATCTACGGTGCTGTTACAACGCTGCCTGCGTTCTTGATAAGCTCATTCTCACGCAACCCGTATCTTATCACCTGCGTGCCGTTTCTTATGGTGTATATATGGAATACGGCGATAAACAAGCTCGTTCTCAAAGCGTGGGAAACGGAAGATTATGAGCTCTCGGAAAAGCTCTATGACTTTCAGCCTGACAGCGCCCGTCAGCTTGTCTATATAACCGAATGGAACGAGAGCGCACAGCGTATAGTGCTTTTTAATACGGCGCTTGTTGTTGGTGTGATAGTGCTATTTTCGGTGATTATGAACTTACGCAAGGATAGGGGTGTGTGATATGTTCGGACGACTTAATTTACGCCAATGCCTTACCACCGCCAAGACCGAATACATCAAGTGGGTAAACGACGCTCGAATGATAATCCTCGCCGTGCTGCTGATATTCATTTACAGCTTTGCGATTGAGCCCTTGCTCAAAAATGCAGAGGAAATGGGCGAGCAGCTGAACACCTTAGAGCCGTTTATTGCCATAGCAAATTCGGGCGCAATTATGCTGATATTGCCGCTCGTGTTTCTTACCCTCATTGCAGACTTCCCGAAGATAGACACCAACACAGTTTTTTACATAATGCGTGTCGGGCGTTTAAACTGGATAGTCGGGCAGATGATAAAGCTCGTTTTTATGGCGGCATCTTACCTCGCGGTCATCTTTTTTGGTGCTGTTGTACCCATGCTCGGGCGCAGCTTTTGGAGTGATGACTGGAGCAAGGTCGCCACGCAGTACAAGATTATTTTTCCCGACAAGTCAGGTAATTTCGGCGTGCAATTATTGCCCGAAAACCTATATAATCAGCTGTCTATCTACAACGCAGCGATACGAAGCTATCTGCTTGTATTTGCCTATTTGATAATCTTAGGTTTGATACTTTTATCATTTTCTATCGTCAAGAAAAAGACCGCCGGCTTTGTAGCTTGTGCGGCGATAATCTCTATCGGCACAGCACTCTGCTCTATCAAAACAAACCTGATGTGGAGTATGCCAATGGCGAACAGTATCATATGGCTGCACTACACCAAGTATTTCAGGCAGCCTGTTGTAACTATGGAGTTTTCGATATTTTATCTTTGCACGATGATAGTCGGATTAACGGTGTTCTGCATTGTTGCAATTAAGAAATTTAACTATGATAATGTAACGGAGATAGCAATGTAAGGAGAAAAATATGAATATAATTGAAGTAAACAACGTATGCCTTACCCTTACCAAAACAGATATTTTAAAGCACATAAACGTCGGCTTTGAAGAGGGCAGAATACATGGGCTGATAGGGCGAAACGGCTCGGGAAAGACTATGCTTATGAAGTGCATATGCGGCTTTGTAAAGCCCACCTCGGGCGAGATAACAGTTGACGGAAAGAAAGTCGGCAAGGACATTGACTTTCCCGATGATATGGGAATCATCATTGAAACGCCCGGCTTTATACCTTACTATTCAGGCTACAAAAATCTTAAACTGCTTGCAGGGCTAAAAAACAAGATAGGGAAAAATGAAGTCAGGGAAAGTATGAAACAAGTCGGTCTTGACCCCGATTTGCGCAGGCACGTTCGCAAGTATTCTTTAGGTATGCGCCAGCGTTTAGGGCTTGCACAGGCGATTATGGAAAATCCAAAGATACTTATCCTTGACGAGCCCTTTAACGGGCTTGACAAGGACGGCGTCAAGGAGATGCGTGAGTATCTGCTTTCCTACAAAGAGCAGGGCAAGACGATACTTATCTGCTCGCACTCGGCGGAGGATATTGAGGTGCTGTGCGAGACGGTGCATGAGATGGATAAGGGGTGCATCGAGAAGATTTAGTCGTTCCGATGCACAAAACTGAATTGCTGTTTTTGTGCAGGCTTACAAAAAATCAAGAATAATGTAATGATTTGCTGTTCATAAACGTCTTATATTATTAGAGGTAAAAACGGGAGGAAATCAAAATGTATTATTCTTTGCTGAACATCAAAACGCTTGTTTCGCGCAGGCTGATATTGTCATTGATGATAGTGCTGTCGCAGATAGTGGCGATGCTGTCAGTATATCTGTCTGTGGGCTTTATCAATAATTCACTAAAGAGGAAAAGCGCCCCTACATATGACCAAAAGTGGTTTTACTTCGGGTTTTACTCTATATATGATGAGGAGGGAAAGCTCTTGCCTGAGGATACTGTTTATCCTGAGGGGGCTTTGGTGTCGCCGCGCTGGGGCGATATAAAGGGGGATATGTACGAGCTGCTTGCCTTTTTGGGTGATGAGGTAGAGGATATTCCCATTAACGGCTTTGGTATGAAAGACGGCTCAGACAGCAGCAAAATAGGTCTCAGCAGCGACCTTAAGCCTGGCGGCGGGAAAATAGTACAGGGACCGAGATTTTCCTGTTCCGATTCAAGTATGCGCGGTGCTGTGGGTGATGTATACCATATTGAGGGTAACGAATACACGGTAACAGAGGTCGGTGAGAACAAGGTGCATATCGCCATTAACATAGAGGATTACCCCGATAATGCAAGGATAAATTACTTTACGATAAAGCTGCGTGACGGCGCTGATGTTGACAGGATAAGTCAGATAAAGGACGAAATGACAGAGCTTTTCGGAACACCTATGGCGACTGAGGAGCCTGAGCCTGTTACTCTTATGAATTTGCAGATAGATAATATGTTTATATTCACATCAGCTGTTATACTGCTTATCGCGGTGGTGAATATAGGTGTGTATTTTCGCTATGTATTCAAAAAGCGCGAAAATCAGATAGCTGTTATGAAGATATGCGGTGCTTCAAGGCGGGATATTTTTCTCATTTCAATTATTGAGATGCTGGGGTCGTTTATTGTGAGCTTGACGGTGTCGCTTGTGATATTCACGGCACTTCTTCCCGGTCTGAAATTAAGCTATAAAGGCTTTTCGCTTTTTGATAACAAATCGTATCTCGCTGTATTTGCACTTGTGTACTTGGCGGTAGCTGCTGTGGTATCGGGTGTGCTTTCGGCAGTATACAGCAGCGGCTCGCCCTTTGACAATTACAGGCGTTCACAGAAGGGCGGTGTCTGATATGCGCGGGATAAGGTACGGCTTTTCATTTTTTGTAAAGAATATATGGTCAAATCTTTTTATAGCCTTTGAGATAGCCCTGCTTCTGGTCGCTTCAAATGCATTGCTCGGGTTTTATAACAATATATCTGTTTTATATACACCGTATCAGGATATATTTACTCACAAAGGGGTAATGTATTTCAGCTTTGCAGGTGCATCAAAGGACACCGAAGCGGCTTTGCAGCAGCGAGCGGAAGCCTTTGATAAGCTCAAAGGTGAGCCGAAGATTTATTACGCCAATACAAATGTGTATTTATACAATGACACTCCGCTGCTTGTGCATATCATAAATGATGAGATATATGACGCGTTTTGCTATGCTGTCAGCTCGGGAAGCTTTGAGCCCGGCTGTGCGGTAGTTTCATATATGAGCGGCTTAAAGCAGGGCGATACGCTAAAGACTGCTAACGGCGAGGTGCGGGTAAGCGGCGTTCTGACCGAGACAACATATTTCCCGCAGATAAACGGTGGTGAGTATATTGAAGACCTTTATGTGCCGTATAAATCGGGCGGCGAGGATAACGAGTTTATAATCATGAGTGAGTCATCTGCCGAAAAGCTATACGGCGAATTTGACTGGGTCACATCAGAGCTGATTGATACAGTTCTCATCTCATACAAGGGCTTGTCGGAAAAGGACATTGAGTATAACAATTCGGTGCTTGAACAAACAGGCGAGCTGCGCGAGATAGACAAAATGAACGAACGCACAGTAGCCAAGCTAAGAGAGCAGTATGCAAGATTTCTGCCGTTTATCTATATTATCTCAATAGCTGTTATCATAGGAATCATCAGCTTTTGTATCGTGACATCACTTGATAACAAGGCCGATATGGATATTCTGTATAACTGCGGTGCGGGATCTATTAGCTTGTTTTTTGTAATGCTCGGCAAGAATTTGTGCATAGTTATTTCCTCGGTGTTGTTTGCAGCTATTGCACTGATCGGCATGAAGCTCACAGGTATATTTGCCAATAACGGAATAAGGATAATGGATAATCTTCTGCCCTTATCTGCACTAATAATATGCGCCTGCATAGTGATGTGCCAGCTTGTTTCAACACTCTCAAATCTTACGTTCTGGAGGAAGGTAAAATGATAACTCTTACAAACATCAAAAAGGTATATAACCCAAAGAAAGCCAATGAATTTGAGGCTCTACACGGAGTATCGTGTGATATCAAAGACGGCGAGCTTGTGGCTATAATAGGCAAGTCGGGTGCAGGAAAGAGTACGCTTTTGCATATCCTCGCCTGCATTGACAGCTATCAGGACGGGGAATACAGGATAGACGACACGCTTGTAAAGGGGCTTTCCGAGCGCAAATATGCCCGTATCAGAAATGAGAAGATAGGCATGGTAATGCAGGATTTTGCGCTTGTGGAAGATTTCACCGCCCTTGAAAATGTGATGATACCGCTTAATTTCTCCAAGAAAAAGATCAAGGGCAAGAAAGAGAAAGCGCTTGCTGCACTTAAAGCTGTGGGCATTGAAGACCTTGCCAAAAAGCCCTGCAACAAGCTCTCGGGAGGACAAAAGCAGAGGGTGGCTATTGCAAGAGCAATAGTCAACGAACCGAGCATGATACTTGCTGACGAGCCTACAGGGGCGCTTGATACAAAGACGTCTTCTGAGATAATGGAGCTTTTCAAGTCGCTCAACGAGCAGGGGCGGACGGTGGTTATTGTTACGCACGACCCGAAGGTGGCAGAGCAGTGCCAGAGAGTCATTGAGATATCTGACGGTGAGATAGTAGGCGGCAATGAGTGAATTGACAGGAGTGTTGGGATGTGATATAATTTAACCAGCAGTATAGATAATACAACAAAGTGTTTTTTAGACCTGTTTATAACAAAAGTACTTGAAAGGATATAAAATGTATTTTGATAAATTTGCATATGAGTTTGAAATAAAACATTATAAAATGTTCCCCCCGTCAAATCCGGAATTAAATAAGATCTTTAATCAGTATGATAATCTTCCTAAAGCGTATATTGAGTTATTAGAGCTAATTGGCGCAGGCACTTCTGCACCTTTTTGGTCAGGATGTGAGTTTTTTATTCGGGATATTCCTCTATTAAAGAAATATGCCCAAGAAACTCTAAGTGACAATTCATCGACTGTTGAATTGAAAAATGACGATTTTGTTTTCTGGATGTCACAAGGTACTATTTTTTGTTTCTTTAACATCAAAGAAGGTGATGATCCTCCGGTTTATTTTTTTACTGAAGCTAATCCTAATGAGTATCAATGTGTTGCAAATAAACTGACTGAGTTTATCTGGAATTATTGTTTTAAACCACAGATCGCATTTAATAAAGTGTAATGATTGGTATTCAAGTATGTTTAATAAACATAGACATCTGTTCCGCCTTGATTCCCAACTCCTCTTTCTTCTTCCTTATCACCTGAGCCAGCTTAATGATGCAAGCGGGGTGAGGGATGCGGTATTATGTATAATAATCCATTTTACAATCAGTTTTTCGATCCCCTGTGTGTTAATCCGGAATACTATTATCAGCAGCAGGCTTTTTGTCTTGCACTTGCTGAAATGGCTGAGCAATTTGGCTTGGACAAGTGATCCCCAAAAACATATTTTGAGCCAAGCGGTTTGAGCGGTTCCATATGCTTTACGATAGGCTTTGATGTTTCCTAAGTTTTCGTACAAGAGTATGCCGTAGTTTCTGTCCTTTGCTTTTTTGTTTAAAATAATTTATTCTTTTGCACCCATTTGATATATTTGGACGGTATTACTAACAGAGAGCCGAAAACGGTTACTATGAATCTCTGAAAAAATGATTTAAAATATGGAGGAATCAATATGCCAAGCCCTGAAAAGAACAAGTACACAAGTGAATTAGGCCCTATCCCCGGCAAAAGGATCGAGGACGCAAGAAAGAGCTATGTTGAGCTGCCGGAAGATGACGACCGTAAGCTCGCTTATCTGAAGACGCTCCTTGCTACAACTATAGCGACCATACTGTTGCAGAAGAGCAACGACCCCGGCAAGCTGCTTGATGATTTTGAATTCAACAGAAAAATGATGGAGGTCATGGACAGCAAGGCCGTTGATCTTATGGCACAGCATTACAAGGATAAACCGCAGGAGCTTCTTGATCTGCTTGACTATGAGCCCGAAAAGACCAGACAGTTCTATAACCGCTGCAACGCCGAGCTGGGACCTGAAAACGACAAGTTTATGTTTATGACCGATCAACAGATCTTGGAATATGAGAATGAACTCAAAAGCAAGAAGAAGATCTACGAAAAGGGCGAAAAGACAATAGCGCAGATATCGGAAGCTGCCTCGCAGATTTTGCAAGATATGAGTATTATGCCTGAAAATATGCAAACCGATGCCTATAAAAAGCTGTATGATGCTGTGTTAAACCTAACTGATTTCGGAACGACAGACTTTAAATACACGGATGAAAATGGCAATGTAAAGAAAGCCAATGAGTTTACTAAGAACCACCCTCAGCTTGCTGTAAAGGCGATCAACAATGTCCATAAGCACGCAGATGAATACTATAAGGAAAACCCTGCATTTGCAAAGAAGGTGCTTGGAAAGCTTTGGAGCGCTCACAAGCAGCACGCAGAATATATTGATATGGACCCTTCGGCCTATAAGGATAACGTTGAAAAAGAGCTTGGTGTAATAGCTAAAGAAAAGCAGGCAAGAAATATAGCCAACAAGTTTGTAACGCCCCACAATGACTATATTCAGAGGTCTGAAAAGGCAATGGATATGTACAGAGACGTATTAAAGGGTCACGCAGACAACGAGCTCAGCTTCTGGAGAGGCAGCCCTGAATACAACAATGTAGGAAAATCGCTCCGTGACGTTCACAGAGCGTGGGTAGATATGCTTGATAAGGATCAGCAGCTTCGTGCCCGCCAGAAGCAGACAGGAAAGGCTGATATCAATGAGCAGAAGGCGCTTCAGGAAAAGGTCAAGAGATTAAGAGAGCAGATAGAAGATCTCAAGGAAAAGAATCAGAAGTATTTTGACCACAAGGTCACTGACGGTCAGTTCCTGAAAGGTACAAACAGCAACGCCGATAAGCGTATCGCAGCAGTTGACAACATTGACAAGTTTGCAGATTTCCTTCTTGAAACGATAGAGAGAAAGGAAAAGATAGTAGAGAACAAGATAAACGACATCTATCAGCAGAAGGCTGATGAGCTGGTGATAGAGGGACTTCCCGAGCAGAATATCAACAATTTGATAAAGAATGATGAAGTGATCATCGAACCTCCGAAGAACGATGTACAGATCAACAACGAGGAAATTAATAATAATGAGATAAACATAAATGAAGCAAAAGATGATCCTATCATCAAGGAGGAAAAGATAGAAGAACCCAAGACTGCCGCTCAGAAGGCACAGGAGTTTCTTGACAACAAGCGTGCCGAGGCACAGCGGAATATCCAGAATGCATCAGCTGACGGAAAGATACCCAACAAGGAGGAGATGCGTCAGAACTATGCGGCTATTGCAACATCGTTCTTTATTCAGGCAGCTATCAGCAGATCGGACAAGAACAAAAACATAAACCATATGAGCCCCGAGAGCCTGAATGAAAAACTCTACAACACCTTCTTAAGGAATACCCTTAAAAGCAAGTCCTTTAAAACTATGATGGACAAGACTTCTGACAAGGATCTTTTTGAGCAGGCATCACATGACAAGGGACAGAATCTCTGGTCAAACTATGACGAAAAAAGAAGAAACCCTGCTCCCGAGGCAGGCGGCCGCATAGGCAATAACAATAAACAGGTTGAAAAAATACTCGGAAACAACTGAGAATAATTAAAGCAGCACCGCATAAGACCGTTTTTTTACGGCCTTGTGCGGTGGTTTTAATATGCATCTATTGCAGCCATATCAAACGATCATATCTCCGGCTCAACAAAAAAATCTTATTCCTCGTTATATGTATCAAGGGCAGTCTCCCGTGGAAGCTGTCTCACCTTGTCGAGCACGTCACGGTAGATATCCGCTTGTCTGATGTACCCGTTGCGCTCAAACAGAGTGATGACTTCTTTTAGGCAACACCGCACAAAGACCGCCTGAAGGCTTTGTACGCAACTTACTTGCATCTTTTCCGTCATATTACACATTTTTTCCTTGAAATACGGTAGTATTCCTTCGGAAAATCTGTGCGATCTGACGAAAAAGCTGACTGCGCAATTTGCGCACAATCTTCGTGCGGTGTTGCCTTTATCTTTTTCCAAAGCGTCTCGGCGGTAGTCGGTCTGCAATAGTTTTCATGCTCGCAGAGGTCGTTCTCGCACCAGTTGTACAGCTCATAGGGAACACCGTCGCTGCAGATGCCCCATTCAAAAACTTCAAGCGGCCCGAATGACTTTATCTTGACGATAACTGTCTTTCCCTCGCTATCAGGGATAAGGTCGGGTATCTCGTAAAACCACCGGTCTATCTGCACGTCTTTTTTGCTCATGATATCACATCTAAAAAATTATACCAAACAAAGCCTTATCCGTCAAGACGCATCACCACTTGACAAACTCTCTCCAAAGTGCTATAATACTGACAGTGAATATTATATGGGAATGATGATCTCCCGAAGTGATATTTATCACTTGAACCGCTTATTCCGAGCTGATGACGTCTGCTTTACGCAGAAGTTGTCGGCTTTTTTATTTGGAGGGATATATATTTATGCTTTTGTCACTTGCGATCATTTTTCTTGTCGGGCTGTCGGCTGCGGCGATCATGAACAAGATAGGCCTGCCACGGATCATCGGTATGCTCGGTGTGGGCATCATTGTCAGCCCGTATTTGCTTGACCTGCTCGATGAAAAGATACTCGGCATCTCGTCCGAGCTTCGACAGACAGCGCTTATCATAATACTCATCCGTGCAGGGCTGACGCTAAATATCTCTGACCTTAAAAAAGTCGGGAGGCCTGCCGTGATGATGTCGTTTGTGCCTGCCTGCTTTGAGATAGCAGGGTATGTTCTGCTCGCACCATTGCTGCTTGACGTGACTCGTATTGAGGCGGCTGTTATGGGAGCAGTGCTCAGTGCAGTATCGCCGGCGGTGGTCGTGCCGAGAATGGTGCGGCTGATAGAAGAAAAGGCCGGCACAAAGAAAAGCATTCCGCAGATGATACTTGCAGGCGCTTCGTGTGATGACATTTTTGTCATCGTGCTGTTCTCGACGTTTGTGACTATGGCGCAGGGCGGCTCGGCAAAGGTGAGCGATCTTCTGGATATCCCAGTATCTATACTGCTTGGCGTTGTGCTTGGCAGTGCGGCAGGTGTGGTGCTGTTCTTTGTTTTTGAAGCTGCACACAAGCACGGCTCAAAGATACGAAACACCGCAAAGGTTATCGTGATCCTCGGCACGGCATTTCTGCTCATGTCAGTCGAGAGCCTTGCCAAACCCTATGTTGCAGTCTCGGGACTGCTTGCGGTAGTTGCTATGGCGTGTGTTATCAAGCTAAAAGGGAATAAGTCGGTATCCTCACGGCTGTCTGAGAAATTCGGCAAGCTGTGGATAGGCGCTGAGTGCCTGCTGTTCGTGCTTGTGGGGGCGGCGGTCGATGTGCGCTACACGCTGACAGCAGGAGTTTCGGCGCTGGCTATGATATTTGCAGCGCTCGCTTTCAGAGCGGTGGGTGTATGCCTTTGCATGACAGGCACAGAGCTTAATATAAAAGAGCGTGCTTTCTGCGTGATAGCATATCTCCCTAAAGCCACAGTCCAGGCGGCTATCGGCTCGGTGCCGCTGTCGCTGGGGCTTGACTGCGGAAAAACGGTGCTGTCAGTAGCGGTGCTTGCGATACTGATAACAGCACCTCTCGGGGCGATAGGCATTGACAAGACCTGCAAGAGATTTCTTGAAACGCCGAAGCAGTGAGCAGCCGACAGGCAGCTCATCAGTGCTCCGAGCTTACACGCCCTTGGCCTTTGGCTTGGGCTTAGGCTGCTCGGGCTTCTCGAATGTGGGCTTTACCTTTCTTCCCTTTTTGGTGTTCGGGTCGCCGTACTGCGACTTGACTCCTCTTATCTCGCCCTCGGTGAACATCTCAAATGTATCCCTCTTGGATTTGGCTGCGAGCTGTTCAAACTTGGCCTTTTCTTCCTCGGTCGCTCTGTTTTCGCTTACCTTAAGCAGATATATATGAACGTATACTACGGCAGGACATTCACAGAAACAGAAAAGCCCGTTGCAGGGCAGATAGAAGTCACAGCCGACAGCAAGGATTTCAAGCAGGCTTTCTACCGTGCTGTAAGCAGCGGTAAAAAGAGAGTATAAAAGGAGGTAGGCAATATGAATCTTGATCGTGTTATCGCTGTAAGAAATACCAAGACAGTATATCGTGACGGCGACAAGTGCATAAAGGTATTACCCACGGCGAAAAGAACAAGGCTCAGGTAGATGCATACGGCAGAGAGGCTCTTGAAAAGACTATCACCGATGCGGTGGTATAAATTGTTTATTCCTATCCTCAAATAGAATAAAATGCGAAAAGGCAATGCTGTGCTGACTGTGCGGTGTTGCTTTTTTGTTTGGAGTCCCCGGGGAAACGGGCAAGATGCCCCGTTCAGGTGTCAAACACACACATCTTAGCCGCCGTGATTTTTAACCGGCGGTAAAATTGTTAACAACTTTTCAAAAATTGGTTATTGAACATGGAGGTATACTCTGCTATAATATATATACAAGGGCAATATCGCCCGGAATATGGCTTTATCTGTATTTTAAAACGCATACAGTCTGTGGGCTAAGATGCTCATGCGCACTGTATAGCTGTATTGATAGCTGAAAAGAAAGGGTAAGAGGTGTTTTATCATGAAGAAGATCATTTCAGGCAAGGTCAGGGAAGTATACGAAACAGACGGCGGCGAGCTTGTGCTCGTAACAACAGACAGGATCTCGGCTTTTGACGTTATACTTGATTCTACTGTTCCCGGCAAGGGCAAGGCGCTCAACCAGATAGCGCTTTACTGGTTCGACCTTACAAAGGATATTATCCCCAACCACATAATCTCCGACAAGCTCGAAGATATGCCTGCTGAGTTTGCTGACAAGGAAAAGTATGAGGGCAGGACAATACTAACAAAGAAGCTGAAGATGCTCCCTTATGAATTTATCGTAAGAGGCTATATGTTCGGCAGTATGTGGGAAGACTACAAGAAGACCGGCGCTTACTGCGGCCAGCCTATAGAGGGCGAGTATCAGCTTGCACAGAAGCTCGCAGAGCCCATGGTGACACCTTCCGTAAAGAACAGCGAAGGCCATGACGAGAACATAACTCTCGACAGGCTCAGAGCTGAGATAGGCGAGGATGAAGCAAACAAGATAGCTGACATCTGCGTAAAGATATACAACACCTGCTATGAGGACGCAAAGAAGAAGGGTCTTATCATAGCTGACACAAAGTTTGAGTTCGGTTATGACGAGAACGGTGTGCTTACGATAGGCGACGAGGTAATGACACCTGACTCCAGCCGTTTCTGGGCTGCTGAGGATTACAAGACAGGCGTTTCACCGAGATCCTACGACAAGCAGTTCGTTCGTGACTGGCTTATCGAGAATAACCTTAAGGGCGTAACACCTGCACCCAAGCTCCCTGACGAGGTAGTTGAAAAGACAGCTGCTCTCTACAAGGAGTGCTTCACAAAGATCACAGGCAAGGCTGATTACTGATACTCAGGATATACCTGCGGTTTACTTGACGTATAACGAGAGTTATGCTATAATAATGACAACATCAAAGAAAGGAGCGAACTGAAATGAGCAAGCTGATAAAGTTAATGATGTATTACATGAACGGTCTGCATATTGCTGTAATAAAGAGCCTTTTCCTCGAACCGGAAGAGACTGACTTTGTGCTGCGTGCAGATAAAAAGTGTTTGCATTTCAGGGCGCTCGCTTAGTGCGTTGTTCTGATATGTCAAAACACCGTCTGCGTGCTGCGCAGGCGGTGTTTTTTTGCGTCTTTGATACAACATACTAAGAAAGGAGATGTCTGATATGCCGGTGATAGATACTCAGGCAACAGGTATTAACATAAAGAACATGATAAAAGCCAGAGGCTTCAAGATAGCCGATGTACAGCGCAGGTGCGGATTCAACACTCCGCAGGCCATTTTCAAGTGGATGCGTGGCGACGCTGTGCCGACTATCGACAACATGGTGATAATAGCCGAGATGTTCGGCGTGACCATCGACGAGATAATCGTCGTAAAAATGATCTGACTGCGTGTTTTTAGCAGCTATAGCCGCATATTCCGTGCGGCTTTGATATGTCCGTGTGGTGAAATGGCAGACACACCCGGCTAAGAACCGGCACACTCGGAGTTTTGATCTCCCCACGGACACCATACGGCGGATTCGTCTAACAGGACAGGACACAAGACCTTCATTCTTGTAATACGGGTTCGACTCCCGTATCCGTTACCAGGTGATCGTCGTCCAGTGGCAGGACGTCAGTTTGTGGGTCTGAAAATGAGAGTTCGATTCTCTCCGATCACCCCACCATATAATAAAAAAAGCCTGATCGTGCAGGCTTTTTTTATTTGCAAGGCTTTGAGTGCAAAGCTCAGATAAGAGATCTGAGAAGCCCCTCGCAGCCCTGCATTATATCATCGAATGCAACATCAAATCTGCGTGAATACCACGGGTCTGAGACATCACGGGAGATGCCTGCATATTCCATGAGCATATGCAGCTTGCCCTCACTGTCGCCGCCCAGGATATCCCTTGCACGGCGGAGGTTGCTTTTATCCATGACCACAAAGAGGTCGTAGTTTTCATGATCAGAGTGCTTAAGCTGCACAGCGTAGTGCTCGCTAAACGGTATGCCCCGTCTTTTGAGTTCGTTCTTTGCAGGGGGATAGATACCGTTGCCTATCTCCTCGGTGCTGACAGCGCACGAGGCTATCAGGAAGTCGTCTTCCAGCCCCTCACGCCGCACCAGTTCTTTCATTATGAATTCTGCCATGGGCGAACGGCAGATATTACCGTGGCAGACGAACATTATCCTGATCATTGCTGTTAAGTTCCTTTCTTTTCCGATATTTCAGGCTTTTCTGTGATTTCTGATTTGTGCAAATCAAGCGTTTTTTCAATTCTTCTTGTATTATCTCAGCAATTAATATCTCCTATTCTATTATTAGTATAACATAATATCATTGCATTTTCAATCCCTTACAAGATTCTGCCGTTTAAAAAGCATACGGTCGTCTATTGATAAATGCAGCCAAGTGTGGTATAATTGGAATTGACAGAGCGTTTCCTGCCATTTTGGGACGTGATCTATTATTACAGTATTCTTCATACAAGGAGATAAGGAGAAACACATGATACTATTGGTTGTAGATACACAAAAGGGCTGTTTTAACGAAAGGCTGTATTCGTTTGAAAGGGTAAGAAACAACATTAAACAGCTAATTGCAGCGGCAAGAGAAAACAATGTTGAGGTCGTATATGTTCAGCATGATGACGGCCCGGGTACCAGTCTTGACAAGTCTGCGGACAACTATGAGATATACGAGGAATTTGCTCCGAGAGACGGTGAAAAACGTTTTGAAAAGAATGTAAACAGCGCTTTCCACCCGATGACAGTATTAAGGCAACACCGCACAAAGACCGCCTGAAGGCTTTGTACGCAACTTACTTGCATCTTTTCCGTCATATTACACATTTTTTCCTTGAAATACGGTAGTATTCCTTCGGAAAATCTGTGCGATCTGACGAAAAAGCTGACTGCGCAATTTGCGCACAATCTTCGTGCGGTGTTGCCTTAACGGAATACCTGAATTCTAAAGGTGAAAAAGATATCATAATCATCGGTGTATCGACAGACTATTGTATGGACGCAACAATAAAAAGCGGTTTTGAAAAAGGGTTTAATATGATCGTTCCTTCATACACAAATTCGACCTATGATAACCCATATTTTGATAAGGAAACTGCCTACAGGTATTTTAATGAATTTATGTGGAAAGATCGTTACGCAAAGACAATTACAGTTGAGCAAGCGATACAGCTGTTACAAGGAGACATAGACGATGTTTGAAAGTGAATACGCAAAAACCGAATATATTGAGAAAGACAATGCGGTATTTCACGTCTGGAAGAAAGAAGCCCACTTTGACGATTACCGTGAGCCTGTCAATGCATCGCTTAAATTGCTAAGAGAACATCAGGGCAGCATTTTCATAGTCGATGCAAGGAACGGATTTGAAGATGTAAAGGAAGATGTCGAGTGGGGTTTTACATACTTTCTGCCCGAATTAAAGAAAACAGGCTGTAAGATATGGGGCTTCATACTGCCCGAAGTATCCGATATAGAGGGCGAGATCGACCTGTGGACTGCTGAGATAAAAAAGAATTTCAAGGTCATCAGGGCTTGTTCCTATGAAGAAATAGTGAAAGAGGCAGATAGTAAACTATACTGATTTAAGGAGTTAAAACCTATGGGAGTTGTTGCTGTTTTAGCAGGATCAGTTTTGGCAATCTTTCAGGTGTTGACCTTGTTCGCTATTATCAGGGATATCAAAAGAATGATTGTGTGCACAGAAAAAGTTGATGCCCGGGTAGAGTCTGTAACAGAGAAAGAGAAAGAATATAAAGATTCTAAAACAGGTAAAGTGAAACGTAAATACAGTTATAGAGTTACGTTTAGATTTGAATATAATGGTCAGACTTATACGTCAACTCATGTTTACGAAAAGCGTTGCAGCTATTTCAAAAATCAGGATACAGAGATCAAAATAAATCCACGTAAACCAGGTGAAAGCTGGACAAAGGGCGAGCTTAAGGATCTCTTATCATTATTCTTATTAATACCGCTTTATGTGTTTTTTGATTATCTGTATGTAATATGTGTGTTTAAATAAAGCGTCATGCTGAGCTTGTGGAAAAGAGACCTGCGAAAATCAGATGGAGGTGAATATCAATGGAGCCTGAGCTGAAAATACGAATGGACTGTAAGGCACAGATAAACCTTGCAATGCAGCAGAATTATATTCCTTTGATAAGATGTATATATATCACCAATCAGGGAGAACAAGCTGTCGGGAATATACATATAAAAATATCATTCTCGCCTGAATTTGCAAAAGAGTTTGAAGCGGATATAGCTGCAATAGAGCCCGGAGAGACCATTGAGATATCACCTGTAAGGATAATCATATCACCTGATATGCTGTCAGATCTGACTGAACGTATGTCGGGAACGATCAGCATAACCGTTACCGGGAACGGGAAGATAATAGCGACAGATACAGCTGATATAACGCTGCTCGCTGCCGATCAGTGGATCGGTATGAATATCATGCCTGAGCTTACCGCAGCATACATTACACCAAATCACCCTGCGGTGCTGCAGACAGTAAACAAAGCCGCACATTATCTTATGAAGTGGACAGGCAGCCCTTCCTTTACAGGTTATCAGACACAGGATCCCAATGCTGTAAAGCTGCAAATGGCTGCGATATACGCTGCGTTACAGGAGGAAAACATCGCATATACCATGCCGCCTGCAAGCTATGAACTTACAGGGCAGCGTATCCGGCTTCCATATACGGTTATAGAGCAAAAATGCGGCACCTGTCTTGATCTTTCGCTGCTTTTTGCATCTTGTGCAGAAGCGGTCGGGCTTTACCCTGTGCTTATATTTATAAAAGGCCACGCATTTTCCGGCTGCTGGCTTGAAGATGAGACTTTTTCAGATTGTGTCATTGATGATATTGCAGCAGTATCAAAGAGGATGGCAGACGGTATCAATTCCATATGCCTTGTGGAATGCACCGACTTTGTTGCCGGAAAGAATTATGATTTTGACAGGGCTGTAAAGCACGCAAATGATGCTCTGCTTATCCCTGAAAACTTTGCTATCGCACTTGATATACAGCGCTGCAGAGGCAACGGCATCAGACCGCTCCCAGTGCAGGCAGACGGGAAATACTCTTTTGCAGGCTTTGGTGAAAGAAGCGAAAGCTCCATTACATCTACACCGTCGCTTATTGATCTTGAAAACCTGAGAGTTGCTGATACACAAGCAAACAAAAACGTGACCAAGCAGGACATATGGGAGCGCAAGCTGCTTGATCTTTCGCTTAGGAACAGCCTTATCAATTTCAGGCCACGCACATTAAGCATACAGCTTGTGGCAGCCGATCTCTGCAGACTTGAAGACGAGCTTGCAAGGGGCGAGACTTTTAAAATAATGCCTGCGCCTACCGAACTCAGCCTTGCTTTATCCGATGCTAAGATATATGAGATCGAAAATGAAAAAGATCTTGTTATGACCATTGCAGAGGCCGAATTCAAAAACCGAAGGATAAGAACGTTTTTAAAGGGATCTGATCTTGATACGGCGCTTAAAAGCCTGCATAGAAAAGCCAGACTCTCTCTTGAAGAAAATGGTGCGAATACCCTTTATCTTGCACTCGGATTCTTACGCTGGTATGAGACCGATAAAAGCATAAAGAGCAGATATGCGCCTTTAGTGCTCGTTCCTGTTGATATTATCAGAAAAATATCCGACAATGCATATTCGATAAGGATAAGAAGCGAAGATACTCAGATGAATATAACCCTGCTTGAAATGCTAAGGCAGGATTTCGGAATAAATATCGGCGGTCTTGACCCGTTGCCTACAGATGAGAGCGGCGTGGATCTTCAGCTGGTATTCAACACCATACGCAGGGCTATAATCTCACATGACCGCTGGGACGTTGAGGAGATAGCTTTCCTCGGGCAGTTCTCTTTTGGCCGCTTTATTATGTGGAACGATATTCGCAACCGAAGTGAAGAACTCAGGAATAACAAGGTCGTTTTATCACTTATAAACGGCAAAATGGAATGGCAGGCAAAGAACACAGAGATATCACCGTCCGAGATAGACGACAGGATATCTCCTGATGAAATGGCTGTTCCCACCAGTGTTGACTCATCACAGCTTGCGGCGATATATGCTGCCGGCGAGGGTGAGAGCTTTGTGCTGCACGGACCGCCCGGAACAGGCAAATCACAGACTATCACAAATATGATAGCAAATGCTCTTTATCACGGCAAGTCGGTTTTATTCGTTGCTGAGAAAATGGCAGCTCTTTCTGTTGTTCAGAACCGTTTGAAAAACCTGGGGCTTGACCCGTTCTGTCTGGAGCTGCATTCAAACAAAGCACAGAAACGTGCCGTGCTCGATCAGCTTGAACAGGTGTTGTCTTTAGGTCATATAAAAAGTCCTGCCGAATATGAAGAACAGGCCTCACGGCTGAAAGCAGAGCGTCAGGAGCTCAAACAGATAATGACGGCGCTCCATCAGCCCCGGCCTGTCGGAATGTCGCTGTATAATGCAATAGTTTCGTTTGATAATAATAAAATATATGACGGCAGGATCACTCTTGAAAACAGTTTCAGCGAGACAATAACAAGCGAGAAGTATCAAAACGCAATTGAGCTTATAAGGCGGATATCCGTAGCAGGCAAAGAGATAGGCGGCCTTGCTTCATCACCGCTTAAGCATTATTGCAGGATAGATTATTCTTTTGATATAAGAAATGAGTTTTCTGCCGATGCTGAGATGCTCTTACAGCTTACAGAGACTTTTGAAAGATCGTTTGATTCTTTTTTTGCTTTGACGGGCATAAATGGTAATAAGAGCTATGGATACATAAAGAACATAACTGAGCTGACAAGGCTTATACTTACAGGCGAATACTTTGTCTCTGCAATTAATGAAGACACACCTGTAACGGAATATACAGAAGATCTTGATATGCTTATCAAACGCCTTAAAGAATTACAGGAGCTAAAAAGCACACTTATTGCAGCGTTTGATCAAAGCATACTCACGGCCGATGCAGAAAGCATGAGGCTCAGTTGGAAAACCAACGAACAGAAATGGTTTATTCCCAAAGCACTTGGAAGAAGAAAGCTATTAAGGATACTGAGAGCATATGCAAAAGATGCAGGCAGCGTTAATGCTGATAACTATCTTGAAATATGCGACAGAGCGGCAGCTTACCAAAGCACAGCAAAAGATATAGCTGCGATAAGCGGAAAATATCTGCCGTATTTCGGGCAGCTTTGGCATGGCGAAGAAACCGATGCAAACAGGCTGACAAGATACAGGAACAACACAGTCAATATCCGCAGTATTATAAAACAGCTTGGCGATAATACACTTACAGATAAGCTAAGTATTCTGACCGGGCATCCAGGCGAAGCGCATAAAGCGGTAAACGACTATGATGAAGCAGTCAAGTGCATAAATGCTATCAAGGAAAAGTACACTGTCGATACAGCACATCTTGAAAAAGCGGGTGACTGGTTTGAGGGAGTTAAAGCTCTTGCAAAAGGCTTTGCTGAGAATGCAGATCATTTAAGAGAAAGGTCTGTGCTTGAAGGTCTGCTGGCTCAGATAGATGCTTATGCACTTGGTGATATATCTGCGGCTTACCGCAGAAATGATATTGATGAAGATAGCATTGAAAACGCTTTTGTCTGTGCAGCATCAAAGGCTACCATAGTTTCAGCTATGGCGCAGGACACAAGGCTGTCATCGTTTCAGGGGGCACAGTTTGAAGTATCACTGAACAGATACAGGGAAGCGACCGAGAACTTCAGAAGACTTACCGTATTAGAACTCATATCAAGGCTCAGTGCCAAGATACCTACTTCGGCTGACGGATTAAGACAGGGCAATTCAGAGCTTTCCACCCTGCAAAAGGCAATAAAGAGCGGTGGGCGTATGCTTTCGATAAGAGCGCTTTTTGATAGTGTGCCTACACTGCTGAGAAGGATATGCCCGTGTATGCTGATGAGCCCTATATCTGTGGCGCAGTATATAGACCCTAAGTTCCCGAAATTTGATGTTGTAATATTTGATGAGGCATCACAGATGCCGACAAGTGAAGCGGTAGGAGCTATCGCAAGGGGCGACAGCGTGGTGATAGTAGGAGACCCCAAACAGCTTCCGCCCACATCATTCTTCTCGACACAGCACACTGATGAAGAGAACTATGACAAAGAAGATCTTGAAAGTGTGCTCGATGATTGTCTTGCACTTTCAATGCCGCAGAAGCACTTGCTTTGGCATTACCGTTCAAGGCACGAAAGCCTTATCGCATTCAGCAATGCAAGGTTTTATGAAAACAAGCTGCTGACATTCCCCTCGCCTGATGACAGAGTCCGCAAGGTGACAAGAGTTCAGGTCGATGGCTTTTATGACAAGAGCCAGACAAGGCAGAATGTTGCCGAAGCAAAGGCTGTTGTTGATGAGATAGTCAGAAGATTAAGCGATGATGACCTGCGTAAATTCTCTATCGGTGTTGTAACTTTCAGCGCAGTTCAGCAAAACCTTATTGACGATATGCTGTCTGAAAGGTTTGTAAAAGACCCGAAGCTTGAAGATATAGCTGATAAGATGTATGAACCTATATTTATCAAAAACCTTGAAAACGTGCAGGGCGATGAACGTGATGTTATTTTGTTCAGCATAGGCTACGGACCTGATAAGAACGGCAGGGTATCTATGAATTTCGGGCCTATCAATCAGGACGGCGGTTGGAGAAGGCTTAACGTTGCAGTATCCCGTGCGAGGTATGAAATGATAGTATATTCTGTACTCAGACCCGATCAGATAGATCTGTCACGCACTCGTGCAGTCGGTGTTGCAGAGCTTAAGAGCTTTCTTGAATTTGCTGAAAGAGGCACACAGTCGCTTGCAAGAAATGCTAATGACATAAAGCATAAAAATGATGATCTTGCCAGAATAATTGCAGGCAGATTGAAAGAAAAAGGATATGATGCAAAATGTGACATTGGCTGTTCGGGTTACAAGGTGGATATAGGCATTACCCATCCCGAAAACAGCGACCGTTTTGCCTTGGGTCTGATACTTGACAGCTACACCAAATACTGCAATTCCTCTGTTGATGATATGAGGATAACACAGCCTTCTGTTCTTAAAGGGCTTGGTTGGTCGATAATGAATGTTCATATACTTGACTGGCTTGACAATCCTGATAATGTCATCAGCAAAATAGAGGAAAGACTTCATCAGGCGATTAAAGACGCAAAAGAGAATATCAAAGCAGATATACCGGCAGCTGTGAAAATAGATGTATCAGATCTGCAAACGGCTCAGCCTGATGAAGAAAACGCTTTGCTGACACCGTTTACACCTTGTATTCTGCCGATACAGGGCACACCCGATAGTTTTATAGAGTATGAAAATATCGGCAGGGTAATATCGGCGATGCGTCAGGTGATAGCAGCAGAAGCACCTATAAGCTGCAATGCGCTTATAAAGAAAGTAATGTCCGCCTGGGGCATATCACGCAAGAGCAAGGCTGTATTATCGGTGATCGAAAAAGCATTGAGCATGATCCCACACCGGCTTACCGAGCAGGACAGCATCATTTGGAGAGAAGATCAGACACCCGATGAATACAACATCTTCAGGACAGGCGTTGGTGAGAACAAGCGCAGGATAGAAGATGTTTGTCTGGAAGAAATATCTGCTGCGATAATGTATGTCCTAAACGCTCAGATAAGCCTTCCACGAAACGATCTGATACTTGCAGTTGCAAGGCTGTTCGGCTATGCAAGAGCTTCGGCGGTAGAGGAAAGAGTTTCAAGCGGCATTGAATTTGCCGGGCAGCGGGGGCTATTGACAGTTAATGGTGATAATATATCTGTAGTCAGCTGACGATGTGCCATGAATAACATACAAGCGGTACTCCCACATTCGGGAATACCGCTTTGTTATCTATATTTTTTGTGCATTGATGCTTCATAACGGCCTGTGCTTTTCGATGAAGTCGTTTATCTTGCCGCTGCGAGCCTGTTCGAGCTGCTTTTCCATGTATTCACGCAGGTGATCCATAAGGCTGCCCTCCGACTCGAAGGCTTTGAGGAACCTGTATTTCTCCCGGCGCTCTGCAACTGTCATGCGAATATACTTTTTCAGCTCCTCGTAGCGGATTATCATCTCGTTTTCCTCTGCAAATGCCTTGATCTTAGCCGTCAGCTTGAAGGAGTATGACAGGTCGATGATGAGTATGCCGTAGAACATCCCGATAACGAAGGAGAACAGCAGATTATGCGAGAACCATTCAAGACCGTTTAATATCCTCGGGTGGATCAGAAAATAATACACAGCACCAAGCAGCGCCCAGTATACCGAGAAGCGCAGGCAGATGATGCCCTTATAGTTAAAACGCATATTGGTGTAGTCCCATAGCTTTAAGTGCCGGCGGATAATGAATATCTCACCTGCGATAAGCTCAATAAGCGTCATGGCGACAGCCATTATCGTAAACAGCACAGCTTTTCGCAGTATGTCGTTGTCGATGCCGATGTGATCTTCCACAAGTGCCAGCAGGTAAAGCAGCGTCAGCCCGAAGCCGTAGAGCGGCAGACACGGGCCGCATAAATAGCCGGGGTTTATCCACACCCTTTCTTTGTTGTCCGGCTTGAAGCGGCGGTAGAATACCTCGATGCTCCAGCCGATCATGCTGCCTGATGAGAACAGCAGCAGAAGGGTCATAAATTCATATACTATGCTCATTGTCTTTGTCCTTTGTGTCCAGATAAATCAGGTGGTGTTTTGCCGGTGTGAGTCCGGCTTATATAATTATACACTAATAAGGCTGCAAAGTCAAACGAAAAAGGCAGATAAGCATAAAAAACCAAGCGGTACTCCCACATTCGGGAATTCCGCTTGTTATTTACATATCAGATAATCTTTCGCCAGTTTTTCTCGGGGTGCTGACGGTAGAATTCTTCCTTGTTCAGGTACATATTCTGGTCGGCAGCCTGCATTACGGCGTGTATGTCGTAATCGCCCTCGACACATTTCGTGCCTGCTGCAAAGCTGACATCGGGCGTGTTATCAGCAAGCGCATGAAACCTTGCTATGCTCTCATCAAGCTGCTGTGAGGTGATTCCCGGACAAAGGACAACAAACTCATCGCCGCCCGAGCGGTAGATCTCATAGTCGCCGAATGCAACCTTAAGAAGCGCTGCGGCATTTTGCAGCAGCTGCACCTGAATTCTAAAACGGACATCTTCTCGCCCTCCTCACGTTTTTAATAATATCATATGACAGCGGAAAAGTCAATCGTGACACAGAAAAGCCGCCTGCCAACTTGACGGGGGAGTTATGATGTGATATAATGAGAAAAACCAATTTGTGTAAAGTGAGGTAGTAAAGTAATGAAAGTTCTTGAAAGCATCAGTGCTTTTTTAGGAAAATATATGGCGGTCATTGTGCTGGCAGTCGCCGCTGTATCATTGTTTTTGCCGGGCAGCGCTTTGTGGGTGCAGACAACGTGGATAAACTATCTGCTAATGGCGGTAATGTTCGGAATGGGGCTTACGCTCAAAAAGGACGACCTAAAATGCGTGTTCACCGACCCTAAGGGGATAATCATAGGCTGCATTGCGCAGTTTACGATAATGCCGACGCTGGCGTTCTGCCTTGGCAAGGTGTTCGCTCTCGACACAGCGTTGCTTGTCGGCGTGATACTGGTCGGCACCTGCCCGGGAGGAACTTCAAGCAACGTCATAACATATCTTTCAAAGGGCGATGTTGCACTGTCGGTAGGCATGACGAGCGTCAACACACTGCTTGCGCCGCTGCTCACCCCGGCGGTGACATATCTGTTTTTAAACACAAGCGTCAAGGTCGATATAAAAAGCATGGTTATATCCATAGTTCAGGTCGTGATAATACCTATACTGCTTGGCCTTGTTATCAATATGTTCTTTAGCAAGTTCACCGAGTCGGCCGCAAAGGCGCTGCCGCTTGTCTCGGTAACGGCTATCTGCCTTATCATAGCATCTGTGGTGTCTCACAATTCCGAGAAGATACTTACCACAGGCGCTATAGTGTTCGTGGTCGTGATACTTCACAATCTGCTCGGCTATCTGTGCGGATATGCTGTCGGAAAGCTGATAAAAGCAGACCTGCCAAGGACAAAGGCTCTGTCTGTAGAGATAGGTATGCAGAATTCCGGCCTTGCGACCTCGCTTGCAGGAACAGCTTTCCCTGACCTTGCAATGGCGACTGTCCCCGGTGCGATATTCTCGGTATGGCATAACATCTCAGGCGCTGTGCTTGCAAATATCTACAACCGCCTTGATGAAAGCAGGGAAGAAAAGAATAAAGCGCAAAAATGAAATGACATGAAATAACGCCCCGAAAAACTTCGGGGCGCTTGCTTTTTTAGGAATGTGTGCTAATGCACCGCAGCTGTCAGTTGGCCACGGTATTATTCGGCGTCTGTTATCTCCTCAGAATACAGCTGCCTGTATTCGGGGCAGTTTTCGAGCAGCTCCTGATGCGAGCCCTCGGCCAGCACTCTGCCCTCGGAGATGAAGAACAGGTGCTTGCAGTTGATAACAGTCGAGAGCCTGTGCGCTATCATGATGATAGTGCGGCTGCCCTGCATATCGTCTATCGCCTCACGTATCTTTGCCTGAGTGATGTTGTCAAGCGCAGATGTCGCCTCGTCGAGCATCATTATCGGGTGGCTGCGGACGATACTCCTTGCTATTGCAAGCCTCTGGCGCTGGCCGCCCGAAAGGCTTATGCCGCCCTCGCCGACAACCGTGTCATACGTCTGCGGCAGCCTCATTATGTCGTCGTGTATGCAGGCTATCTTGCAGGCATTTATCATTTCCTCGTCTGAAAGGTCGTCCTTGACTACGGCGAGGTTGTCTCTTATACTCATATTGAAGATATACGGCATCTGGCTCACCATCTGTATGCTGCCACGCACGGTGTCCTGGTCAAGCTCTTTTATATCGCAGCCGTCAAGGGTTATCGTTCCGCTGTCGGGCTCGTACAGACGGGATATGAGCGAGAGTATCGTGCTCTTTCCGCAGCCGCTCTGGCCTACGAAGGCTACGAACTCTCCTGCCTTGATGTGCAGGTCGATGCCGTTTAAAACTGACACCTTAGAGCCGTTTGCACGCCTGTAGGAGAAGTGAACATCGTGCAGCTCGATATCGCCTTTGACTGTATCAAGGTGCTTGTCACCGAAGACTTCCTTTTCATAGTCGTCGCTGTTCATCAGCTGGAATATACGCTCTGATGCGAGCCCCAGGTTGTAAACAGAGGACATCATCGAGGATATCGACTGCGAGCAGGTGTAAACTCTGCCGTTGTAGTTATAGAGTATCAGCGCAGATGAAGGTGACATCTTGCCGAGCGACATCTGAAGCGCAAGAAGTGCCATGTACATAAAGTTAGTCCAGCCGACAAACTGTGTCCTCAGCAGGATAAACCGCATAGACCGAAAACGCATATCCGAAACAAGGTCTACGCTTTCGTCGATGCTTGAGCGCAGCTTTGTCATAAAGCTCTGCTCGCAGTGCATCAGCTTTATGTCACGGTGAGCACGCACCATTTCTCCGGTAAAGCTCGTGTGCCTTTCGATAGCGCTGCTGCAGCGGCGCATATCGTCAGTCAGGTTGATGTGGTGCGACCTCTGTATCAGGAAGTAGATAGTAAACAGCACTATCTCAAATACGAGCATCTTTACCGACACGAGCGCAAACGCCGCAAGAAGGCTTATGAGCCGCAGAAGCTCGGTGCTTGCAGCAAGTATCTCGTCGATGCTGTCAACTACCTTCTCAGTCTCGTTGATAAGACGCTGGGTGAATACGCCGGTGCCGTTCTCGTCCATGCAGTCTGTCCTGACACGCATGATGTTTTCGGTGAGGTCGTATTTCATCTGCTTTATCATCTCACCGTATGAGGCTCGCAGCATCTTGCTCGTGATGTAATTGAGAAAGCTCGCAGCGACCGCCTGCAACAGCAGCAGCCCGGCAGCGAGGTATATCTTCTTTATCTCAGAGCCTGAGTATGCAATGATTATCTGTGCCGAGATTATCGGCTCCAGCACGTTGAAAAACATCTGAAATGCACGAAGAATGCAAGCAGCAACAAAGCTCTTTTTCTTTTTCATCATGTATTTCAGTATCTCTTTTGTCATTTTGAAATCTACGTGCGGCACCTGCGGAGAGTATACTATGACGTTCTTTTTACCTTTGAACTCCCAGGTGGGAGGGCAGTCAAGAGATGACATTATCCTGCTCTGTATCTTGTTTCTGCCTTCTGATAAAAGGTCACAGCTCTTGCCGTCAACTGTTACACTGACAGATATCTTTTTAAGGCGGCTCTTATATACTATCCTGAATTCTTTGCTGCCGTTTATGCTCATGTAATCGAGCAGCAGCTCTTCAAGCAGCAGCTTGAACCTGAGCCTGGTCTTTGCATCTATTCCGCTTCTTTCAAGAAAGCTGTAGGCTTCCTCGGAAGCTGATGATATGTTTTTGCGGTTAAGTTCCATAATAACACCTTATCTTTGCTGTCTTACGCTTATCCTGCGGCCTCTGGGCCGAAGCGTTCGTTTATAAGCGGTATCGTCTGCGGAAAATCCCTTGTGGTCTCGTCGTTTTCATGAAGCTCGGGGTCAAGCCTCACGGCGGTGTACTGGCGTATCACGGCAGCATCTTCTTCGGGAACGACGTGGCGGCCGTCCAGCACAAGGTCAAGCCACCTGTTGCGCAGGCGCTCAAACACCTCGGGGTGCTGCACGGGGTTGCCGGCGGTGGGTGCTGAAACGACGCAGGCGAGAATGAACATCTGGTTTATGCTGAGCTTGCGCACGTCCTTGTCAAAATAAAACCTTGCTGCATCGCAGATGCCGTATTTGCCGTTGCCGTAGTATATCATGTTGAGATACAGCTCGAGGATCTTTTCCTTGCCAAGTATCCGCTCGGCTTTGACGGCGATAATCAGCTCTATTATCTTGCGGAAGTAGCTCTTGCGGAAGTGAAAGTATATGTTTTTCACAAGCTGCTGAGTTATCGTGCTGCCGCCTATGACTATCCTTCTAACCTTGCGGTTGTGGCGGAATGCGTTTTTTATAGCTTCTTTTCTGTAGCCCTTGTGCTCAAAAAAGTGCTCGTCCTCAACGATAACTATGTATTCTTTCATTTTGTCGGGGAGCTGGTCGTAGGGGCAGTAATCTGCCTGAGCGCTTCTTTCGTTGTAAAAGCTCATAAGCGGCCTTTTTTTCATGAGCATATGTGCATAAATAATGAAAAACGCTGCCGCAAGGAGCACAAGTGCCGCCGCCGAAGCTATGGCAATCAGCAGGGCAAACAGTATCGTATGCATGGATATTTACCTCTTTATAAAAATTGTTGCTTGCATTAAATCTGAAATGATGTTATAATAGTAAAAAACCACCTGAGTGATGATGATTTTACAGGAGGGAATAATGGAACAGAAAAACATGGTGCCGGAATACAGAAAAAAAGTATCAGCGCTTTACAGTGTCGGGCAGGGGAAGTATCTTCTTGCTGACAGTATCAGCGCACGCATATACCCTGCGAGTGTGACAAAGCTGCTTTGTGCCTGCACGGCCTTGCAGTTTCTCTCGCCTGACGATGTGATAACGGTAGGCGACGAATATCACCTGATAGATGAGCATTCAAGCCTTGCGCTGGTGTTCCCCGGCTACAGGGTGTATCTGAAAGACCTGCTCGCAGGGGCGCTGCTCTCCTCGGGGTGCGATGCGGCGTATACGATAGCCGCTGCTGCTGCAATGGCAGCCTTTCCTGACAGAGAGATGAACGCTTTGCAGGCGGTCGAATGCTTTGTCTCGCTCATGAACGAATACGCCGGAAAGATAGGCATGAATGACAGCCGCTTTGTCACCCCCGACGGTCAGGACGACGAGGGGCAGTATGTCACCGCAGCTGACCTGATAAAGCTCGGTGTTCACGCTCTGAATATCCCGGCTATCAGGGAAACGACCGTGCTCTCGAATAAAATAACCGACATCGTATCGGGCGAGCATTTAGTGTGGCTCACCACCAACCTCATGCGTGACACAGGCTCTGAGTATTATCTGCCTGACTGCATAGGGCTAAAGACCGGAACCACGACCGGCGCAGGAAGCGGCTTCCTCGGGGCGTTTGAGCGGGGAGGGGACACATATATCTCCTTCGTGTCGGGAAATGACACGAGGGTGGAGACCTTTGAGCGCACTATGAATATGCTGAAAGAGTACACATGACGCATTTTGTAAAGCAAGCATAATCAATATGCATCTGTTACAACAATCGGTAACAATCAATAAATATATTATAGCACATTACCCGACCGATTTCAAGACCTGAGAGAAAAAAGCCCCGAGCCTTCGGGGCTTTTATAATAAGGAATGATGACATGACCATATACATTGACGCTGATGCCTGCCCTGTGACACGCATTGCAGAAAGAGTTGCAAAAGAGAAAAGCATACCTGTCGTGCTGCTGTGCGACACCAACCATGTGCTGACATCTGACTACAGCGAGGTGAAGATAATAGGTGCCGGGGCTGATGCCGTTGACATAGCCCTGATAAACCTCTGCCGGGCTGGAGATGTCGTGATAACGCAGGATTACGGCGTGGCGGCTATGGCGCTCGGCAAGGGGGCGAGGGCGCTTCATCAGAGCGGCAGGGTATACTCGGACGACAACATCAGCGGCCTGCTCGAAAGCCGCCACATAGCCAAAGTACAGCGCAGAAAGAGCAAGAACCACCTCAAAGGCCCACGCAAACGCACCCACGAGGACGACAAAAGATTTGAGGAGAGCCTGAGAAGGCTGCTGGCAGAGGAGGGGGTATAGCGCCGGATTTTGTTATTTGTTTTTGCCATTAACCAATATGGGCTGTTTGGGAATATTGCGTAAATAATGTTAAGATAATTATCTAAAAAATGCATTAAAAATGTGCCGAATGTTACGAGAAAATGTACAACGAGGGTGAAAAAGCGCCCTACAAACGACAAACCCAGAGTTTGGCTTCCTATATCTGTAAATAATATGTATAAAAAGTAAATTCTACCTATATTTCCGGAAAGATATTGATTATTTGTGAAATTTGTGGTATAATATCCATATAGTTACAAAAACTATATATACATTGTGTAAAGCATATGTAAATTTGCACCGGAAAGGGGTTGGCGAAAATGGCAGGCAGAGCTATGTTGTTCACAGCAGAGCAGAGCACAGCTGCGCATTCTCATCGCACCGCCAACACAATATGTCAGATATACGCCGCTTTGCGGGTTTAGCTTCGCTATGCCTGCAAGGCGGCGTTTTCTATGCGGTTTTTCCCGGCCAATGTGCGCAGGCCGGGCAGAGCCAAATAACACACAGGCTGCCGAAATGGCCTGCACATTTTTTACCGGGAGGAACTTGGTATGAAAACTGGATCAATTGCAGCGGCAAGCTGCGCAAACTTATTGAAAAAAAGATAGGGGGAAAAAATAATGGCAAGAAATTTAAGCAACAACATGAAAAGAGCAGTCGCAGGTGTCTGCGCAGTTCTCGTTATATCCGGCGCTGCACCAGTGCAGCCTATTGTGGATTTTGTGAAGGATAGTACTATTTTGGCGAAGGCTAAGGACGAACCTTCGGCAAATGACTTCAACTTTTCGCCACCCGTGGATCTGTCTTATAGCAATGAGAATAAGGTGGCGACCGTCACGTCTAACAAAGAGGGCATGGGTGTTATATACGTTAAATATTATTCTGATGCTTCCTGTACTTCTGAGGTTACTGACAGAAAAAACGTAGGTACATATTATGTCGGTATCACTGTTTCAGAGGGTGGTAACTATCTTGAAACTACAAATGTGCTGCATAATGAAGATTGGCAGTTCACTATCGAACAGGCAACTACTTCTGGCGTTACCGTAGCAGCAAAAGATGTTACATATACACCTGACACTGAACAGGATCTTGTCACCGTAACTAATACCTACGGTGCAACTGTTCACTATAGAGTCGGCAATGGCACATGGGGTACAACGATACCCCAAGCTATCAATGCAGGCGATTATACGGTACAGTGGTATTCTGATGAAACTACTAACTATGCTGCGAGCGGTTCACAAACCAATCCAAATACTGTTGAGAATGTAAAGATCAAACAGGCCCCTGATACTTTCACAAATGCACCGGAATTCGCAGTAGGTCTTACGCCTGAAGGCACGGCTCAGCCGCTCGTATTTGATTCACCTGCAACAGAGCATGGTCATTTTGAGTACAGCATGGATTGGGATGGAACAGACGGTACTTGGGATACGGCAGTGCCTACCGGTACAGCTGCAGGCAACTACACTTTCTGGTACCGTGCTAACGGTGATAATGAAAATGGTGTAGATAACTACGGGCCGTCCGATCCGGTTCAGGCAACGGTTTCTATCTCAGCTCCGATAACAAATTCTGCCATTACTGATTTCAATAATGGTTCCTCCGACATACTGAAATTGACCAGTAATCTGAACGGAACAGTAGTTATCACCCGTAATAAAACCGGTATAATTGATCTGAACGGTTATACTATTTCTACACTTCATCTGCGCAACAAAGGTGGAGATAATGCGAAGATAACCGTCATCAACGGTACAGTCGGCACTATTGATGATATCGGCGGCAAGTCCGGCGGCTACACCGGAACTATCGTTCTTGGTAATGTGAGAGTGACCGGGGCTGCATATATTTGTGACCGACACCTTTATCAGGCCGGTAATACATCTATCCAAAAACCGGTTTGCGAACAAGCTGCAGGCTACAGTAACGGTGTAAACCACCCTGCCGGATCCTACGGCTGCAATGCGATTTTTGATCCTGTTGCGAAAACCGATATGGTATATACCGGGCAATCGCAGCTGCTTATTGAGCCGAATACTATCAACGGTCTGTTTGGCTGTACTATAGATTCAAGCTATTTTACATACTGGTATACACGCACAGCTCAAAATGCAAATGACTATGTAGCAGGAAGCACAAGCAGCGGCGTTGTCAACGCTTCCTGTGCTCCGCTCTATGCAACAGATGCCGGAACATATACACTTTACTATATGTGGGACAGCGATTCAAGCTATATTGATACAACGGTACACGGCAGCCGTACAATTAACATCAAGGCTAAGCTCGACCTCGCAGACGATCAGAGCGCAACCTATGCCTCGGGAGATAAGGTAACTAAGGCTATCACCAAGATAGAGTATGATGCAGACGGCAACGACACTATCGCTGATACTGATGCAGAGACATTCACATACAACGACACTAAAAATGAGAAGCCTGCCCCTGCTACTGCACTCTATTACTTACAGGGCAAGACAATAAAGATATACTCAAATGCAAAGCTGGTATTCACTGTTACTAAATCGGGCAATGTTGCAGGAACAAGCAGTGATCTTACAGGCTTTACTCAGACCTTTGATAATAAAGGCTATGTATACACATTCAAGATACCCACAGGCGTGAATGTCGTTACTGCAAAGCGTGTGTATGACTATACACTCGCCGTAGACGGCAACAAGCTGGTAGGTCACGACAAGAACACAAGGCCTGTGCAGAATGATTATACTGTTGCGACATTAGTGGCAAACGACCGTGAGTATCTTGTGCCCCTGACCGGTAATGCTACTGCAAGTGAAGATACAAATAAATATAATGTCAGGGTAGATGTGGACGCTGCTTATGAGCTTGCTAACCGCTCGACGATCAAGTATTATGCTCCCGATGAGGAAGGCTTTGAGAAGGAGACTACACCGGTCAATGTAGGTACATATACAGCTCGTGCAGCAGTAAGCACAAGCGCACAGGAAGCGTCGTATGAGCTCACCAAGTCATTCAACATCACACCGAGAAACTATGCAAAGCATCAGACCAATGCTGATGATAAGATCACAGCTGCGATAACGAACTTTGGCGGCGACAACATAGTCACATATGACGGCAATAAGCAGACACCTCAGGTGACTATCACCGATACAAAGATATCCGGCAGCGATAAGACCCTCAAACGTGGCACAGATTATGAGCTGTACAAGAAGAATACTGACGACACATATACTTTGGTAACAGCTGCTAATGATGCTAAATACCTCGGCCAGACAAATGCAGGCACATATAATGTATATGTGAAGTTCATCGGCAACTATATGAATACTGGTGATGCGTATGTTCCTGTAGAATGGACTATCGAGAAGGCTACACTGCCTGTGCTGACTATCAGTGCTTCTGATTCAACATTTAATTATCAGCCACACCCTGTGACTGCTGCACCGACAAACGAAGCAGAAACGCTCCCCAGCGGCGGCGTTATCAAGTATGAGTATAAGGTGAAAGATGCTGCTGACACTACATACTCAACAACAGCACCCACAAATGCCGGAGCTTATACAGCCAGGATAACTGTCCAGAACAGTAACTATAAGTTTGCAGAGAATCAGACTACAACTAAGGACTTCACGATAGCTGCTAAGAATATAGATACTCTTCTTACAGCAGATAGTGTTAAGGTGACTGTTACCAACGGCAGGCCGGTTGTTTCATTCAAATTCACTGATCCTCAGAAGTCCAGCACAAGCGCTTATCAGAAGGTAACTCTCGTAGAGGGCACAGACTTCACGACAGCTTATTCACAAGTGGCTGGACAAGAAAACACTTATCAGTTCGCTGTAGCTCCTAAGGCAGGCAGCAACTATACATTTACAGCAGATACAGCAAACACCAAAAAGACTTTCACTACCGAAACAGCCTTAACTACAGCAACAGTTACGCTGGCTTCAAATGATGATATAGTTTACGACGGAACAGCAAAGAAACCTGATGTTGTTGTCAAGTTCGGTGATACTGTACTGACCAAAGACACTGACTATACTGTAAGCTATTCAAACAATATAAATGCCGGAACTGCTACAGTAACTGTTTCAGACGGGACTAGCGCAGCTTTTGTAACAGGCAGCACAACATTTACTATCCAGCCTAAGAGCATTGCGGACGTTACCATAACAGTGGATGATGAGACCCTTGCTGCTGACGGAACAGCTAAAACACCTGCTATCACTGTAAAAGACGGTGAAACTACACTGACCAAAGACAAAGACTATACAGTAAGCTATTCAAACAACGTCAATGCAGGCTGCGACACCGGCGTTATCACTCTCAAAGGTAAGGGCAACTACACAGGCACTAATGCAAACGGCACTTTCTCTATCAAGTCTACACTTGATATCGAAGCTGTAAAGAGCATGATAACAAAGATAGAGTATGATGCAGACGGCAACGGTGAGTTTGTAACAGGCGAGACTATCGCTCCGACAACATTTGAAAACACATACAACTTTATCCCGACAAAGAAGATAAGAATTACATCAAACGGCAAGCTCAGCTTTACAGACGGCCATACAGTTGTTGCGGCTGAAAATCAGACAAGCAGCGGCTATGTCTATACGTTATCAATTGACAACAATACAAACAAGGTAACTGCTACACACGTATACGACTATACAAACCTCGTGGGTACGACCGACGGTCAGAGTGTGACGATCACAGGTATTGATACTAATATCATTAATAATACCACACCTACCAACTTAGCATCTGTTACTATCGGAGATGTGTATTTCCTTGATGATATCTCTACCAAGATCACGACACAGGCAGTCAACGCTCCCGGTACTACAGTATCCTATGGCACTATTACTTACACCGCATTACCTTTAACCGGTGCTGCACTCAATAACCGACTCCCGTATTCAGCGGGCAAATACAAAGCTGCTCTCACAGTTACTCTGACTGACGACTCCGGTACTGAGACATTCAGGATAACCGATCTGCAGTTTGAGGTCAAGCCGAGAGTATATAACAATAATACATCGGAAATCGGTATAGCTGTTACCTACGGCGACAGCACTACTACTACACCTTTTGTACAGGACTACACAAATAATACTGTCTTTGTGCCCACAATAACAATTACTGATTCAAAGATCGGTGCTACAAACAACATTCTTAAACGTGGCACGGATTATGATCTGTGTAAGGCGAACGGTGATGTGGTAGCAGCTGCCGGAGATAAAGACGCATTTGGTCAGTCGGCTGCAAACAATTATAGTAACATATATGTTAAGTTCAAGGGCAACTATGTAAATGATGCGACTGATGTAACTGCATTAAAACCAGTATCATGGACTATCGAAGCAAAGGCTACGCCGACAGTAACTCCGCCGTTAGGCCTGACGCTCACAGACAACCACACACCTCAGGTACTCATATCGGCAGGCTCGACGACCGGCGGCACATTGTATTATGCACTCGGCACAGATTCGACAACTGCTCCGACTGGCGGTTGGACGGATAAAGCCACTGATATAAAGGGTCAGGCTGCCGACACATACTATGTATGGTATAAGGTAGTCGGGAACGACAGGGTCAAGGATGTAGCCCCCGCTTGCGTCACCGCCAAGATCAATGAATATGTTCCCGAAAAGAAAGATCAGACTTGGACCGTAACAGTGGACAACTATGTATATGACGGCACAGCACACAATCCGAAGATCAACGGTACATTATACGGCGATCGGACCGACAGGTACATCAACACTGATACCAACGAGGTGCTCGCAGAGGCTCCTACAGAGATAGGCAACTACGAGCTGGAGGTAACAGCAGCCGGCACAAGCACATATAATCCCAGAACATGGTCAACAACATACTCTATCCTTGAAAAGGCAGACTATTCTGTTACTGGTGCAAGATTCCACACCGCTAACACTGTCAGCTTCAAGGAAAAGGTAGAGTTCAACTTCCTCGTTGAGACCAAGGACGTTTATACCGCAGAGGGCGCTTATGTAGTATTCACATATAACCACTACGGCAAAGATGTAACTGTTACAAAGCAGATAAACAAGGCCGACAAGAACGGCAAGTACTACAGAGTAAGACTTCCGCTGACGGCTTCCGAAATGGCTACCGAGATCACGGCAGAGCTTTATCTTGCAAACTCTGAGACCCCTGTTGACATCAAGACAAGAAGCATCAAGGACTACGCTGAGGCTGCTATCGAGGCAGGCCTTGACGGCTCAGACGTTCTTAAGGCAATGCTCAACTACGGCGGCTATACTCAGACAGCACTCGGCAACAACATTGATCTCCTTGCTAACAGCGGTGAGGGCATAGCAGTTGACGTATCAGGCGTAGCTCCCAAGAGCGCTACTACATTTGTAAGACCTACAGCTGCTGAGGGCGCTAAGGTAACATATAAGGGCTCTACAACAATGACTACGAGCGACCTGTATGTACGCCACTACTTCACAGTTGACCCGAGCCTTACTGCATCAGAGCTTAATGCAGTCAAGGTAAAGGTAGGCGAAAACGATCCTGTATCTATGAGCAAGCTTAAGAAGAACAGCATAGGCTATTACTGCGAAGCATCTCCCGAGCTCGCATACGAGCTTGACAGAGAGAATGGCAGTATCGTTGTATACGGCTTTGAAGGTGCAGAAACGGCTGACAGCCCCAATGCAATAAGAATTGAAAACTACAACGTTATCGACTACTGCGAGGCTGTAGCAAACAGCAGCACGCATACTGTTGAAGCTAAGAACATGGTCAAGGCACTCTACTCTTACTACACAGCTGCAAAGGCTTATGTTGAAAGCAGAGTATGATGATTTCTTGCCAAACGGCATAGCACCCAAATAATTAAAGGCACCGCCGCTCCTCCCCCTGGAGCGGCGGTGTTCTTTGTCTGTTAATTGTTGCAAAAGTGTAAAACTGCAGCAAATGAGTGTAACCCCTTGCAATTCCTGTGAAATAGTGCTATAATAATAGAATAAGTGCATTTTTGTGTGAAGATATATTGAAAGGACGTATAATAATGGCTTTGACCGTGAAAAGACCAAAGGGCACGCAGGATATAACCCCTGCTGAGATATATAAGTGGCACACTGTTGAGCGTGTGGCTAAGGAATCCGCCGAGCAGTTCGGCTTCCGTGAGATAAGGATACCTACATTTGAGGATACAGGGCTTTTTGTAAGGTCGGTAGGCGATACTACCGATGTAGTGCAGAAGGAGATGTATACCGTTTCCGCAACGGGCGATTCGACATTCACACTGCGCCCGGAGGGTACTGCCGGAACTATAAGAGCTATAATCGAGAACGGCATACTCAACGACGGCTTTCCGCAGAAGGTGTTCTATATGCTCTCCTGCTTCAGACACGAGAAGCCGCAGGCCGGGCGCTTAAGAGAGTTCCACCAGTTCGGCTGTGAGATGATAGGCGCTCAGAACGCAAGAGCCGATGCCGATATCATAGCTCTCGCAAAGAGCGTTATCGACAGGGCAGGGCTTAAGAATATACAGCTCAATATCAACTCTATCGGCTGTAAAAAGTGCAGGGCTGATTTCCATAAGGCGCTTGTCGATTACTTCACGCCCCGTAAGGCTGAGCTCTGCGAGACCTGCCAGGAGCGTCTGGACAAGAACCCCATGAGGATAATCGACTGCAAGTCACCCATATGCTCTGAGATAGCAAAGGACGCACCTGTGATACTCGATTACCTCTGCGATGAGTGCAAAGAGCACTTTAACGAGCTTCAGGAAAACCTTAAGGCTATGAATATAGAGTATTCGATAAACCCCAAGATAGTAAGAGGCCTTGACTACTACACCAAGACGGTGTTTGAATTCATAACTACAGATATCGGCGCACAGGGTACAGTGTGCGGCGGCGGACGCTACGACGGTCTTATCGAGACTTTGGGCGGAGCACCCACACCGGCGCTCGGCTTCGGCATGGGCTTGGAGCGTCTTATCCTTACAATGGAGAGCCAGGGTGTAGAGTTTGAACAGCCCTCGGGCTGCGAGCTCTATATCGCACCTATGGGCGACAAGGCTGCAAGAGCTGCCGCCTCTCTCGTGGCAAGGCTGCGTGAGGAGGGCTTCTATACCGAATATGACCTTATAGGCCGCTCGCTCAAGGCGCAGATGAAGTATGCTGATAAGATAGGCGCTAAATTCGTCATCGTGCTCGGTGACAATGAGCTTGAACAGAAGACCGTTAAGGTCAAAAATATGACTACAGGCGAGCAGACAGAGCTTGCGCTTGATGACAGCTTCGGTGATAAGTTCTCCGACCTTCTCATGGCAAGTATCTTTGATAAGCTCGATAGGGAGGAAGAACAGAAATGAGATGCCCTATTTGCGAAAACATACCTCTTATAGAGTTTAAGAACCCTATGGAATATATCATGGCGGTAAATGCTGTTACGAATATGCTCGTGCAGGGCAATGTCGAGATGCTTTACCAGACCTGCCCACTTGACAAGGTGGTAGACCAGGACGGCAAGTTCTATTCCGGCAGGATATTTCACCAGTTCCAGTGCGCTATGTGTGGCACTATCTACGGAATGCTCGCAAATCCTCTTGCAGGCGGCGGTGAGATAAGGATAAATGAAAAGCCCTTCCGCCCTGAGGACTATGAGGACAAGGAATAAATGCTTATAATATTACCCGTCTCCTTCGAGCATGAGAGCTCAGGCTCAGTCAAGCAAATAGCAAGGAAGCTCGACGGCGAACTTATACAAAAACGCCCGAGCGCCAACGTCATGGCAAACTCGAGATTCATCAAGAAGTATAAGACCCAGTCGGTGTTTTACGGCTGCCGCAGCGGCGAGGACAGGTTCAGCGTCTTCTACCACGAGGCAGGCAAGCGTGATACCGGCTCGGTGGGCTTTTACGGGAAACTCACAAAGAACGGCAAGGGCACAAAGATATCCGGGCATTTCAGAAAGCCGCTTTCCGCCTATATTTTCGGGGCGGTGTGGGTAGTTATAACTTTTATGTTTGCACTGATAGCCCTGTCGCTTGACAATACGGCTGCGTTTATCGCAGGGACAGTTCTGCTGCTTCTCGGCGTGTTCGTGCTTTTCTTTGACAAGGGCAAGAAAAAGGTGATAAGGGCGTTTATCGAGAGCCTGTAGCATAATTTGACAAAAAAAGACACCTGTGGTATAATTATAGCACGGGTGTCTGGAGTGTCCTTAACGGACACTCCAGAGTTTTACTTCGCTGATCTGATCAGCGATTTTGCAAGCAAAACCGTAAAACTCTTTATTTTTTGGCGGTCAGATTTTTCCTCCGCAAGGAGGTGAGCAAGAATGTCAGTAATAGAGGTACTTACGTTACTTTTATTGATAGCCACCATAATTGATATTGTGGTCGGTATTTGCAATAACAAAAAGAAATAACCGCCTTACTCCGAATAAGGCGGTTACTTATAAAAACCAGTCTTTGGAGGAGACCGCTTACCGCAGGCACCTCTTTGTTACTTATATTATAGCATTTTAAATAACGATTGTCAATAGTAAATTTACCGAAAGGAAGTAAAATACAATGAACGACACTATGAAGGGTCTGAAAAGAACACATTACTGCGGCGAGGTGCCGAATGACGAGCAGGAGGTAGTTGTCTGCGGATTTACAGACAGAGTAAGAGATATGGGCAACCTTATCTTCATCAACCTGCGTGACAGGACAGGCCTTGTGCAGCTGACCTTCAATGACGAGACAGACAGAGAAATATTTGCAAAGGCACAGACAGTAAGAGCTGAGGACGTGCTTATGGCAAAGGGCGAGGTCAAAAAGCGTGAGAGCGTTAATGACAAGCTCAAAACAGGCCAGATAGAGATACACGTTACCGACCTTCGTGTGCTCTCCCGTGCTGAGACAACACCTTTTGAGGTGACAAACTCTGATAAGGTAAATGAGGAATTAAAGCTCAAATACCGCTACCTCGACCTGAGAAACCCGAGGCTCCAGAACAACATCATCACAAGACATAATATAGCCAAGGTCGCAAGAGACTATTTCTACGAGAACGGCTTTATCGAGATAGAGACACCTATGTTTATGAAGTCCACCCCCGAGGGTGCAAGAGACTACCTTGTTCCTTCGAGAGTTCACCCCGGCAAGTTCTACGCTCTGCCGCAGTCTCCGCAGATATACAAGCAGCTGCTCATGATATCCGGCTTTGACCGCTATATCCAGCTTGCAAGATGCTTCCGTGACGAGGACTTAAGAGCAGATAGACAGCCTGAGTTCACACAGATAGACCTTGAAATGTCCTTCGTGGATCAGGAGGATATACAGGAGTGCATCGAGGGCTTCGTAAGCAGGCTCTTCAAGGAGGTTCTCGGCAAGGACGTAACACTTCCGCTCCCGAGACTTACATTTGCAGACGCTATGAACCGCTACGGCTCGGATAAGCCTGACACACGCTTCGGCATGGAGATACAGGATATCTCTGACTGGGCAGGGAAGACTGATTTTGTAGTGTTCAATGGCGCAGTACACAACGGCGGTTCGGTAAGAGCAGTCGTTGCAAAGAATGCAGCATCAGTTTATACAAGAAAAGAGATAGACAAGCTCACAGAGCACGCAAAGGGCATAGGCGCTAAAGGCCTTGCTTATGTAAGGTGGGTCGAGGACGCACCGAGCTGCTCGTTTGCCAAGTTTATGAAGGAAGGCGAGCTCGAAGCTATGCTCGCAGCTGTCGGTGCAGAGAAGGGCGACGTTGTTATCATCGTGGCCGACAAGGATAAGGTGACTCTGCCGACACTCGGCGCACTGCGTCTTATCATGGGCAAGAGATTAGAGCTTATCGACGAGAGCAAGTATAATTTCCTCTGGATAACAGAGATGCCTTTCTTCGAGCTTGATGAGGAGACAGGCAAGTGGGTAGCTATGCACCACCCCTTCACCATGCCTATGGAGGAGTGCATCGAGTATCTTGAAAGCGACCCCGGCAAGGTAAGAGCAAAGGCGTGGGATCTTGTTCTCAACGGTGTCGAGCTCTCATCGGGCTCTATGAGAATAACCGACTGTGCATTGCAGGAGAAGATGTTCGAGCTGCTTGGCATGGGCAAGGAGGAGATCGAGCAGAAGTTCGGCTTCCTTGTTGATGCGTATAAGTATGCAGCACCTCCGCACGGCGGCATGGGCATAGGCCTTGACAGAATAGCTATGATAATCTGCGGCACACAGAGCTTAAGAGACGTAACTGCATTCCCGAAGGTGCAGAATGCAAGCGAGCTTATGAGCCAGTGCCCGGCAGTGGTAGATGAAAGCCAGCTTGAGGAGCTCCACATCAGAACTGTGGAGGAATAATTACTCTTGCTGTAAAGAAAGGGATGATCGGTAATGTCACTTCGTAAATCGGGCGAGGATTATCTTGAAGCGATCCTCGTGATAGGAAAGCGCAAGGCGCAGGTAAGATCAATAGATGTTGCAAATGAGCTTGGTTTCTCAAAGCCGAGCGTAAGCAGGGCAGTCTCGCTCCTGAAAGAAGGGGGATTCATTACCGTCGAGAAGGACGGCTCGCTGCTGCTCACAGATGTAGGCAGAGAGAAGGCAGAGGACGTTTACGGCAGGCATTGTCTGCTGACGGAGTTCTTTAAGGATATCCTTCATGTCAGCGAGGAGAACGCCGCTGAGGACGCCTGCCAGGTCGAACACGTCATATCCGCTGAGACCTACAACAAGCTCACGGATTTTGTAAAGAAGTATAACAAGCAATAAACAAAAAAGGAGCTGTGAAAGCTCCTTTTTTATATTACCGTATAAGTGTTATTTGCTGTCGCCATTTTCGTGATCGAGGATATCCTCGCCGTTTTGCATATCGTACACCGCAGCATATAACGGCAGACCGTCGTATTTTGTGCAGGCAGGGGTGTCGGTCAGGCTTGTGACGGTGATATCGGCTGTACCCTCGGCAAGCTCTGTACACTGCACACCGCTGTCGTTTATATAAAAGCAGGAGTCAAGCCCCCACACAGGACTATAGCTGCCGTCGTTGAGCTTTGTCCCCATAACGAGCATACGCCTGCCCTTTTCAAAACGTATGCTGTCGGTTTCCCAGCCGAGATTCAGGCTGAGGGTCACGGTCATTTTAGGACTGAGCTCGCTGTTTTTATCTTCAATGTCATATATCACCTCGGCCTCGGTGTATAGGATATTGTCGTTTGTCAGCTCGTGCTTTCTCACCTCGCCGTCGTCTTTGATATTTACTATCAGCAATGCATCGCTTTTGCATCTGCCGTCGGAGATGTGCGCAGCCCGTACCGACATACTGTTCGGTGAAGGCTCGGGGTGTATCTTGCCCGTAAGGTCGGGGGAAGCATTATAGAAAAACGGCCCGTGCTTGGTATGGAAGCTCTGAGCGTATTCTATGTACATTCCGTAGATGTCATAGTCGCCTTGCATTTCGACATAGCCCTGCGGCGGCGGATCATCCTCGCTCATTGGTGTGAAAACGCCGATAAAGCCACGGTAAACAAAGGGCGACAGAATAGCAATTGCCAGCAGCGCAGCATATACACAGGTGCGCCTTCTGTGCTGCACGGCAAAAACCGCCGCTCTGCTCGGAAAAGCATTGATAAGGCGTGACATCTTTTTATTGAATTTGTGTGAAAAGATATGCTCTGTCTCTGCTTTCGGCAGGGCAAGCTCACCTTCAAACACCGCCGTCAGTTCGGCGGCAAGTATATCTCTTTTATCCATTGTTATTTCCTTCCTCCAGACAGGTCTTAAAGCGTGCTCTTGCATACTGGGCACGCTTTCTTGCGGCTGATGCCGTGATCCCGAGCGCTTTGCCGACTGCCTTATAATCAAGGCGCATCACATAGTGCAGATACAGAACCGCTCTGTCATCAAAGGCAAGTTCCTCCAGCGCTGCACGGATATCCGCACGCTCATAGTCGCCAAGACTGCTGTTGTCAAGTATCTCTTCGCTCACAGGCTCGCAGGCAAGGTGCTTTTTCTCGCTTCTGCGGTTATTCAGGGCAGTATGCTTTGCAGTCATAAGAATATACAGCTCACGCTGGGGCGGCTTTAGTGTCTTTAGCAGAGCAAAGCTTTTTGCCAGCAGAAAGAAAGTATCCTGTGCGGCTTCTTCGGCAAGTGTTTCGCTTGACAGCACACGGTAAGCTGTCAGATAGACCCGGCTTTTATACTTTTCAAACATCTGCCCAAACAGCTCCCTGTCAGCATCGTTGTCTATCAGCGCCATCACAGCCAGCATATGCACATTCCTCCTCTTTATTTCAGTATAGCATTATTTATAAGATGCTGCAAGTCTCTGTATATAAAGACACCTCCCGTGAGCATAATGTGACAGCCAAAGAAATTCTTTGTAAATAATGACAAGATATGAGCCGATTGTTTGTTAAATGCGACAATGGCTACAAAGAAAACAGCTGTATATGAACAATTTGTAAAGATTATAAATAACGCTTGACATCCGGACAATATTGTGCTAAAATAGATATGTTGCCAAACACGAATAGCGAATAACGCTGGTGTAGCTCAGTTGGTAGAGCAGCTGATTTGTAATCAGCAGGTCGGGGGTTCGAGTCCGTCCACCAGCTCCATTTTTTCTAATTTAATATTGGGAGAGTTCCCGAGTGGCCAAAGGGGGCAGACTGTAAATCTGTTGCTTCTAGCTTCGATGGTTCGAATCCATCCTCTCCCACCAGAAACGCCCTCGTCGCTAATGCGCCGGGGGCTTAATGAATAGTGAATAATGAATAATGAAGAATGCAGAATGCTGAATTGGGCGTTTCTGTATTATTCACTATTCATTATTCATTTTTCATTATTCACTAAATTATTGGGGCTGATATTATGGAATACAATCCGCTTCTTGATAAATCACTGAAATTTGCTGCTCGGATAGTTAAGCTATATCAATATCTAACCAAAGAGAAAAAGGAAAGTATTATTTCAAAACAAATAATAAGGAGCGGCACCTCCATTGGTGCAAATGCTAATGAAGCAGCTTATGGAGTAAGCACAAACGATTTTATATCTAAAATGCAGATAGCATTGAAAGAGACAGCCGAGACGGAGTATTGGCTCAGACTTCTTATACTGTCAGAATACATTGAAAAAGAACACGGCGAGTCTATGCTTTGCGATTGTCTTGAAATAAAGAAAATACTTATCGCTTCACTAAAAACAGTAAAAAACAAATAATAAGAATGTCATCTTTTCCGTTCGCCACTCACATATACGCCCTCGTCGCTAATGCGCCGGGGGCTTGGTTTATAGCCAAAAGTGAATAGTGAATAGTTCAGAATACCTTTCAGGGCGTTTTTGTACTGTTCACTATTCACTTTTTTTAACTACAGAGGAATGAAGTATTATGGATAGCCCGGTTTCAGACAGATTTCTTAAATCCGCCGCAAATGAAGGTTTAATGGAGCCTAACCATATAGAGCAGATGGGAAAGATCCAATGCAATAGGCTGTTGACTTTTTTGTGAATTATGTTATAATATTCTCGGAGTATGTTACAGTTCATTGGGAGAATATGAGTATGATTGAGTATAAGCGTTATGTAAGCTCATATGAAGCTGAGGTATTAAAGGTCTTCACAGAGTCTTTTGTTGGATATCCTCTTTTTTGGGGAGCTTTTGAAGACCGGTTCAAGTCAGAGATAAAGGATCTCGTTATCCCGTTGGTAAGATCAAGTGGCGGAAATCTGATAACCGTTACTACCAATTCTGAGAAAAATGTGGACTTTTATACTAATAACGGGTTCACGCTGATAAAAGAAGAAACGCTTGAATACAAAGCAAAAACTATCAAAAACTGGTCTTTCAGAATGGATCTGGAGGATAAAGAATGAAATATAGCTTTTTGGGGAGGAATAATCTATGTCGTCGATAAAACAGGAAGCGGAAAGATGTCTGAAATGCAAAAAACCATTGTGCTCAGCAAATTGCCCTGCTGCAACGGACGTTCCACGGGTAGTTGATCTGTTTCTTGAGGGTAAGATCAGAGAAGCGGGTGAAGTGCTTTTTTACAACAATCCGCTTTCCGCCATTACTTCAATAATCTGTCCGCATGAAAGGAACTGCTTGGGTCACTGTGTGCGTGGGATAAAAGGCGAACCTGTAATGTTTTACCGTATCGAAGAATTCGTTTCAAGGTTTTATCTTGAAACATTCGATATTCCCAAGATAAAAAAGAACGGGATCAAGGTCGCCGTTGCCGGCTCAGGTCCTGCAGGGATAACGATGTCTCTTTTGCTGCTTCGCAGCGGTTATGATGTTACGCTTTTCGAGGCGGAGGACAGTATCGGAGGCGTATTGAAATACGGTATCCCTCCGTTCAGACTTCCGAGAGAGATACTGGATATGTATAAGGATATCATGCTTAAAATGGGTCTGCACTTCCGGCCGAACACAAGAATAGGCACCAACATAATGATAGAAGACCTTTTCCCGGACGGATATAAAGCGGTATTTGTTGCAACAGGCACCGGCAGACCCAACAAGTTAGGCCTTTTAGGAGAAACGCTCGGACACGTCCACTTTGCAGTAGACTATCTGAAATCGCCGTCAGCATTTGACCTTGGAAACACAGTCGCAGTCGTCGGTGCAGGCAATGTTGCTATCGATGCTGCGAGAACTGCTATCAGGCGGTCACATTCTCACGTTACTATACTTCATTTTATGGGGGAAGAAAACATGACGGCAAACCATGAAGAAGTCGAAATGGCGCAGCTTGAAGGGGTGGAATTTATCCACTTTGCGCAGGCTGTCCGTATAAATGAGGACTCCGTCAGATGCGTCCGTGTAAATAGGATAGAGAATGCTGATGGCAGCGTCAGCTTTGAAGAAGATTATTCAGACGTTTTCGATGTGCCGGCTGATTCGGTTATAATCGCTATCGGTCAGGGACCCGGCGCAGATATGAGAGCCGCAGGTGTAAAGCTGACACAGAGAGGACTTCTTGATGTAAATGAATACGGGGAAACGACACGTCCCGGAGTATTTGCCGCAGGAGACATTGTATCCGGCCCGAAAACGGTCATTGAAGCTGTCGCATTCACCAAAAAGGTATTCAGCAAAATGGATGAATACATGAAAAGCGAAAACGTTTAAGGCAACACCGCAAGACCACCGGCTAATGCCTTTGTATGCCATCTACTTGCAAATTTTTATGTCATATCACCCAAATACTCCTTGTCTTGCGTCAGCAAAACTGCGTCGCATTTGGGCAATCTGACGAAAAATCTGACGTTTCAGCTTTGCTGAAACAACGTATACTGACATACAATGGTCGTGCGGTATTGCCTTAAGAGAAAACGCAATGAAAAGAAAAACCACAAAGGATATTCTTGCCGAGTCCTTTCTGGAGCTTGCTATGAGTAAGCGTATCGACAAGATCACAATAACCGATATAACAAGCAACTGCGGTATGTCGCAGCCGACTTTTTATAATCATTTCAAAGTATCATTAAGGTGTATTATCAGGACGAGGAAGAAGATATGTACTGGGCTGAGCAGCAGCTTGAACTGATAGAAAAGATAGGTCTCCGGAACTGGCTGAATATGCAGGTGTGATACAGCAAAGAAGAAATATCCATATAAACGGAGGTGCTTAAAGTGGCAGAAAAGGAACAGATACTCGAAGCTATGAAAAAAGCAGGCGAGCCGCTGAACGCAGGCAAGATAGCCGAGCTTACAGGTCTTGACCGCAAGGTCGTTGACAGGGCTATGGCTGCTATGAAGAAAGACGGCTCTATCGTTTCTCCCGTAAGATGTAAGTGGGAGCCGGCTGAGAAGTGATAAAAAATGCTGCCGGTCACACCGGAAGGGTCTTGTAAAACGAGGTCGGGCCTTGCAGTAACAGCCTTTTCCATAACACCCATACACCGCCCCATGGCATACGCTGTGGGGCGGTTTTTATCATGTTGTCATTATGCACAAAATAATAATTCGATATCAAACTATTTTTCGTCGGGCGGGGTATTGACCTTTTTTTGAAAAAGGAGTATAATGTAAATAGTTAGATATCGAATTATTGCGCAGGAGGTGTTTTTTTGGAGGATAAGAAAAGAGCCGATGAGATGTCTGAGGCGGATTTTATCAGACAAAAGCCGGTGCTGCTCGACTTTATAGCGCACAGGCTCGATGTGATAAACAACCGGCAGCTCATGGCAGAGTATGATGTGACGCATTCGCAGGCAAAGCTGCTTGTGAGGATATCCCATTCCCCGGGGCACAGGATAGCGCAGAGCGAGCTCAAAGCCTTCGGCAGGCGTGGCTCGACGATAACCTCGGTGCTTGCCCACCTTGAAAAGAACGGCCTGATAAGCCGCAGCGCAAGCGATGCTGATGCAAGGGCAAAATATGTCGAGCTCACACCGCACGGCCTTGATGTGGCGCTTGCAGAGCAAAAGATAATATCAGAGCTCGGCGAGCTCATAGACCATACGCTCACCAAAAAAGAGACAGAGAGCCTGCAGATACTTCTTGAAAAGATAGCTAAAGCTCTTGATGATAAAAAAACAAACGAAAGGACTGATAACACTTGATAAAAAAGCTGTTTGGGTGTATCAAGGGGTATGAAAAATACACGATACTCACACCGCTCGTTATGATAGGCGAGGTCGGTATGGAGGTTCTTATCCCCCTTGTTATGGCAAAGATAGTCGATGTCGGCATCGAAGGCGACGGCGGAACATCATATACCGTGAAAATGGGTCTGCTTATGGTGTTCATGGCGTGCGTGTCTATGATGTTCGGTTCACTCGGTGCTTATTTCGGCGCAAAGGCCAGCATGGGCTTTTCAAAGAACCTGAGAAACAAGCTCTTTAATAAGGTGCAGGATTTCTCGTTTAAGAATATCGACAAATTCTCGACCGCATCGCTCGTTACACGTCTTACCACAGACGTGAATATGGTGCAGAACTCATTCCTGATGTTCATCAAAATGGCATTCAGAGCGCCTGTAATGCTCGTGGGCGCACTTATCATGGCAGTAAAGGTAAAGCCTGACCTGTCAATGGTATTCCTTGTGTCGGTGCCGATACTTGCACTTGCAATGGTGCTTATAATGACTAATGCGCACCCCCGTTTCAAGCTGATGCTCGAACGTTACGACAAGATGAACTCTGACGTTCAGGAAAACCTTATAGGTATCCGTGCTGTCAAGGCATTCGTAAGAGAAGACTATGAGAACAAGAAGTTCACCACCAGCGCAGACCTTGTAAGGAAAGCTCAGCTCGCAGCTGAAAAGATAGTTATCCTCACACAGCCGATAATGCAGATAACGATGTATGCAACTATCGTCGCTGTGCTCTGGTTCGGCGGAAACATGGTAGTTGACGGCGATATGCAGATAGGTGAGCTCTCTACTTTCATCACCTATATTAACCAGATACTCGGCTCGCTGATGATGGTGTCTATGATATTTATGATGCTTGTTATTTCAAGAGCATCTATCACGAGAATAGTCGAGGTGCTTGAAGAAGACCCCGACATCACAGACGATGATGCATCTGATGTCAAGGTCGAGAACGGCTCTATCGAATTCAGAAACGTTTGCTTCAGCTATAATGAATCGGCAGAGGAAGCGGTGCTCAGAAATGTTGACCTGAGCATACACTCGGGCGAGACGATAGGTATCATTGGTGCTACCGGCTCTGCCAAGACGACGCTTGTTTCTCTTATCCCGAGACTTTATGATGTGTCCTCCGGTGAGGTGCTGGTAGGCGGCAGAAATGTCAAGGAATACAAGCTCGCAAACCTGCGTGAGGAAGTTTCAGTGGTGCTCCAGAAAAACGTTCTTTTCTCAGGCACTATCAGAGAGAACCTGCGCTGGGGCAACTTTGAGGCTACTGACGAGGAGATAGAAAAGGCCTGCGAGGCGGCCTGTGCTGATGAGTTTATCAACAGCTTCCCCGACGGCTATGAAACTGACCTCGGCCAGGGCGGCGTAAATGTATCCGGCGGCCAGAAGCAGAGGCTGTGTATTGCAAGAGCGCTTCTCAAAAAGCCTAAGATACTGATACTTGACGACTCGACAAGTGCAGTCGATACTGCAACTGACGCAAAGATAAGAAAGGCTTTCAAGGAACAGCTTGACGACACCACGACTATCATTATCGCACAGCGTATATCCTCGGTAAAGGATGCTGACAGGATAATCGTATTAGAGGACGGCGAGATAGACGGCATAGGCACTCACGACGAGCTGCTCAAAACAAACGCTGTTTATAAGGAAGTCTATGACTCACAGCAGAAGGGAGATGATGACTGATGGCAGGACCGAGAGGCGGAGGCCCCGGCGGCAGAGGACAAAGGCCGCTTGAAAAACCAAAGAACGTCGGCGTGACTATCAGGCGCATATTCTCCTATATGAGAGAGTTCAAGCCGCTTATCATGCTCGTTGTCGTGTTTATCATAATATCGGCGCTTGCATCTGTTATCGGCACATCTTTCCTGCAAAAGGTGATAGATGACTGCATCAAGCCTATGCTCGAAGGCAAGACAGACGAGGGCATAAGCAAGCTCGTCAAGACGCTTACTATAATGAGTGTTATCTATGTAATTGGCGCACTTTCCACCTTCTGCTATGCAAGGATTATGCTCAATGTTTCCACCAAGGCGCTCTATAAGATAAGGGTAGACCTTTTCACGAAAATGGAAGCGCTGCCGATACGCTTTTTTGACACGCACACCCACGGCGAGGTAATGAGCCGCTATACAAACGATGTTGATACATTAAGAGAAATGCTCTCAAACTCTCTTGCGAGCTTTATCTCGGCGGCTATCACAGTCACCGGCGTGTTTGTCATGATGATATACTACAGCTGGCAGCTCACACTTATCGTTATACTGCTTTTCTTCGTGATAGTTAAGCTCACAGCCTTCATCGGCTCACGCTCGGGCGCATATTTCAAGGAGCAGCAGAAAAACGTAGGCCGTGCAAACGGCTATATCGAGGAAATGATAGAGGGCGTCAAGGTAGTAAAGGTATTCTGCCACGAGGACAAGGCAAAAAGAGAGTTCGACGGCATCAACGACGACCTGCGAAAGGCAGCCACAAGAGCTAACACCTTTGCGAGCATCATGGGGCCGCTCATGAACAACCTTTCCTATATCCACTATGCGATAACTGCTATCATCGGAGGTATCATGGCTATCAAGGGCGTTCATACATTCAGCGGCGTGTTCACTGTCGGCACGGTAATAGCATTTTTGCAGTACACAAGAAACTTCGCTATGCCTATCCAGCAGATATCCCAGCAGTTCAACTCGGTGCTCTCTGCACTTGCAGGCGCTGAGAGAGTGTTCACGATAATCGACGAGACACCCGAGACTGACGAGGGCTACGTTACCCTTGTCAATGCAAAGGAAGACGAGAACGGCAACATTGTCGAGGCTGACCACAGAACAGGTATGTGGGCATGGAAGCACCCCCACCAGGCTACAGGCGATATAACCTACACCAGGCTCGAAGGCAGGGTGGAATTTGACGACGTGACCTTCGGCTATGAGCCTGACAAGACGGTCCTAAACGGCATAACCCTCTATGCAAAGGCCGGGCAGAAGATAGCCTTTGTTGGCTCGACAGGTGCAGGCAAGACGACTATCACAAACCTCATAAACCGTTTCTACGATGTGCCTGACGGCAAGATACGCTACGACGGCATAAACATCAACAAGATAAAGAAAGCAGACCTGCGGCGCTCGCTTTCGATGGTTTTACAGGATACCCACCTTTTCACAGGAACGGTAATGGACAACATACGCTTCGGCAAGCTCGATGCGTCAGATGATGACTGCATTAAGGCCGCAAAGCTCGCAAATGCGCACAGCTTCATAAAGCATCTGCCTGAGGGATATAATACCGTCATCACAGGCGACGGCGCAAACCTCTCGCAGGGTCAGAGACAGCTTCTTGCCATAGCAAGAGCCGCTGTTGCCGACCCGCCGGTGCTCATTCTCGATGAGGCTACATCTTCTATCGACACGAGAACAGAGGCGCTTATCGAAAAGGGCATGGATCAGCTCATGGCAGGCAGAACGGTATTCGTTATCGCACACCGTTTATCGACTGTAAGAAACTCGAACGCTATCATGGTGCTCGAGCACGGCAAGATAATCGAGCGTGGCGACCATGACGACCTTATCGCACAGCGAGGCAAATACTACCAGCTCTACACAGGTATGTTTGAGCTCAGCTGAATCATATAGAAAAACAAACCTGCTCACGGGGATCATCCCGTGGGCAGGCTTTTGTATATATACACTATTTTACCGCCTCGCAGAGAGCTGCGACGCAGGGCTTGGGGCTATGCTCTGTGTCAAACAGCAGCGGGAACTGCTTTACCTTCGGTATGCCCTCGCCAAGCCCGAAGCCATCAAGCCATGTGAAGTCATCAGCCACACCCCAAGTGGTCACGCAGTCGATAACGTCACGGTAGCTGCGGTATATCTCAAAGAGCCTGAGATAGATGTCGTTTATCCCGGCAAGGCGTTCGGGGGTGGGGCGCATCGCTTCCTTTATGTAGTCGGAGAAGCCGGGGTCGCCGGGCTTTAAGCGCTCCTTGCCCATATTGAGCGTCGCCATGAGCGAAACGTCGAGCTCGGTTATGTGCAGTCTCAGCCCGAGGGAAGCATACACCTCTATCGAGCGCTTTATCTCGTCATAATCGGGCGCTGCGAAGTGGTGCTGCTGCATACCCATGCCGTCAATGCGGCAGCCCTTGTCCTGGAGTGTTCTTATTATCCTGACTATCCTCTCACGCTTTTCGGGAATGCATTCGCTGTAGTCGTTATAGAAAAGCTGCGCATCTGGCGAGTATTTATCCATAGCCTTGAAGGCCTTTTCAATAAAGCTCTCGCCGCACAGCCCGAAATATCTGCTGTCACGGTAAATATGGCTTAGCTCGTTTTCCTTGTCGCAGGCCGCCTCGTTGACAACGTCCCACGCATAGACATCATTGTTGTATCTCTCGCAGAGAGCCTTTGTGTGGGCTTCTATGCGCTCGTAGATAAGCTCGGGGGCGGCAGGCTTGTCGCCGTCAAGATACATCCAGTCTGGGGTCTGTGTGTGCCATACCGGAGCGTGAGCACGCACCTTTATGCCAAGAGCCCTTGCCGTGTCAAATATCTTGTCAGCCTCCTCAAAGGTAAAGCGCCCCTCCTCAGGCTCGGTCTCGGAATATTTCAGCTCATTCTCCGGGGTGATGCTGTTGAAATGCTGCCCGAGAATGTCTTTAAACACCCCGGCAGTGTAGGAGGATACGGCTGCGCCTATCTTGAAATAGTCATTATATGCTGCGGCAAGAGATAAAGAGTCGTTCATTTTCATTTCCTCGCTTTTATAGGTCGTTGTTTTTAAGGCAACACCGCACGACCATTGTGTGTCAGATGCGCCGTCCGAATTTTCGTCAGAATGCCCATTTTTGCCGCAGTTTTACTGGCGTAAAACAAGGGGAAATTGGGTATTATGACGGAAATTCGGCAAGCAGATGGCACACAAATGCCAGAGCCGGTGGTCGTGCGGTGTTGCCTTAATCATTATAGCATATTGAAGCGTTATAGTCAATACAGGGAAAGGCGATTGAAGACGATAACGCAGATACGCTGGTTTTCTACATATTCCACAAAAAAAGCCGCCTGCTTTTGTCGGGGGCGATAAACTGTTTTTGTTGCAAATTTGTCCGGAATGTGTTATAATATTATAAATACAACTATTTTTCGGTAAAGGAGGCGTATGCTTTTTGGAAATATCGAGCGCTAAGAAGATAGCCTATGCTGTCACCGGTATTATTCTTGCTACAGTTTTTGCACTTATGACGTTTTTTATATTGATAGATGTTCCGTTTCTCGTTTATTTCAGTATACCGACAGCGCTTGTTTATGTAGCGTGCTTTTATCTTATCTATAAAGAAAAGCTGGAGATATATCTGTGGCTCGTTTACGGCTGGATGACTTTGTATATGGGGGTGGCGACGGTCTGTCTCGGCACAGGCTACGGCTTCCACTTCTACTGTTTCTCGATGATACCGGTCGTCTATGTCGTCGAGTATATGTCCTTCAAGCTCGGGCGCAATGGCGTTAAATCGCTGTTTATCGCCATTGGCATAGCGCTTTTCTATTTCCTGTTCATGGGCTATGTCTCAGAGCACGGGCCGGTGTTTGACAGAGGGAATAAGTATGCGACAGGCTTTATGTTATTTAATTCCTTCACGGTGTTCGGCTACCTTGTGGGATATAGCAACTACCTTATCCGCTCTATCATCAAGTCGGAGATAAAGCTCAGCAAAATGGCGCACAGAGACCGCCTGACAGAGCTTTACAACAGACACTATATGCTTGAAAAGCTCTCGGTGCTGCCGGAGGACGCATCAGCCGGCATACTTGCTATGGCGGATATAGATGATTTCAAGAAGATAAACGACACCTACGGCCATAACGCCGGTGACGATGTGCTCAGAACTATAAGCTCAAAGATGAAAAACGCCTGCCCGGGCTGCGATATAGCAAGATGGGGCGGCGAGGAGTTCCTTATATATATCCGTGCAGACGAGGAATATGCTATGGCGATACTTGAACGTATGCGCTATGACATAGGCTGTGAGCCTGTAGTCACTGAGGGCGAGACCATAAACGTCACGGTGACGGTGGGCATGGCTCCGAGGCAGAGCGGAGAATCGCTCGACGAATGGATAAACAAGATAGATAAAAAGCTCTACACCGGCAAGAAGACCGGCAAGAACAGAGTAGTAGCATAAGGAGAATATCATGGGGAAGTATATAGCAAGGATATCTGTGGATAACGAATTTGCATCAGAGCGTCTGTCGGAGCTCGGCGGATACAGCATGGCTCTGCTCGACAAGCTGCCTGAGGAGTGCGCTGCGGAAAGAGTGATGTACCGCTTCAGCTTTGCGAGCTTTATTCTGACAGCCCGGACAAAGGCCGAGTGCGAGAGCCTTCTGAGAAAGGCCTGGGCAGAGGTGCATGAGAGCGAGGCAGGAATACGCTCTGTATACATAAGCGAGCTCGCTGAAGATGACGATGACGAGATAAACGAGGTCGTAAAGACTATATACAACAACACCTACGGCGCTGACGAGTATATAAGCCTTATAACAGAGCTAGGCAGCACCATACCCCTGCTTGCACAGCACAATGCTCTTGACGTGATGAGAAAGCGCAACTACCTTATAGCTGCCGACGGCGGCTGCGGCTTTTCGACGCTTTTTATATCCCTCGGCGACTATCTGCATAAGAAAAGGATATACCCCGAGGAGCAGTATGACAGCAGGACCTACTACATCGAGATGACGCTCGGCGAGGAGGACAAGGACGGCTGCGCATCTCCCGATGATGTGCTTGACACGCTGCGCGGCGACTCGGACAGCAATCAGTATAACATAATAGGCCTTGATATATCCTATTTCCTTGACGGGCGCAAGTATGACCAGCTGAGGACGTTTTTAAGACGTCTCGAACCCTATCAGGACAGCTATGTGTTCGCTTTCAGGATACCCTTCCTTGAAAAGAAGGTGCTTGACGAGGTGGCAGGCATACTTTCTGATATGATGCTTTTAAAGGTAGTACAGATACCCCCTCTGCATGACTGCGTGCTTATGGAAACGGTGTGGAATATCATGTCAGACCGTGGCTTCACGCCTGACGTTTCGATATTTGACCTTGTCAGGGAAAAGATATACCGTGAGAAGATGGACGGGCGCTTTTACGGCTTCAAGACGGCTGTGAAGATAGCGCAGGAGATAATACTCCAGAAATCCGCCTTTGTCGCAGGGCTTGAATACAAGGGCGAGGAGGCAGAGTCGGACACTGTTTCAGCTGCTGACCTTGAAGGCTTCCTTGATAAGCTCAAGAACAAGGCGACAGGCTATGATGCACTTGCCGAGCTTATCGGCATGGAGGAGATAACGAACCGTGTCAGGGAGATTGTGGCTCAGGTCAAGGTATCCCTTAAGAATGAAAAGCTCGACAGGCCGTGTATACATATGCGCTTTACAGGCGCTCCCGGTACGGGCAAGACCACCGTTGCGAGAATAATAGGCCAGATACTCCGTGAGGAAGGCGTGCTGCGCAAGGGCGGCTTCTTTGAATACGGCGCAAGAGACCTTGTCGCTGAATACGAGGGGCAGACTGCCGTCAAGACCGCCTCTATCTGCCGTGATGCTTACGGCTCGGTGCTGTTTATAGACGAGGCATATGCGCTCGATGAGGGCAAATACAACGGCTCGAACTTCGGCAAGGAGGCGCTCGCAACGCTCGTTGCTGAAATGGAGAACCACCGTGACGATATGCTGGTGGTCATGGCAGGCTACACCGAGGAAATGGACAGCCTGATGAAGGTAAACCCCGGTCTTCGCAGCAGAATGCCTTATCTGCTCGAATTCAAGAGCTACACCAAGCAGCAGCTCTTTGAGATATTCATGCAGATGGTCAAAAAGCACTTTGAATATGAGCCTGAGCTTGAAGAGCAGGCAAAGGGATACTTCCTCTCTCTAAGCGACGGGTATGTTGAGTCCAAGGAATTTGCCAATGCAAGGTTTTCAAGAAACCTTTATGAGAGAACATGGTCAAAGGGCGCTCTGCGCTGCTCGCTCGCCGGAAAGACGGATATCATTCTGACAAGGGACGATTTCGTTTCGGCAAGCTCGGAGAAGGAGTTCAGCGAGAAGATAGATTCCGTAAAGAGGCTCGGCTTCGGCAAGCAGTAAGGACGGCAGATGACCTCTTACTTCTTTCGGGAGGAACAGATCTATGGCACAAAGAACGATACGATATAAAAACGGTGACTTCTACAAGGGCGATATCAACCGGCATTTCCTCGCTCACGGCAAGGGCGTTATGCAGTATAACAACGGCTCTGTCTATGAGGGGGATTTCCGCAACGGCATACGCTTCGGCGCAGGCACCTATGAGACTGCCGAGGGAGATAAGTATATCGGCAGTTTCAGAAACGATATCCCCGAGGGCTACGGCGAGGTGAGCTACCGTGACGGCAGCTGCTACGAGGGCGAGTGGAAGCACGGCATAATACACGGCAGGGGAGTGTTCACATATCCCTGCGGCGACAAATACAAGGGCTATTTCAAAAACGGCATAAAGGACGGCGAGGGCGTGTATGTCTGCGCCGACGGCAGCGTTATAAACCAGCGCTACATAGAGGGCAGGCTCGCATACGAGGAGGCCGATGGCCTTCCGGTGCTCACGATAGTAGATGACTGCAAGAAGTACGGCTATTTTTATCATGTTGTATGCCGGTTTGTTGCCAAGGTGGGGGAGTTTTCCTACAACGATATGCAGATACTCGAATACGACCCGTGGGACGCTGAGGATATTTTCTCACGCCGCTTCCGCATAACCGAGGTGACTGAGGACAGCGTGACATTTGTATACAAGCGCCTTTTCTCCGATACTGACGAGGAGCAGGAGGAGAAGGTCTACCGTGGCAAGGCAGGCAGGTTTGAAAACACCGAGACAAAGATAGGCGGCGTGAGCTTTATGGATTTTAATTACCGCCAGGAGGCGACGCTGTCAGTCGATATCGAATAACATAAATGACCGGGCTGTGAAATGACATCACAGCCCGGCTTTTTGTGCCTTTATTTCTTTATCTTTATTTTTGTGACCTTTGTGTAGGGCGAGTAGTATTTTACTCCGCCTACTGTCTTGTAGGTGCGCATCTTCACATAGTAGGTCGTGCCCTTTTTGAGCCCCTTTATCAGCTTGGAGGTGGTCTTTGAGCTTGCCGTCTTTGTGGTCGCCTTTGTAAACTTAGAAGAAGTCGAGTAAGCGATCTGATAGCCTGTTACATTTGACACCTTGCTGCAGGTGACTTTGAGCTGTGCCTTCTTGGGCGATGTTACCTTCTTTACAGTCGGCTTTTTGGGTACTATCTTGAAGGTTAGGCTCTTTGTGCCTGTGTATTTGCCAAGACCCTTTATAGTAATTGTTGCCTTGCCTATCTTGGTGTTGTTTTTATAGACTATGCTGTAGTCTGTGCCGGCTTTGAGCTTTGTCTTGCCGTCGTAGATAGTCACAGCAGGCGTTATCTTTTTGCCTGAATAGTAGTAGCTGCTGCTTGCGATAGAGATGTCAGTAAAGGATATCTTCTTTCTCCACGCAGCGTAGAGGTTGATAGTCTTGCCCTGCTTGTCGCTTAAGTTCCTGACTGTCTGCTTGTCCTTGTATTCTGCAACAGATGCGCCGTATTTGGTCGCCCAGCCTACGAACTCATAGCCGTTTCTTGTAAACTTGTTGGCGCTGAGCGCTGCTGCCTTGTCGTAGGTGAACGTCTGCTTTACGCTGCTGCCAAGGCCGCCGCCGGCGTTTAGCTGCACCGTGTAGGTGATAGGGGTCTGAGTTACCTTGACGCTCATATCCTTTGTCACCTTGCCTGAGGGGAGAGCCGATGTATAGCCCTTCTTCTCAAAAAGCCCTGTGGGTACATACATCTCACCGCCGGCTGCTGCATAGGTGACTATGCTGTTTGTGCCGTCTGTGATGCTTACAGAGTATACCTTTTCACCGTCCTTGACAAACACTGCCTGCAAGCCTGCTGCCTCCCTGGGGGATATGGTTATCGTTTGCTTGCTGCTCTGATATGTTCCTGCCCAGCCCTTGAAGGTATAGCCCTCCCTGGGTGAGGCTGTGAGGGTGATCTTGTATTCGTTAAAGTAATTGCCGCTGAACTGCTTGCTCAGATCGAGTGCCGAGCCGTCAAGAGTCACCTCGCCGCCGTCGGGATTGACAGCGCTTATGCTTACAGCCACAGCGTCAGAGAGCCCGAGGTTTTTCCGGAGCATCGTGGCAGCGTATGCCGGCCTGTTTTTGAGGAATGTCTTCATTCTCGAAATGCACGGGTCGGAAGCATTTGAAGTGTTTGCCCACGACGGGAAGCGTGCGAAGTATTTCTTAAGCTCGGGATAATATGCCGCCATGAACGGTTCGAGCTTTGTCTTTGTCGTCTCGTAGTTGAAGTTTATGTTTGTGATATCCATAAACGTGGTCACAAACAGCTCCTTGAAGCTCTTGTTTTTGAGCAGAGCGTTGAGTATAACAGGCATATCGTCCCAGTTATTTTTGAGTATGTTTTTGAGGTTGTCGGAATTGTAATGCGTCCAGCCGTTGCCGTAGTGGTCAACGCCCATCTCGGTGTCGTAGAAAAGCATTCTCCACCTGCCGTCGGCATAGGGGTTAGCTTCATCTACAGTTCTTGTGCGCCACATAGCGTAGTTGTTGCCCGGCCAGTCTTCGTTGAGAATGTATATCTCGGTTGCCATGTAGTCTGCAAAGCTCTGAACGTCTATCATCTTGCATATCTTGTCGTAGTTCTCTTTCTTTGATAGGTCGTTCTTCTCTGCGAAGCTGCGCAGCTCATTGAAAAGCTCGATGTCTTCCTCGTTGCCCTCGTCTATCTCGCCCTTTTTGTATACTACCACCTCGTCGGAGTTTACGTCGTAGTTCTCCTCGAAGTAGTGGTCGTCATAGTCCTCCTGGAGAGTGTAAAGACCCCAGTATTCGCCGTCTATGTACATTACACAAGGCCTGCCCTCCTGCGTGTCAAACGCCCTGTCAGACACGAGCGACTGGAGATAGCTGTCCTTGAACTTGGTGTAGGTGGTGTCGTTGCCGCCGTTTCGCATAACGAGCTTCTTGAACTTTTTGAGCTGCTTGCCCGAGCCGTTCTCCTGATATGCGTTGTCAAAGAAGGTGTATTTGAAGTTCTTCTCGCCGTATTCCTCTCTTGCATAGAAGCGCAGGGATTTCTGATAGTCGCCTCTTGAATATGCGCCCTGAGTTCTCATGCCGCAGTCCTGCGAGAGGGCAAGAGTGCCGTCGGATTCAAAGAAGTCGATATGGCAGGTGCGTTCCCACTCCTTGCCCCTGCGGTTGTAGTTGGCATCGGGGTTGTTCTGGTCACGGCTCTGCTTGCCTATATCGTCATAGACCTTGCCGAGCCTGTAGATGCCTGTCTCGTAGTCGTAGAGCGAGTCGGGGTCGGTAGTTACGGAGAGTATGGGAAGGCCGTTGTGATCCTTGTTGCTCACACCGACAAAGTATGTGTTTGTGAGCACCTCGCTGTATTCGTCAGCCTTGCTCAGTGTCACCGCACGGATAACTGTTCCCTTGTCGATAGCGCTGTTGTCAGGCACCTGCCAGTCAGATGCCCAGGGAGACACCTGCGAGGGCTTAAGGAATGTCGAAAGCACGGCCTTTTCGGAGCTTCTGTTCTTTATTGTCAGTGCGCCTGTGTATTCTATCCTTGTGTCGCTCGTTGTGGGGTCTGTGCCGTCGAGGGTGTAGTATATCTTATTGCCCTCATCTGTCGAGAGGGTCAGCTCGAAGCTGTCGGCATACATTCCGCTTGCCTTGCTGAATTCAGGCGCATTGCAGGGAACAGCCGACTTGGCATTGTTGTTGGTCGCACCGGGGGTGGGCAGCAGATATGTGAAATCCCCGCCGTCGGTCTTTCTGCCCCAGACGGTGTCGTCTGCTAAAGCAGGAACATCTGCCGTGTCGATATCTTCGTCACCGTTTTTCAGGGTGAGCTTCACGCCGTCGCCTGAGAGGTTGAATGCCGCATGAGGAACGTTCTCATCGCCGTTGTAGGTCTTGCAGCAGTAGACTATCTTGTGCTCGCCGGCTGCTATCGTCACATCGCCGAAGGCGTAGCTGTCCTTTCCGTCCTTTACGAGTGTGAAGCCCTTAAGGTTCACCGGCTCGCTGCCTGCGTTGTAGAGCTCTGCCCAGTCGCAGTATTCGCCCTTTTTGTCAACAGCGCCCGTAAGGTTGCCGTTTGCGCCCGAGTTGCCTGTGCACACCTCGTTGATATAGAGCTTTACATCACTCTTTGCTAATGAGGGCACAGAGCACATTCCCGACATCAGCGCTGCCGCCGAGAGCAGGCTCACGGCCTTTCTGACTGTATCGTTCAAAACTATCACTCACTTTCGTTAAATTATATTACTACCAATAATGATTATATCATTAAATATGACAAAAGTCAATCACAAAAGCGCTTGCGTTTTTGATATATCCTAATATGAAGGATCAAAATGAACAGGCGGAGCATCATTGCACCCGCCTGCACAAAAAGGTATTTTCCTGTTATTTTTTGATATCTGTTTTCTTGCCTTTTATCTTGTCAAACTCGTTTGACTTTAGCTTGCCCTTGACCTTTGAGCTCTTGTCGGCGTAGATGCCTGTGCCGGCGGAGGTTATCCTGTTTTTGTTGATGCCGCCTGTGGCTGATGATTTATCAAGCAGGCTTATGCCTGACACCTTGCTCGAAGTCACGGTGTTTGATGATATGGTCTTGACGGTGCTCTTGCTGCCGAGGGCTATGCCGGTCCTGCTGGAGCTCTTGACGGTGTTGTCGGATATGCCGTTTATCCTGCTCGATGAGTAGAGGTATATGCCGTTCTTTCCGCTTGAGCTTATCTTGTTGGATGTTAACTTGGCTGACTTGCTGTTGCGGTCAAGAGCGATGCCGCTCTGCTTTGAATCCTTTATGGTGTTGCCCGAGATATCGCCGCCGAGTGAGCTCTTGTTATAGAGGTAAATGCCGTTCTGGCCGCTTTTGCTTACCTTGTTTGAGATGATAGACTCGGCGCTGCTTGCCTTGTCTATCAGAATGCCGTTTCGCTTTGTGCCGCTCACGGTGTTTTTCGTTATGCCCTTATCGACCTTGCTTGATGAGTATACGAATATACCGTTCTTGCCGTTTGTACTCACCTTGTTAGAGGCTATCTTCTCAGCCTTGCTGCCCGAGGTCAGGCTTATGCCGTTTTGCACTGTCTTCTGGACCGTGTTGCCGGATATGCTGCCCTTGACGGTGCTCTTGCCGTTTAGGTATATGCCATTGCTGCCCGATGAGCTCACGGTGTTGGAGGTTATCGAAGCAGCAGTTGATGCCTTGTCGAGCATGACACCGCTCGTGCCTGTGCCGGAAATGGAATTGGAGGTTATCTTGCCGCCGTTTGTGCTCTTGCCGTAAAGATATATGCCGCTCGAGCCGCTTGTCACGACAGTGTTGTGGTCGATGCCTGATGACTTGCTGCCGCTGAGTGCTATGCCGTATTCGCCCGACTTCTCAGCGATGTTGCTGTTTATTCCTCCCGTTACCACAGAGCCGCCCGAGACGGATATGCCCGAGCCTGCGTTCGAGCTTACGGTGTTTGAGACTATCGCCCTTACCGAGCTCTTTGAAGCGAGGGCTATGCCGTTTGCACCGCAGCCTGTGACCTTGTTGAATCTTATATCAGAAGATGATGTGCTGCCTGTGAAGTATATGCCGTTCTTGCCGCAGGCCGACACCTCGTTGCTTAAGATATTGCCTGTCACGCTGTCGCTGCATACCAGTATGCCGTGCCTTGTAAAGCCTGACACGTTGTTGTTAAGCACCGAAATATTCTGGCAGCCGGTGGTTATGTATATGCCGTCGTATGCGTCAGCTCTCTTGTCGAGCTGGTTGACGCCTGTCTGAACTACAGAGTTTGACTGGCAGATGATATCTCTTGCATCGTCAAGGAGTATACCGCCGCCCTCTGTCGTTATCCTGTTGTTTGAGATATTTACACCGCTTATGTAGTAGTTGGTGATAGGCAGAGGCATATCATCGCCGCCGACATACTGCTCGTCAAGCTCCAGCCCGTGTACTCTGATGCCTATCATTCTGGAGCAGAGCGGCGAGTATGTGATGTCGATATCATTGTCGAATATCGTGCTGTGCATATCGTAGAGAATGTCGCTTACATACTCCTGCTGCCCGTCGAACACGGTGGTGTGCATGGAGGATATCTTGTTGTCGCCCGAGCTCGGCTTGAACTTGGCGCTCTCAAAGATTATGCCGCCGCCGCATTTTACTATCTTGTTGCCGCTGATACGGCAGTCAAGGTAATTGAGGGCGACTATCGCTTCCTCCTGAACGTTTATAAAGGTGTTGTCTGTTATCTTGATGTTTGAGTGATAAGCCCCGACAAGCATCGAGTGCGTGCCCACACCTCTTGAAACATTCGAGAAGGTGCAGCCGGTTATCTCAACATTCTTGTTGGGCGTGCCGTCGAGATAGCTGCTGTTGTAGACAGCCGTGTTTATAGGCACATCGAGCTGTATCGCTTCAAAATGGCCGCTCTTGTAGCTCAGCGGCGTAAAGTCGCAGAAGGTGCAGTTTCTCACATAGAAGCCGTCGATGCCTGCTGCCTCGACCTGGTGTGTGCTCATATTAGAGCCACGCACGGTCATATTTTCAAAGGTGACGTTGGTTGCGTGCGCAAGCCTTATGGGGGTGTTGGTGTTCTTGTCGTTGCCCTCCCACACGCCGCCTTTAACAGTGACGTTTCTTACAGAGGTATAGCCCTTTGACTGCTCGCTGGAGTTATACCGGTTGATGCCCATATAGCTGCTGTTCGTGCCGAGGATAAAGAGGTTGTGCTTGCTCTCATCGCTTATGAGCGTGCAGCCTGTTGCATCGAGTGTCGTGTTGCTGTAGATGTGCAGAGCGCTGTCGAGAAAATATGTCCCGGCAGGCAGCCTGACGGTAACTGTCTTGTTGTCATCAGCCATTTCGGCCGCACTGAGGAGCGCTTCGTTGAGCTTGTCGCTTATTGCCTCTCCCGGGCGAACATCAGGCACGATGACGTTCTGTGAAGTGACTTGTGCAAAGAGCGAAGCCGATGCCGTTAACGACAGACTGCCGACCGGTGCGGTCATGATAGCCGCTGCTGCGAGAAGGCTCGTGACGCTTCTGGCTATGTTCCTTTTCAACTCTGCGACCTCCTTTGCACGAAAAGTTTCGCTGTTAAGCTCTACAGCGACTATCCCAATTATAGCATATCCTTAACAAACTGTCAAATAAAAATAGAACAAATTAAAACATTTTGTTTATGGTGCATAAATCACAAGCGAAAATTTTTATATCAAAAGGGGTTGACAAAAAAGCGGCAGAAGACTTGCTTCTGCCGCTTGTAAATATTTAGGGCAACACCGCACAAAGACCGCCTGAAGGCTTCGTGCGGTGTTGCCTTAGTATTGGCTCAATGATTGATGATAGAGTTGTAGGTACTGCCATTGAGGTTGAGCGTGATGCTGCCGCCGTTTATAGAGATATCCTCATCACTTGCATAGGTGCATACATTGCGCTGTGTCGAAAGCTCGAAGTCTACATCTGCGTTGGTTATCGAAAGCCTGCTCCTGCCCTTGAAACCGCCTATCGACAGTGCGTCTATTCCGTCACCGAAGGTGTGGAACGAGCAGTTCTCTATCCTTACTGACGAGTCATTGTTGAGCGAGCCGCAGCAGGTCATTTCGGTGCCGTTTGCGTGGATAGTAATGCTTGCGTTCTCAAACCTGACATCTGAAGGGCCGTTTACCGAGCCGATACAGGTGAGTAACCGGCTGTAGCCATAAGCCCTGATGCTCGACCTGGTTATGCTTACCGTGGCATCGCCGCCCAGCGCTCCGATTATCGCATTGCAGCCGCCTGCTGCTCTTGCCTCATAGTCGCAGTTGTCGATATTCAAAACCGTGCTGCCGTCGAGCGAGCCCAAGCATACACCGCCTGCGCCGTGACATTCAAGCTCGTATTCGCCGCTGCATATCTGTATGTTTCCGCCGAGCCCCGAGCCTATGCATACGCCCGAATGGCTGGTGGATTTGATCCTGATAAGTGCATTGTGTTTGAATATAATGTCGCCGTGCCGTGAGTTTACATCGTTGCCGATGCCGTAGTAATCGGCATTGCCAAGGAATATCTCCAGCAGACCCTTGCCCTCTACGCACAGTGAAGCGCCCACCGGCACCTTGATGCCGCTGTTGTCGAGCCTGTTGTCACCTGCGATGACAAGCGTGCTGCGGCATTTGTCACTGAAGCTGATGCACGGCCTGTGAACGTCGTTTGAAAGGTGTGCGTGGTGAAGCACTATCCTGCCCTCGTAGCCGTCTGCCACGTCAATGTGTATGTCGGTGTCAAGATAAGGCGTTCCGGTGACTGTTATCTCGCCGGTGCTGTAGCCGCTTCCGATAAGTATGCAGCTGTAGCCCTCTCTGGTGAGCTTTTCAAGCGACACACGCTCGTCCTGTGCGGCGGTGTAGACCTTTGTCCTTCTTCCGTGTTCGTGCTCGTCTCTGCACTGCTTTATCTGTGACCTTATCTTGTAGGGGATAGCGCTCAGCACTTCGGGTGAAGGCCTTGCAGTATAGAAGCCCTGTATAAGGTCAACGCCGAGAAGAATCACCGTGCGAAGCTCCTGCTCGTTCTCTATGCCCTCGGCAAGTGCCATTATCTGGTTTGAATGGCAGAAGTCGATTATCTCCCTGACAAAGTGCTTTTTGTTGGGGTTGTCCTGTATGCCGCTCAGCAGCGAGCGGTCTATCTTGACAAAGTTTGGGGTGTATCTGAGCAGATTGCTGATATTGGAATAGCCTGTGCCGTAGTCGTCGATCGCTATCCTGACACCCAGGCGGGTGTATTTCTCCTTGATGATGTTGAGCTCCTTGTCGGTGTATTCCGACTGCTCGGTCATCTCCACCACCACTATATCAGACAGCTCTTCAAGCATATGCTCTATCTCACGCTCTGTCTCAGGGTGCATACGCACGCTCGGCATACTGTTTATGAATACAGGCCGCTCTGCGAAAAGTGCTCTGTGATCGCTTATATAGTTGAGCATATTAGTGAAGGTATACTGCTCTATCTCGCCGAGCCTGTCCATAAAGGCTGCGTATTTTAAGATATGGAAAGGGGTTATGCCCTGGATATCGCCCGAGCGCATAAGTGCCTCGTATGAGTATATCTCGCCGTTGTCTGCCCTGACGATAGGCTGAAAATGGTATGTGAAGAGGTTGTCGTCTATCAGCCCCTTGACCTTTGCAAGCTCCTGCCGCTCCTGGTCGGAGAGCTTTTCCTCCTGCTCGGCAAGTGCAGCATTGACTTTTATCCTCAGCTCGTCAAGCTCTGAAACGAGGGTGAGAATGCTGTCCTTGAGCCGCAAAGACTCACGGCTGCCGTAGTTGTACAGCATATCGGAATATTTCTTGCACAGCTCTTTTATATCGCCGCCGTCATTTATCTGCTCTATGAACTCTGTCAGCAGCAACAGCTCGGTGCTTTCCATTTTCACGCCCTCTTTCATACAGGCAAAGGCCTGACCATAATATGTTATAATGAGTTTCATATATTATAACATATTATTTTGAAGATTGCAATAGATATTGTGTAAATACACCAAAAAATCCCCCGACAGATGTCAGGGGATATATGGATATCAGTTTGTTATTTTTTTATCAGAAACCGAGTATCTTGGCAAAATCAGCCGATATAGTTTCCTCCAAAGCCTTTGCAGCATCTCTGCTGTCGCCGATAGTTGTGTAGTAAGCCTTTATCTTGGGCTCTGTGCCGGAGGGGCGTATGATAACGCTTGCGCCCTGTTCGAGCCTGAATGCCAGAACGTCGCTCTTGGGCAGCTCGATAGCAGTCTTTGCACCTGTAGCGAGGTCTGTCTCCTCAGATGCGATGTAGTCGCCTACCTTTTCGACCTTAAGGCCGCCGATAGTCTTGGGCGGGTCAGAACGCAGGGAGGACATTATCTCCTTCATTCTCTCCATACCGCTTGCGCCCTCGCACTGGAAGGAACTCTGTGTATGAACGTAGTTGCCGTACTGCTGATACATAGCCTCTCTTGCATCGAGGAGGGATATGCCCTTTGTGCGGTAGAATGCAGCCATCTCGCAGATGAGCATGGAAGCATTTACAGCGTCCTTGTCTCTTACATAGCCGCCGGAGAGGTAGCCGTAGCTCTCCTCAAAGCCGAATATATATCTGTTGTCCTCGCCCTTCTGCTCTAAGAAGCCTATCTGCTCGCCTATGAACTTGAAGCCTGTGAGGACTTCTCTGAGCTCAACGTTATACTCAGCAGCTATCTTCTTGCATATATCAGTTGTAACGATAGTCTTTACTGCTACAGGGTCCTTGGGCATTGTGCCGAGAGCTGTTCTCTCCTGACAAATATACTTAAGGAGCATAGCGCCGACTTCGTTGCCGCTGAAAAGCACATAGCCGCCGTTTTTGTTGTCGGGAACTGCGATACCTACTCTGTCGCAGTCAGGGTCAGTAGCAAGGAGCAGGTCAGGCTTGACCTTCTCGCAGAGCTCTAAGCCCTTTGCGAGAGCTTCCTTTATCTCAGGGTTCGGGAACGGGCAGGTGGGGAAGTTGCCGTCAGGCATCTCCTGCTCGGGAACGACTGTTACGTCCTTTATGCCTATTCTCTTAAGTATCTCTCTTACCGGCTTGTTGCCTGTGCCGTTAAGAGGAGTGTAAACTACCTTAAGGCCGCTGTCAGCCACGAGGTCAGTGTGAATGCCCTCTTCAAGCACTCTCTTGTAGTATGCCTCGATGATGTCGTCACCTATATAGCTTATCATGCCGCTTGCAACAGCAGCCTCATAGTCAGTTACCTTAGCGCCGCCAAACATATCAACAGCATTTATCTTGCCTATCACAGTGTTTGCAACGTCAAGAGTTATTTGACAGCCGTCCTCACCGTATACCTTGTAGCCGTTGTACTTAGCAGGGTTGTGGGAAGCGGTTATCATGATACCTGCCTGAGCCTTGCAGGCTCTTACTGCCCAGGAAAGGCAGGGGGTAGGCATAAGCTCCTTATAGATGTATACCTTTATGCCGTTTGCTGCCAGAACTGCTGCTGCCTCCTGTGCAAACTTTGTGGATTTTATTCTTGAATCATAGGATATAGCAACTGCGCCGTTTTCAAATGTGCCGTTTACATAATCTGCAAGACCCTGTGTAGCTCGTCTTATAGTATATATATTGAGCCTGTAAGCGCCTGCGCCTATAACACCTCTTAAGCCGCCTGTGCCGAATTCAAGGTCACGGTAGAAGCGGTCGATTATAGCCTCCTCATCGCCCTCTATGCTCTTAAGCTCAGTTACGAGGTCGGGGTCATCTACTGCTTTTTCACACCAAAGGCTGTAAAGCTCCATTTCTTTCATATCAATTATCCGTCCTTTCAATAAGATTACCGGGTACGTTACTATTATACCATAATTTCGGTAAGTTGCAATAGATTTACAAAAAAGTTTACTTTTTAAACATTGAAAACGTATGCAATTTCGGGGAAAGATATAACAAATCACAAACAAAAACGTTTTCGGACGCACAAAACAGGCCGTCGTTTTTTGTGACCTTTGACGAAAGGAAAGGGTTTCTCTTGAAAGAATAGCAAAATAGTGCTATAATTATATTGTATTATTGAAGCATTTTAACTGAAAAGGAGAAATGATCATGGAGCTTGAACAGATGATCAGCAGAGTAGATGAACTGCTGCCGCCGCAGCCTGCGGTAAGGCTGACGATAAGCAATGGTGAATGCACGGTTTTTGACAGCAAGTTAGGCGGAACGCCCTATTTCCCGAAGGATATGGAATACCCGAGGGGTAAGAAAAATAAATTTGAGGGGCAGCCGCTGCTGCTGCTCGCACAGCTCAATTTTGAGCAGATCCCGAACATTCCCGACTTTCCGACTAAGGGGATACTCCAGTTTTTCATAGCGGCTGATGACCTTTACGGAATGTCGCCCGATTACGGCGAGGAAATGGCACACCAGCATAATTTCAGGGTGATATATCACGAGAATATCATCACAGATACATCGCTCCTTCTCTCGGAAGATGAGATACCTGCACCCGAGGTCGATGATATGTATATGCCGTTTACAGGCGAATTCAAGCTCACAGCAGGCGAGCCTGAGAAAATGCAGGCAAATATATTTGATTTCCGCTTCGGAGATGCTTTTGTCAAGGCATATAATGAGTTTGCAGACGAGCCTGTCGAGGAATTGTGGGATATCGATGACAGCATTACCGATCCGCTTTATGACAAGGCAGATGATTTCCCGAATGCCGTGATAGGCGGCTACCCGATCTTTACGCAGGACGACCCACGCTGCGTGGAAGATGTGGCTGACTGTGACGTGCTGCTCTTTGAGCTTGACAGCTATTATAACACGGAAATAGGCATTGACATAATGTGGGGCGACTCGGGCACCGGCTCGTTCATGATACCCCGTGACAGATTAAAGGCACTTGATTTTTCAAGGGTGCTTTACAATTATGATTGCTGCTGATAAAATACTTATATACAGAAAGGAAAGATAAACTATGACCTACAAAAACGGCTTTTTTAAATCATCAGACGGTGAGCACAACATCGCTTACTATGTATTCATGCCCAAGGGCGAGATAAGGGGTGCTGTGCAGATAGTTCACGGAATGTGCGAGTATTTCCTCAGATACAGAGGCTTTGCTGAATTCCTTGCCGAAAACGGCATCGCTGTGTGCGGCAACGACCACTTAGGCCACGGCAGTTCTGTTTCCTCACCTGAGGATCTTGGCTATTTCTCACCTGAAAAGGGCTGGCAGAATGCTGTTGAGGATATGTACAAGCTGACAAAGATAATGAAGGCAAAGGTCGGTGATGTGCCTTTTATCATGTTTGGTCACAGCATGGGCTCTTTCCTTGCAAGAGTGTATATGATAAAGCACGCAAGCGCACTTGACGGTGCTATAGTATGCGGCACGGGCGACGGCGTTCCCGGCCTTTCGGCACTTGCTACTGTATGCGATGCAGTTAAGCTCGCAAAGGGTGACCGCTACAGGAGCGAAAAGATAAACAACATAGCATTCGGCAAATACAACGAGCGCTTCCCTGATGCTGAGCATCCTACAGCATGGCTCACCCGTGATGTGGAAATACAGAAGTCATACATCGACGATGAGAAGTGCGATTTCATATTCACGGTAAACGGCTTTGAGAACCTTGCAAAGATGCTTGCATATATATCTGACCCACGCTGGTTCGCAGCTTTGAGGAAGGATCTTCCGGTGCTTATCGTTTCGGGCTCTGATGACCCTGTAGGCAACTACGGCAAGGGCGTTCAGTCGGTTTACGACAAGCTCAGGGCAAAGGACTGCAATGTAGAGCTCAAGATATACGAGGGCGCACGTCACGAGCTTCTCAACGAGACAAACAGAGACGAGGTAATGGCTGATCTGCTCGGCTTTATCAATGATGTGATAAACGGCGACTGCAATGCTGCCGCTGAGCCTGATGAAGAAGACGAGCTCTCCTACACCGAGGAAACAGAAGACACCACCGAAACGGAGTAATGTAAGGCTATGTATGCACAGGTACACACAGCAGGGCTTTTCGGGCTCAATGCCTTTCCTGTCGATGTTGAGATAGAGGCGAGCGCAGGGCTCGAGAGCTTTGATATAGTAGGCCTTGCCGATGCCTCGGTAAGAGAGTCAAGAGACAGGATAAAGAGCGCATTCAGGGTCACGGGGGTGCAGTTTCCGAAGGCCAAGGTGCTCATAAACCTTGCCCCTGCCGACACGAGGAAGACAGGCTCGGGCTTTGACCTTGCCATAACCATGGCGCTTTTCCGTGTGCTCGGAGTGATAAAGGACGAGCCGCTCGGCGACAGTGCTTTCTTCGGCGAGGTGGCATTAAACGGCGATATCCGCCCGATAAACGGCATACTGCCTCTTACCATACTTGCCAAAAAGCAGGGCTGCAAGCGTGTCTTCGTGCCTTTTGACAATGCAAAGGAGGCCTCATGCATAAAGGGTATAGAGGTATACGGCGCCAAGCACATACGAAACATGGTGCTGCACTTTAACGACAGGGAGAGAATGCTCCCTGCCAAGCCCTACGAGCCGACAGATGACAGCTTTTTCTCGACACTTGATTTCAGAGATGTCAAGGGTCAGCAGTCGGCCAAGTTCGCACTGGAGATAGCCGCAGCCGGCGGCCACAACGTGCTGATGATAGGCGCACCCGGCTCGGGCAAGAGTATGCTTGCAAAGCGCATACCCTCGATACTGCCCAGGATGACATTTGACGAGTCGATAGAGGCTACGAATATCCACTCGGTGGCCGGGCTTGTTGACAAGGACGAGCCGCTGATAATCAGGCGGCCTTTTCGCAGCCCTCACCACACCGTGTCTACAGCAGGCCTTGCAGGCGGCGGCAGTGTGCCAAGGCCGGGCGAGGTATCGCTTGCGCACGGCGGCGTGCTGTTTTTAGACGAGCTGCCGGAGTTTTCAAGGCAGGCACTGGAGCTTTTGCGCCAGCCGCTTGAAGACAAGAAGGTGACTATCGCAAGAGCCGCAGGAAGTGTGACATACCCCTGCTCTTTCATGCTCATAGCAGCTATGAACCCCTGCCCCTGCGGATATTTCGGACACCCGTCGGGCAGATGCAAATGCAATATGAAGCAGATACATAATTATCTTTCGAGGATAAGCGGGCCGATGCTTGACAGGTTCGACCTGCACGTTGATGTGCCGAGCGTTGATTACAGCGAGCTCTCATCAGACACAAAAGAAGAGCCGAGCGAGGCCATAAGAGAGCGTGTGCAGAAAGCCCGTGACATTCAGAACAAGCGCTTTGAGGGCACATCTGTCACCTGCAATGCGAACATCACCTCAGACCTTATGAGCGAGGTCTGTGTGCTCAACGACAAGGCCAAGGATATGCTCGGCAAGGTGTTTGACAAGCTGGGGCTGTCTGCAAGAGCGTATGACAAGATACTGAAGGTCGCACGCACGCTTGCCGACATGGCCGGCAGAGAGGTCATAGACTCAAAGGACATAGGGAGTGCCGTGCAATTCAGAAGCCTTGACAGAAAATACTGGAGTGTATAAGCGCCCTTCGCCCTAAAAGAATATAGAATAGAGAATAATGAATAAAGAATAATAGAGGTATCGCTTATAATAACGATACCTCTATTGTTTTTTGTTCTTTGGCTTGATTTGTTACATCACAAAAAATGTCGTCAGGCTGATCGTCAGGAATATAGCGCCTGCTATCATCTCTGATATCTCTTGATTGATATTGGGGCGGTAGATGTATGAGGGGTCGTTCGGGTCATAGCGAATTTCACAGATATCGCCTATGGCAGGGGCGTTGCGCCCGAAAACACCCTCTCGTGTTACGAAGATGAAATCCCCGAGCTCATACTGCCAGGTGGGGCAGTAGATGTTGTAGTGATGAGTTCTGCCCATGCCGTCCTTATGGCTGGCAAAGTGTATATCCTCATAGATGCACTTTGCCATGATCGTCTGCGAGCAGCGTGACATTTTAGCACAGTGCCTTGTAAGCGGCACGGTGAGCATCAGCAGACCTATCACCGCAAAGCATATAACTATCAGCCTTATTATATCCCGCTGGGAGATCGACACACCGCCGCCCGTTTCACGGTTATATACTATCATTGCGGGTATGGCTATCATCAGCGCCCCTCCCACCGGCATGATAAGGATAGGCAGTGAGTCTAACGATATGCCGTCCTTCAACACTGCAATGGTGCCTATCACAAAGAACACCAGACCCAGCGTTGCTATGCACAGCACCTTATCTATCTGAGCGAACACCGCCATTGATATTATAGCGCCGATAAAGAACGCTATGATCAAAAACGCCTTTAAGCCTGCGTGGGGGTCTTCACGCTCGGCTTCTGCCTTTTTTCGCTCCTCCTCGGTAGCACCGTTGATTATCGTCTGCTTGCCCTGCGGGTTTTCGATAGAGTCTACCATATCCTGATAGCTGAAAGTCTTCAGCCGCTCGCCGTTTTTGTTTGTACGCATTGTTGTTTTACTCCTTGTCTGTAATATTTTCGGGTGGTTCGCTGTCCGGCTGTTCGTCTTGCTCGGTCGTCTGTTCACCGTTCCTTGCCTTGCGGCACTCTTGCAGCTTTCTGTCGGCATTATATCCCAAAGCACAGCCGATACTCTCTGAAACAAAAATAATAAAAAGCAGCATTATCGCCGCCAAACCGTCAAGCCCTCTTAATGACAGGGGTGGTAATTCAAGATATACATCAAAAAACATCAGTGCAAATGATGACATCCAGTGAATAGCCAGTGTGGGCTTTGCAAATGTGACCGCAAATGAGATAATAAAGAATATCGCTCCAAAGCCGATCAGGCTTGATATCCTGCTGTTAAGAGCAAGCTTCAGCATACCGAAGATAAACAGTATGTTGGCTATGTAGGTCAGTATTATGATGAGAATGCGGTAACGCTTTGGGAGGGCTTTCATTTTTTTGCTCCTTTATGTGTGTTTGCGGGGAGCGGTATTATTGCTCCCACTCGTGCAAAAACAGTTCGAATTCATCAAAAAACGCATCAAATGCAGCCGCATCATCAGAGAATCTGTCTGTGAGAATAGTATCATATGAGACTACCGACATCACCTGATATTTTGTTCGCAGCCACTCGGCAAACGCATAGTAAGTATCTAAATCAAAGTCTATCCCTGCATACTCTGTGGCAAGGCAATAGCCGTCCATAAAATGCTTTAAACGAAGGATGGACTTTTCGCCAAGATACGCTCCGGGTTTGTTTTTTATGCTTTGCAGCAGCTCTGTAACATTTTCGGGCATGTTCATCTGATGCTCCTTGAATACTTGTCTCTATGACTGGTGAACACTTGCGTATGTTTTTATAATGTGGGGTTCAACGACGTCACAGATCATTTACATCTTTAACGGCTCTCCCCATGGGCAGGGTGTTTTGATATTGACATTATATGATCTTGAAGCGTGCAGATCAATAAACGCTATCTTGACACCGTTTATGATTATATACACCGAGCAGCCGTCATCAGACCATTTGAAACCAACGTCTTTGACCTCCTGAAACACTATCGGGTCATCGACCAAGAATTTTTCAGGCATAAGCGGCGGGACATCTTTTCTTTGCTCGCCTGACGGGTCATTATATCCCAAAACATTATATATCCAGCAATCAGCAATAATACTGTCGTTTTCGTTATCGCAAAGATAAGCCCAGCCGGTCATTCCGTTATCTTCAAAAACCGCATAGATATTTGATGTAGTATTAAGCTCGGATTCAAAAATGCCGTTATCCATTAAGATTTCTCCCTTGGTGGTGCTCTTTTTGCCTTTTGGTGTTGCCAAATTGCTGTATTTATTATATCACACCCGTCTAAAACTGTCAACAAATCATAAAAACGAGATTTTTTTCGATTTTTTTCCAAAAAGGCTTGACAATTATCTGAATATGGTGTATAATAGTATAGCAATCGGGGTGTGGCGCAGATGGTAGCGCGCTACCTTGGGGTGGTAGAGGCCGTGGGTTCAAGTCCCGTCACTCCGACCAGCATAGAAGTCCGTAAACGCGCAGTTTACGGGCTTTTTTCTTTGTCCGAAAACTGCGGCTGTCCATTACCTGTCCATTATTGCCCCGAGGACGCCTTTTGCCCGTAACTTGTCTTTATCAAACGTATCTTCCTCTCTCTTCCGTCAGGGTCGGGCGGGGGAGTTTCTTTTTTGGAAAAATCAAGGACGTTTGCTATCGCCTCGCTTGCCCTTGCGTTTGCGTCCTGAAAGGCGTGCAAATATATGCTCGTTGTTGTACTTATGGCAGAGTGGCCTAAAGCACTCGATACCGTCGCAACATCTATGCCCTCGTTGATGAGAGCCGAAGCATAAAAATGACGTAGGGAGTGAATATCCCTAAACGGGAAATCATTTTTCTTGCAAAACTTTCGCAGCCAGTTGTAGGTCGTGTTGTTGTGCATCGGATGTCCGTCAGCCGTAACGAAAAGCCTGTCGCATTCAAACCACTTTGTTCCGAGCTTTTGCCTTTCGTTGTCCTGCTCCGCCTTGTGTTCTTTCAGAATATCAAGCACAAGCTGCGGCAGTTTCATAGACCTCTGCGAGCTTTTTGTCTTGGTGGTGTCGGTGTATATGCCGGTCTTTACGGTGTAATTTGATGTGCGTCTGACGCTTACAACACCGCTTTCAAAGTCGATGTCCTTCCACTCCAAGCCCATTAACTCGCCCCGGCGAAAGCCCGTATAGACCGCCAGCGTGAAAAACGTGCGGTACTTTAGCGGTGCGTCCTCTAAGAGCCTGAAAAGCTGCTCGATCTCCTCGATTGAATAGATCTCCTTTTCTTTCTTGCCGCCTTTCGGCACATAGACCTTTCTGCAAGGATTATCTGAAACTATGTCCATTCTTACCGCATAGCTGAAAACATCACTTATGAAACTAAGATGATGTACCGCAGTTTTTCTTGATAGAGGTTTGCCCGTCTGCATATTTTTGCCGTTGAGCACAAGATTGTTAATGAACTGCTGTATCTGCCGCCCCGTTATCCTGTCGAGCCGCAAGTGCCCTAATGCCGGATAAACCCGCTGTGTCACCTGACGCATTCTTTCAAATGACGATCTCCGCAAGTTAAGCCTCGCATACTCCTCAAACCACTGCTCTGCGAATTCCTCAAACTTAACATTTGCCGTTACCTGCCCTTTAAGGCACTTGTCCTCGAACAGTATCGCTTGCTTTTGAAATTCCTTTTCTGCCTGCTTGGGTGTCATGCCTTCCGGCGGTTTCCAGCTCATTGTCTGCACGACTTGCTCGCCGTTCAGCTTGTACCCGCACGACACTCGAATTTGATATGTATTTCCTCTTTTTCTTATATTCGCCAATGTCTGATCCCTCCTATAATCAGACCCTTGACATCTCTGTAATTATCATTATACATCGTTTCACGTTGTAAAGCAATAAAGCGAATTGAAAACTTTTTATTACAAAGATGCCGGGTCTGAATTCTTTTGTTCTTTTATATCTAATGATTTCCCCTACACATCATTCCATTCGCAATTGCAAATGAATTTAGCGAGGATACGGCTAAGCTCATCTTGTGTCGCCTTTATCTTTCTCATATCCTCCGCATAAATGCTATTCGTTTCATTTGCCTTTCTCGCTATCTGATTGATGTTATTGGAAATGGTACGCATACCGTTTATCAGCGGAGCCACGCCTTTCAGGTCAAATGTCTTGACGCTGCCCGTCAGAGCGATATGCCTTAGATATGTGCCGGTTTTCATTCCGCAAGCAGCAGCCCTGCGCTCGACCTTTGCCCAATCTTCAAGCGAAAAATCTATCTCCTTGCGGTGGACTTGTTTGTATTTTCTTGCCATGTTTCATTTCTCCTTTTTGTTTTGTCTGTTTGTTTATTACCCTCAAATGGGGGTGCCATGTGTTAAGGGTATAGGGTTCCCTTAACAGCAAAATCGGAGAGGGTGACGCTCCGATTTGGAGGAAAGAGTCAAGGAATACGGCTCTTTCTATACTTGCTAGTATAATGTGAAATATACTTTTATAATAATCACATTTACACGAATTATCTCTGCTTGCTCAATAGGGCTATCAATTCTTTGTCAGCCTATTTCACCCGGATATTTGAGCAGGCTCGACTTATACACAAGTATCTTCCCACGCTCGCCTGCACCGCTGCGCATATATGCGACCTCGCCACGTTTCACAAGCTGCCTGACTGTATGCTCCGAAAGTCCGGGGATAAGTGCTGCACACTCCTTGATTGTCAACAGTTCTGGCATTAAAGGCTTGTTCTCGACCTTTGCAGGTGCAACATCTTCGACCGGTATCATCTGCCGCAGCAGCTCTGCCACCTGCAAAATAAGCTCATTCTTTTCGTTCAGTTTCAAATGATCTCTCCTTACGTTTTGCGATCTCCTCAATTTTCATCAGCATCTCAAGCTGACGGTCCTCGCTAAGCTCAAAACGCAGCCAACGCACAAGTGTCTGCTCGGAAACACCGAGCTCGTGAGCAAGCTCCCAGTGTCGGACACCCCTCGTTTTGAGTTCATCTCTAATGATTTTGTTTGCCATGTTTCATCTCTCCTTTGTTTTTCTATTGAGGGCTAATGACGATAATGCTGCCCTCTGTTAATAATAATAGCATGAAAAATATGTCTGTGCCGTATGTTCCATAATCCGAAAAAATTTCTTTTTGGAGCAACAAAATTTCATATATGAAATGATGATAATGACTGCTTTGCAATATCAATAAAATGCTGCTTTGGCATCAGCTGTACGATTTTTAGTATAGTTAAGCGCAATGTCACAACTGTCCGAAAAATGTCACCGATATTTCCGTAAAGTGTGGTATAATGTAAACAGAAGAGTTACACCATACCGACAGGAGGGATACTATGAAAACTACTATGGGCGAAAAGATCAAAGATCTGCGTGTGGAGCGTCACATGACCACAAAGCAGCTTGCACAGGCAACGGGCATATCAGAGGCGGTCATCAACGGTCTGGAGAATGACAACGGACGTGATGTCGGGTACAGCCGTATCGTTGAGCTTGCTAAGTTTTTCGACGTGCCGACGGATTTTCTGCTGGGCTTTACCGAGAGCCGTATAACGAAGAATATTGAACTTAAACAGCTTGGTCTGACCGACAAGGCTATTGAGGTGCTGCTTGTCAAGCATCAGGATAACGAGCTTGTGAGCAAGCTGATCGAGCACACCGAGTTTGTTAGTTTGATAAACGCTATTGATATTTATGTCCGTCAGCTTGCCGCAAAGTCGATCAACACAATAAATAACCTCACTGCGGTGGTGCAGCGAGGTGTGGAGAATTATACGGCAGCAGGCCAGCCCGAAGGCTATGACGATGCGATGAAGTATATAAACGAGACTAAGGTCGATGAGGACGAGTTCCTGCGGTATCGCATAACCGAGCGTTTCAATCAGATACTGCGTGACTTGCACAGCGAGTTTAATGCCGATGAGCAGATGCCGTCCGTCATCACCGATGCAAATGAGATGTCGGCAAATATGATCGACCTGCTTGATATGGTGAAGGCGGGCGAGGTGGAGCTTGATAGTCCTATGGATGCAGTTGAGTTGTTGATGGAGAGGATGGGGGTGAGTGAGAGAGACATGAAAGCGGCGTTAGAGATGTTTGCGGGTAAGGAGGAGAGTTAAACTGAAGATAATAACAAACAGCACTATTATTTCATAATAATATTGAAAAAGTTGTTAGAATGTGATATAATATAATAAAAATCGATTAAAAAAGGAGTATTCTCTATGATTGAGCCAGTTGAATCTATACCGAGCGCAAATATCTTGCTTTCTTCGCTGCGCTCTGTGGGATATACTCCTGAAACAGCAATAGCAGATATTGTTGATAACAGCCTGTCTGCTAACGCTTCAGCTATTGCCATAGAGTTTGACTGGCAAGAGCAAGTCATTATCATTTCAGATAACGGCGATGGTATGTCAGAGCAAGAATTATTGAAATCTATGAATATAGGTTCCTCTGATCCGCTTGATTCTAGGAGCATTCATGACCTTGGCCGATTTGGTATGGGAATGAAAACTGCATCCTTTTCTCTTGGAAAGAAACTGACTGTTCTTGCAAAGACCGGCGGCATCATTAATAATGCCAGCTGGGATTTAGACTATGTCAGAAAAGAGGATAAATGGCAGATACTTGTTGAAGACAGTTCTTCGACGTTTATTCGGCAATTGTCAGATAGGCTTTCAGAGTATGACAATGGAACAGTTGTATGCATTTCCAACATTGATAAGGTTATATCATCAGATTCTGCTAATGAAAAGAAGAAATTCTATAAGATGATAGAAAATGTAAAAAATCATCTTTCTCTTGTGTTCCATAGGTTTATGGAATCTGAAAAAATATCTATTATTGTAAACGGAACGCCATTAACTCCATGGAACCCCTTTATACCCGACAATAATGCTCGTCAGGAATTAGAGCCTGAAGAAGTAAACGAAAATGGGCATAAGGTTGTTATACGTCCTTATATTCTTCCGCATAAAACTAAGTTTGCAAATGATGATGAAGTTAAGGCTGCCGGAGGATATAAAGGCTGGCTTCACCATCAGGGATTCTATGTTTATCGAAATGAACGTCTAATCATATATGGAACCTGGTTCGGCTTATTCAAGAAAGAAATGTCATTCAACCTGGCAAGAATTCAGTTGGACATATATTCAGACAGCGACTTTGACTGGCAGATAGACATTAAAAAATCAAAAGCCGTTCCACCTGCTTATACAGATGATATTATTCGGCTTGCTGCTGAGAAGGCAACAAAGCAGTCGGTAAAGGTATATAATTCACGAGGTACATATTCCGACCGCAAAGGAAATGCAAATGCTCCTCAGCTTAGTTATGTATGGGAACAGCGGAAGGATTCAAGAGGATCATATTCTTTTGTCCTTAATAAGAAGCACACTTTGCTGAATAAACTTAAAACAACACTTGCTCCTGAGCAAAAAGAGTTATTGAATGCTTATCTGAATCTCGTAGAAAAATGTTCTCCCATGGAGCTTTCAGGTGTTAATGATATGTCAGTAAGCAAGGGCAGTCTGCCTGAAAACGAATATAATGAACTTGCATATCAAGCTAAGCGGCTAATTTCAACCTTAATAAACAACGGCAGCTCAAAAGAAGAAATACGAAGTCTTTTACAGCAGCTGCCAGACTATATCGTCTTGATGGATGATTTTGATAATATATATACGGAGGCCTGCAATGAAACAAGATGAACTTAGATTTTACGAAGCAGCTTTTACTTTATGCCTTGGCGATAAAGAAAAAGGTCTTGAAACAATCGATGCCATTAATAATGCTGTTAAGACAATGGGGTCTCTTGTTTCTGATGCCGACGATTTAAGAGAATACCTTTACAGAGAGGTTAGTTTTTCGAGCAATGACATAGCGTCAATGCTTAGCGCCGATGATCGTAAAGGCAAGGATAAAGAATGGTGGAATAATTTAAGGCAAACTTCCGGTTTTAAAGGAACTTACTGGAACCGGTATAAGGCATATTTATCCGGCACAAAGAAGTGGAGCCAAAAAACCATCGAAAAAAGTATTAACGAACCTACTGACTTTGTCATGAACTGTATCTCAAATCCAAACTCCGGCGTTCCTGAAAAATCATACGGTGCTGTATTCGGATATGTTCAGTCAGGTAAAACGGCTAACTATATCGGACTTATAAACAAAGCTGTTGACGCAGGATATAAAATTATAATCGTTCTCGCTGGAATGCATAATAATCTGAGAAGTCAGACACAGATGCGTATCGATGAGGAAGTCCTTGGATTTGAAACCAGCATTGAATATTTGCGTCAGAAAGCTGGACTGGTTCCTTCAATAATAGGTGTTGGAACCTTAAACTTCAAAATGGATAAGTCAATTGAAGCACTTACATCAAGAGACGAAAAAGGTGATTTTACTAAAGGCAGAGCCGGTGTCAGCAGACAATATGATCAGCCTAAAATATTCATTGTAAAGAAGCAGAGCAAGGTATTGCAGTATGTCTATGATAATTTATCAAAAAATCACGCTGCTGTTCAAAATCCTGACGGCACAAGTCTGTTTCCTTGCGAATATTCACTGCTTGTAATAGATGATGAGGCGGATCAGGCATCAGTTAATACAAAATATAAGACTGACCGTAGCGGAGAAATCAGTGATGATTCAGAAGTATCCAAGATCAACGAGCTGATACGACGGATATTATCCTTGTTCTCATGCCGTTCCTATGTTGGCTATACTGCCACACCGTATGCTAATGTCTTTATTCCCCCACAGATCAGCGATGATGAACTGGAAGATGATTTATTTCCTAAAGATTTTATAGTATGCCTTCCAAAGCCGGCAGGTTATGTTGGAGCTATGGAATTCTTTGGAGAAGATGAGAACAGTGAAACAATGCCTCTCCGCAGAAGAATTACCACCGAACTCGATAATTTCATTGATTCTAAGACCAAGCAGATTATCTCACCGCTTCCTGACGAATTGAAGAAAGCAATTCTTTGCTTTATAATAATAACAGCTGCGAGAAATGTTAGAGGTCAGGTATTGGAGCCTAACTCTATGCTGATTCATGTAAACAGGCTGAATGACGTTCAGAATTCACTGAAATCAATGGTTGACGATTATTTCAGCGAAGTACAGTCATATATTAACGGCGGTGACACAGAAATAATTGATACCCTGCATGAATTGTGGGACGAAGACTTTGTTCCTACAACAAAGAAAATGCAACAGGACTTTTCTGCTTACATGGAGGGCGTAGACTGCTCTGATTGGAGCGATGTTGAAAAAGAGATTAAGCGTCTTATCGGCAATCACCAGATTAGAGTGTTTGAAATTAACGGAAAAAGCGATGATGTTCTCTGCTATAAGGAATTCAAAGATGAAGGCCGTCAGCTGAATGTTATTGCGATTGGCGGAGACAAGCTTTCACGAGGATTAACGCTTGAGGGATTGACAGTAAGCTTCTTTATGCGTTCTTCTCAGATGTATGATACCCTTATGCAGATGGGCAGATGGTTTGGCTTCAGGCCTAAATACACTGACCTTTGCCGGCTTTTTGTTTCTGATGAACTGTTCCGCTGGTTCATGGTCGTTTCTTTTGCAACAGAAAACCTGCGCAACCAGATTCATTATATGAACGAATATAACCGTACACCTATGGATTTCGGTTTAAGAATTGCATCTTACCCTGATATGCTGATCTCAGCAAGAAATAAACTTAAAACAGGACAAGAGTGCACCCTTACATTCAGCAATACAGTAAGTCAAACAAGATCAATGGACAGAAATGCGGACACATATAATCTGAACTTTGAAGCGGTGGAAAGATTTATTTCCAATCTTGGAGATATTAGTTCAGATCACTGGGATAAACTTGATAGAAAATCCGGCACCGACCATATTTTTTGGGATGATGTTGATGGAAGTCTTGTGGCTGATTTCTTGTCCGAATACAGAACATCTTCAAACGCAAGCAAAGTCAAGTCACTGTTTTTAGCCGACTATATCCGTGACCAAATTTTGTTAGGCGGACTTACGAAATGGACAGTTTGCCTGAAAAATACTGGACGCAAAAATCCCCCTTTAACCATTGGCGGCTACAGTATAGGACAAGGTTTGAAAAGAAGCGAAGGTCAATATGAGGCTGATGCTTCTATATGCTCCATAAAATCGCTAAAGTCTAAGGATGAAGAGTACCTTGACTTCTCAAAAGAGCAGTTTGAAGAAATGAAACAGATGAAAGCAAAGGGAGACAGTGACGATAAGATAAGAAAACAACTGAGAACGAGAGACCGTGGTTTGCTTATTCTTTGTCCTCTTGATACAGAAGAAATAGCCGGATTAAAAATAGACGGACAGACAAACAAGACACCTTTCGGATTTATTGCTGTATTTCCGGATAATGAAGGAAAAGGAAATGGCAGGACATACCGATTGAATCCTATCGCAATTGAAAATGGTGATGAATTTTGAGTAATGCTATAAAAATATATCAGGAGATCATTGCTGACTTTAAAAAAGCAGAGAATTCCAGTTTAGCTGTATTGAATAGAAGTATTCTCCTGAAAAATAAAATACGAATAGTCTATATTGTTGCTGCAAAGGATCACCAGAGAATTATTGCAGTAATGCTGCCCAAAGACTGTACTAAGGAGCCGCTGAACCGTTTTCCCAAGTGGCATGGAATAGAATTTGCATATGATCATATCACCGAATATCAAAATCCGAACAGTGAGAACGAGTACATAATCATTTCTCAGTCAAAGGACTACGACAGCGGCATTTTTGAAATAATAGCCAACGACATCACCGATCAGCTTGAAAAAATAAGCACTCAAAAGAAAATGATAAGCTGCTTGTCAGACACGTTAAGCAAGTGGAAAAAGTTCTTTGCGCTCAATTCCGATGTTATTATGTCAGAGCAATTGCAGGAAGGCCTTTACGGGGAATTGCTTGTCCTAAAAAAGCTAATATTCAATTTTGGTGATGAAGCTGTATCATATTGGAGCGGAGCTGATAAGGAAACTCACGATTTTTATGTGAATGGATCTGCGATTGAAGTAAAGACAACATCTGCAAAATCAAATGAAAAGATAAGAATCAGCAGTGAGCATCAGCTTAATCCTAAAGATGTGGAGAACACATTGTTTCTGTATGTCAATATGGTAAGAAAGAGCCGCAGCGATGGCACTACTTTGCCGGAGATTATTAAATCTATCCATGGCAGCCTTTCAGAACCATACAGATCTCTCTTTGAGGATAAATTGTTTAAATATGGCTATATATCTTCATGTGAAGAACGATACACGCTGGGATTTCATCTGAGATCGCACCAAACATACAAAGTTGAGGAAACTTTTCCAAGTATTGTACCGGATAACCTCGATAACGGTATATCAGAGGTAACATACTCACTTGATCTAAACGCCTGCTCAGATTTTATGACTGAGTGGAGTGATATAATTAATGCTTTGAAGGGAGGCATACTAATTGGAGAATCGTGAATTAGATGATTTTAACCAGGAGCTAATAGAAGAAGTCAAAGAATATGCCTCGGAGCATTCTGAAAATACAGAAAGCGCCTTCACCAGCGTTTTTCTATCTTATCTCGCTGATTTTGGAGAATCAAAAACCGCCGATGCAGAAGTAAGCTACTGCATGAAAGAATCAGAAAAGTTTAAAGTTAATGCGTATGCTTTCAGCGAATATTTTCAAAGCCTCACTCTCATAGTCAGCTGCTATGAAAAGAACGGCAAAATTGAAAAGCTAAACAAATCGGAAACAGCCAAGATATGCAGACAAGCGTCTAAATTCTATAAATTATGCTGTTCAAGCACGAGTGTTCTTGATGAAATGGAAGAATCATCAAACGAATATATGCTTTATGAGTTCATAAAGGAGAATAAAGATAAAATAGAAAATCTTTATGTTGTTCTCCTTACTAATAAGCTTATTAACAGCGATTTGCCGGAAGATGCCATGATAAATAAAACCACCGTAAAATATGATGTGTGGGATATTGAACGTCTTGTTCAGGCTGTCTACCAGAGGAAAGAAGCAGAAAAACTTGTAATACGTTTTAAAAACAAATACAAGTATAGACTGAAACTCATCAAGATACCGCAGGAGAGCGATGTTTATGACTGTTATGTTGGCTACATATCAGGAGAATGCTTAGCGGAAATATACCGTGATGAAGGCCAGCGGCTTATTGAGAAGAATGTCAGATCGTTCCTGCAAGCGACAGGAAAGGTCAACAAGGGCATCAGAGATACATTGAGGAGCAATCCGGCAATGTTCATGGCGTATAACAACGGTATTTCTACGATTGCCGAGCAAGTTGTCATAGATGAAAACGAAAGCACCGATGATTTTATTCTCATAAAAGAGCTTGTCGGCTGGCAAATTGTTAACGGCGGTCAAACAACAGCATCAATATATGCTGCCTTTCAAAACAAAGTGGATCTATCCAATGTTAATGTTCAGATGAAGCTTACAGTAATTAAAGCTGACGAGCAAATGGATACCGTAATAAGCAACATATCAAGATATGCTAACAGTCAGAATAAAATCACCATGTCTGATTTCAGTGCAAATGATGATTTCCATATTAAGCTTGAGCAGCTGTCAAGACGTGTGTTCATTCCTGTTGAAAAAGGAAAGCCTTCTCAGCGATGGTTTTATGAACGCGCAAGAGGACAGTACAGTGTGGAAGTTAACAGACAGCTTACTGCTGCATCAAAGAGAAAATATAAAGAGCAAAATCCTAAAAATAAATGCATCTCAAAGACAGTGGCAGCTAAGTGTGTGATGTGTTGGCTGAGACACCCTGATATTGTCAGCAAGGGACTTGAAACAAACTTCATTAGGTATTCAGAAATGATACAAGCCGGCGAAATCGGAGAGCCAGATGAAAAGTTTTACTGCAATCTTATCGCTCAGGTTATTCTTTTTCAGCAGTGTGATAGAATAGTAGATGCTCAGAATTTCGGCGGATATAAAGCCCAGATCAATTACTACACGATTGCTCTGCTTTCGGAGTATTATAGCGACAAGGTTGATCTCGGCTATATATGGCAGCACCAGAACATATCTCCTGAAGTATCACAGCTTATAGAAGATATCTGCTATAAAGTTTGGAATCATTTTATGAATCCAAATACCAATAACGCAAAGGGCGTTAATGTAACTCAATGGTGTAAGAAAGAAGACTGCTGGATAATGCTTAAAGAGCGTTTCCAGAATGATTCTATATAATATGCCGTCAGAATAGGAGAATTAGTGAAATGCATAAGGTAATTGATTTGTTTGCCGGTGCCGGAGGCCTGAGTCTGGGCTTTAAGAAAACAGGCAAATATGAAATTGCTGCCGCATTTGAAATAAATCAAAATGCACAGAAAACTTATAAAAAGAATCATCCTGGAACGGAAGTGTTCTCAGATGTATGTTCAGCTGACTTCGCAAAACTCAGGAAGAAGCTTGGAAAGATAGATGTGGTTATAGGAGGCCCACCCTGCCAGGGATTTTCAATGGCTAACAGGCAAAAGAATCATGTTATAAGTCAAAACAATATGCTTGTAAAGCAATATGTTAGAGCTGTAAAGGAACTAAAGCCTAAAGCATTTGTCATGGAAAATGTTGAAATGCTAAAATCTGACGTTCATAGATTTTACCTGCGTACCGACGAGACAGAGCTGATTGATGAATATAACATTGAAACTACTCCATCAGAGATTCTGCTCTTGGAAGAAGAATACTTCTCAGAAGAAATAGCCGAGGATATTCACAGTCTGCATGAAGTCGAAGCGAGACTTTGGCCTGAGGAAGATTACAAGCTGCTTAACATTGCATATCGTCAGCGAAATAATCTGAAAAAATGCAAAGAAGCTTTATTCCGCTATCAGAAAAAGTATCTCAAACTTGCGAAAAAAATAAAACAGGCTGATAATAATGGAGTATATGAATGTTTCGACGCAGCAGCAGATGCCATTTTTGATTTCTTTGATGAAAAAATAGATGCAGATCAGGTAGTAAAACGCATTGAGAAAACAATTATGATTCAAAGATGTCTCTCACGAATAAAAGAAATCTATGATAATGAACTGCAAATAGATGAGATTATTTGCCAGAGCGGTATTACAGCTGTTATTCAGTCATATTCTGTTCTTGAATATATCACTAAGATGCTTGGAAACTACACTTTTAACATGGGAGTCTTGAATGCATTAGAATTTGGTGCACCGCAGAGAAGAAACCGTTTTGTATTTATCGGAATAAAGAATACGATAGCAGAAACAATCGAAATGCCCATAGGAACATTTACAGAAGATAATTATAGGACAGTGAAAGATGCCATAAAGGATATTGAAAACGTACAGACAGTGTTTGAAGCCTCTAAAGACATAGGTACCGATCTAACAGACGATTTTGAGCATACCGCGCTCACTCCTCTTCTTAGAGATAGTAAAAGGCTGTATAATCATATCATTACTAAAACAAGAGATGTGGCAAAAGCTCGATTTGAAGCTCTTAGTCAAGGGGAGAATTTTCATTCCCTTGATGCAACATTAAAAGAAAACACATATACAGACGTTAGCCGTACGCAGAACACGATCTATCAGCGCTTGAACTATGAAAAGCCGTCAGGCACAGTTCTTAACGTCCGTAAGTCTATGTGGATTCACCCCACAATAAACCGAGCAGTTAGCGTAAGAGAAGCAGCCAGACTTCAAACATTCCCTGATTCTTTTGTTTTCTGCGGAACAAAGGATTCACAGTATCAGCAGGTTGGAAATGCTGTACCGCCAATACTTGCTGAAGCTATCGCTGAACATCTTGCATTATACTTGGATAAAAAGAAAAATGGCTGATAATCATAGTAAAGAAGTTCGCAGTATGAATATGTCTCATATTCGGAGCAAGGATACCAAACCTGAGATTATAGTTAGAAGTTTTCTTCATCGCAATGGCTTCCGTTTTAGAAAAAATGATAAACGGTATCCGGGTAAACCAGATATTATACTGCCAAAATATAAAACAGCAGTCTATATAAATGGCTGTTTTTGGCATATGCACGATTGTGAAAGCTTTGTATGGCCTAAATCGAACACGGAGTATTGGACTAACAAGCTCATTAATAACAAGAACCGTGACAAAAAATATCATGACCAAATGAAAGAGAAAGGCTGGAAAGTCATTGTTGTTTGGGAATGTGAGATTAACGATAATAGGCTTGAATATCTTATAAAAGAAATAAGGGATGACTATGCCGATTCCTCATAAATACATAAAAAATGCTGATGAGGCGAATGAACAAGAAACAAATTATTACTTGCATTTTCATTTAGTAAGTGCTTTGATTTCACTTGATTATATCTATAATTGCAAATACTCTGATAGTGACATGTTTGAAAGTAAGGAACAGTATTATCATTATTATACTGATCATCTGCTTTATTCTCTCGGACAAATAGCTGAACGTTTCAGAGAGAGCTCTAATCCAACCAGCACAAACGACTACTTCGTAAGACGGGCTGCAAATCGAAATAATTATGGATTTGATAAGAATACCTATCCTATTTTGAGTAATAAGGTATTCAGAAACACTATTGAACATATCGATGAACATAATATAGAAGTGATAAAAAAGCATAGAGGAGTTGGTGGTTTTAATATAATTGATGAGAACACTTCTAAAGAATTAATCAATACGCTGCGAAATAGAAGATATACTCATCCATATACATTGGATTTACTTTTAAAACAATTGTATATTGAGAGATATGAGACACCATTAACTATGCAACTTGATGGGTTAAAAAAGGAATTGCATGAATTAAAGAAAAAAGTAGACGACTTTTGGGGATTTTGATTATATAGTAGCAATCCTTGTCAAAAGTTGCTCTTTAGATGCTATATTATTCAAATAAGCATAAAGAAATACCAAGAGGTGACAAAATGTCAAACGAATACAACTGGCAATATGACCTTGAAGAATATATCAAACAGGGCGAGCCTGAGCGTGCTGAAAAAAGCTGTGCCTGGCAGACAGCCATCGGCTTGCAGGACGTTGACGGCTTAAAGACCTCGGATTATCTTCTCGATACTGCGAAAGAGCACATTGAGGGAAAGATAACTATTGAAGCTGCCAAGAACAGAATACAGTCCTATTATGAGCAGCGTGACAAGCGTGCAGAGATCGAGAGTCCAAGCGAGGAAGCGGATAAGGTTTCTGTAAGAATTGCTGAGCTGCTTTCCGAGAAGACATTTCAGTTCTCTCCTGCCGGGCTTTGCTCGATCCACCGCAGACTTTTCGAGGGTATAATAAAGAAAGCGGGTCAGTTCCGCACATATAACATCACAAAAAAGGAATGGGTGCTGAACGGCAATACGGTCTTTTATGCCTCATTTGATAGCATAAAGGAAACACTTGACTATGATTTTGAGCAGGAGAAGCAGTTTACTTATCAAGGCATTTCCGCCGAACAAGCTGTGAAACATATCGCAAAATTTACCTCCGGGATATGGCAGATACACCCATTCTGTGAGGGCAATACGAGGACTACTGCGGTATTTGTCATAAAGTATCTGAAAACGTTTGGATATAATATCAGCAACGAGGTATTTGCCGCAAATTCCTGGTATTTCAGGAACGCTCTTGTGCGTGCCAATTATAACGATCTGAAGAATAATATTCATTCCACCACAGAATATCTTGACAGATTATTTGAAAATCTCATAATGAACGGAACGAATGAATTAAAGAACCGCCGGCTTCACGTTGACTATGAAAAAGTTCAAAGTGCAGATCCCAAGCTTCCAAAGTGCAAAAATTGCACTTTGGAAGAAATGGCTATCATAAGCATTATGAAAGATGATCCGAACGTCACCCAAAAGAAAATCGCTGAGCTGACAGGCAAATCTGAGCGCTGGGTAAAGACAAGAACCGTCGAAATGCAGGAGAAAGGATTGATCTCCAGAGAAAACGGAAAGCGAAACGGAAGATGGGTCGTGTTTATTGATTGAATGGTTTTCTGTAATTGGATAATGAATACACTTATCCAGAATGCTTATATACCAACTATATTTGCGACTAATAAGAACTATTAATTAATCTAAAAGAAGAAGCATTCCAAAATTGACAATGTATAAAAAAAGAGCCTTAAAAATCTAGATTTTTGAAGTCATAATAAGAGTATTTAACATATAGCGATCCAACAAAGGTGATAAGATGTCAAAAGATAAGAACAATAATAATTTCGTTGATCAAATACTATTAAAGGCCTTCTTTGATAATGAACAACAAAAATGGGATGAACTACGAAACAGAGAAAGTGAAATCTTGAGTATTGTACAAAGAGAATATTCGGAATACTTTAGTGCATTGTTTAAAACCGAACTTCCTACATATACAATAAAACAAGGTACTTCATTGTTTCGTGCAAGATGTATTAAAAGTACTGATGAATCAAAGTTAGGCGTCAATATATCTGATGTAATTGAATCTTTTTATAGGGTGATTCTATCCGATGAAGAGATTAGCTTATTAACTCAAGAAGAGAACACAGGACCATTGAAGTTTTCCCTTGAGCATTTATTTTTGTTAAAAGCACAGAATATGAAAGCATATAGTGCAGATGAGCAAGAAAGAATTGATGCATTAATTAGTGAGAATAGCATTCCTAAAGCATATGGATTTCAAGAAAAAGATAGTCGAGTTCCACCTCAAATGTTCAGAAAAGCCGGAAGACTCAATACAGTTTCAGATGCGTTTTTATACGTCGCGTTCGATAAAGACACAGCTATACACGAAATGCGGCCTTCAATCGGTCAAAGATATAGTGTTGCTGAATTTCAATTGAATAAAGAACTTGTTCTTGCATGTTTTACAGATAAGATTTATTCTGATGTCAAATATACACCACTGTGGTCACTAATTGATAAAATTAGTGAGCCTAACACAGATAATACTGAAGTGTTCTATCATATCACTCAGACAATGGCACATGTTATTAAGGAACAAGGTTATGATGGCATTGTTTATAATAGTGCTTTGTGTAAAGGAAAAAACAATGTTCTTCTGTTTGATGAATCACATGTAGATTTTATATCATCAGAGATAACAGAAATACAGGATGTGAGAATTACATATACTACAATTCTACCGTTTTCAAAAGATTACAATAATCCAATCGAACTATCATTAGTGCATAAGAGAAAAGATATAGACTTTATAGTTCATGCATTTGCTGCAATTACTCCGGAAGGAATCCGAGTGTTAAAAGGAAGCACAATAGCTCCTATCAATGACTTGATATATTCACTATTAACCAATGATAATAAAAAGAAACGATTAGAATGTAAAGTTGAAAATAATATACTACAAGAAGATGTTTTGTTTGAATCAGCATCTGGTGCTGCTCAATTTGTAATCGGCAAATCATTAAATGGTAAAACATCCTGGAAGACAAAAGATGGAAAAACAATAAGAGATCTTGAAAACAAAATATAGGATATATAGAGCTTTAAGATATTACATATGATAATAGCCGACCCGTCACCGGATCGGCTATCGCAATTAATTCATTCAATCGGTCTCAACATCTCCATCACCATCTGTCCCCCTATCCTAAAACCATTCACAAACTCCTGCCTGTTGTTAATGCTAATAAGCTCGATCTGAGCGCTCTGGTACTTGTCAAACAACTCCCTGATCTGCGGATAGGTGTTCAGCAGCTCCGTCTCAGCAGCCACAAGGGAGTCCATTGCTTTCTTATATTCCTTGTTGGAATTGCAGTATGTCCCGACGGGGAACAGATCTCCATTATACATTTCTTCAATGATATTCATGGTTATTCTCCTTTAAAAGTATTCAGAGATGCCAGAGGTCTGTCCATTATTTGTCCATTATTCTTACGAAAACTTATGATTTTTTACATCAAGCTGCAAAAGATACATCAACGCAAAGTGCGTAAAATAGGGCTTTTGCGAAAGGTGTGCTAAATTGCGATCATCAAATCTTTCAATTCAAGTCCCGTCACTCCGACCAGCAGAAAAGTCCGTAAACACGCAGTTTACGGGCTTTTTTCTATGCCCTAAACTAACGCCTGTCCATTATTGCCCCGAGGACGCCTTTTGCCCGCAGCTTGTCTTTATCAAACGTATCTTCTTCTCTCTTCCGTCCGGGTCGGGCGGAGGAGTTTCTTTTTTGGAAAAGTCAAGGACGTTTGCTATGGCTTCGCTTGCCCAGGCGTTTGCGTCTTGAAAAGCGTGCAAATATATGCTCGTTGTTGTCCTCTTGCCAAATGGTAACACACTTTCGTATGGTTGATAAATAACGTAAATACGCCTTATAACAGGCTTCTTTTGTCTTTCAGTGGTTCATCGAGCAGCTTGTAGTAGATGTAGATCTCACGGGGTTGCCCCTCGACATAGGCATCAAGGGTGATATACTCGATCAGTTCAAGGCACATCTCACGGGTAAGCTCCTGCACATCGGTGTACTTTTTCAGGCGCTCCATGAACATAGCCACATCTTCCTCGTCCTGCCTGATCGTGGAGAACTTTTCTTCAAGCTCAGCAACTTCTGCCGACAGCTCTTTCTGCTCAGATTCATATTTCGCTATCAGCTTCATCGCAACGTCCTCTGACACCTTGCCAAGGACTTTGTCCTCATAGATGTTCTGGATCAGTGTATCAAGCTCCTGCAAACGAAATTTGCCATCTGACAGCTTCTTGGTGTCAACGGAATACTGCTCCTCGTGGTGCTTCGCCTTGCGTGCGAGGAATTCCGCTTTTGCCTTTTCTTCGTCTTCTACCACAAGCTGTGCAAGGCTGCGAATATCTTCAAGCACAATAGCGTCCATATCCTGCATTTTGATGTAATGGCTCGGACAGTAACGCTTGCCGAACTTCATGTAAGAGGTGCAGTTGTAATTGTGGCGAAGATACTTTCTCGGCTTTTTCTTACTCCCATTCGTGGTGTTGTTCCACGCAAGACGGACTTTGTTTCCGCAGTCCTGACAGTAGATCAAACCGCTGAGATTTGCAACATATCCGCTGCTGTTGCGCTTGCCCTGCGACACCGACTGCTCCATCTCACGCACCCTGTCCCAAAGCTCCTGAGAAACAATAGGCTCGTGCGTATTCTTCACAACGATCATATCGTCCTCATCGTTCTTAATGACCTTGTGATTTTTGTAGGATACAGTTCTTGTGCGGAGCTGAACAAGGTGTCCGAGGTAGGTGTAATTGTGAAGTATTTGCCTTACCGTTTCGGGACTCCACATATGCCTTGTGCGGCGAGGATTAGGCTTGCCGAGCTTTGCATAGTAGTAATCCGAGGGAATCGGTACGCCGTCCGCATTGAGCTTATCAGCAATGTGGTGCGGACTAATACCGCTTGCTCTCATCTCAAATATGTTGCGGACAATAGGCGCGGCATCGGGATCGATCACAGGCAGATGATTCGGATCATCGCCTTTCGTGTAACCGAACGGGGCGCAGGTCGAGCGATACTTGCCAGCCTTTGCGTTTGCTTCGATGACCGCCTTGATCTTCTTGGAAGTAGAAGCGGCGTGCCATTCGTTGAACAAGTTGACGATCGGCATCATGTCAAGTGCTGAGGTATCCTTGCTTGCGGTATCCACATTATCGTTGAGAGCGATGAAGCGGATATTGTAACTCGGAAAAATGTAATCCACATATCTGCCGACTTCGATATAGTTTCTTCCGAAACGGCTGAGGTCTTTGCAGATGATAAGGTTGATCTTTCCTGACTGAGCATCGGACAGCAATCTCTGCACCGCAGGTCTGTCGAAATCAGTACCGCTCCAACCGTCATCGACGTAGGTATCCACAAGATTCCAACCTTGCTCCTTGACATACTTGGTGAGGATAAGTTTCTGGTTTTCTATTGACAGGGATTCGCCGGCTCTCATATCCTCCTGCGAGAGGCGGACGTAAATTCCTGCATTGTAAATGGTCTGCTTTGCCATTATAACTCCTTTCAAATCAAAGCAGTACCATACCGACATCTTCAGTATAGCGCAAAATTTCGGTATAGTCAATGCCTTGCCGACAAAATTACGCCAGTGTTTCTTTTACGGCTCTTTCAAAAGCGAGCCTGCCAATCACTTCGTCGATATTTTTCTCTCCGACGAAACGGCTGTGAACGATGTACTTTTTCCCGTTGATCTCATATTCGGAAATCCTCTCGGGGAAGTCCTTGTACTTCTCGTTCAGCTCAAACATCTTTCCGGCCTTCTCTCTGTCTACGGCAGTATCATTTTTATTCATAGCGATCTTTCTCCTTTAGCTTGTCTATCTCTATGCATTTAGAGTGAGGGCATCGCTTTATCTCTCTTACCCTCATGATTGTTGTCTTATGATAGCTGTGCGGAACGGCAAGTGCCGTCCCATTGCATAGCTATTTTTATCGGATAGTTTTAATCCTCATAGGGATTCGTTTTATCCGAAAAGCTCATTTGCTGTCCGAAGTCAGCGACGAGATCGGTGGTATTGCTTTTCTCATTCTCAGCATTTTCACTACCGACCAGTTTCAGCAGCTCGTCATCGGACAGACCGCTGGCTCTCAGTTTCTCCAGAAGCTGATGCTCCGAGGTGATGATCTCATCAAGCTCACGAGGCTTGCAGTTGTATTCCTCCGCCATAGCCAGACGGAAAACTTCTTTCAGCTTATCCTCCAGCGTTTTCTTTTTCGCCGTATCGCCGGCGATACGCTTTTCCAAACCTTTGATCTTCTCGATGAGCTGATCTCTCTTTTCTGTATAGATGCCCATAGAAAAATCACAACCTTTCATTTTTTGTTCTCAGCAGGCAGAGCCGAGTGACCATAGCTCACCTGCCATGATCCAATTATAGCGCGCTCTACATTTGAAATACAAGCCGCATTGCGCACAAACTTTTGTTCATATTTTGTTAACAAGAGTCCGGGGAATTTTGCGATTCAAAAAACTGAAAGTACGCTATTTCGCCGTTTACGCTATCCGGTTATTTTGACGAATCGATTTTGAGCGATCATAAAAAATCTGAAATTTATTATTGACGTGATCGGGAAAGTGCGCTATATTGATAATGGGGAGCGACGATAAAGAGAAAGTCGCACAGCTCCAATTCTCGGAATCGCGAAAAAAAGACCGAACCGAAAGGCTCGGAAATGACATTCGCCCCACAGGGGCGAAACTCTACCAGCAAGCACGGTGAAGTGTGGGCGCAAAATGCGACTACACACACTTCACAAGGCTTGGCAGAGGGCGCTGCCCCTACGACCCCGAATTAAGAAAAATAAAAAAGGAGAACAAGAAAAATGAAAGATGAAAAGAAGCGTACATTGTACCTGAAAGTCCGTGTCAGCCCCGACGAAATGGCGGCTATCAAGAAGAAGTTTGCTAACAGCGGTATGAGCAGTCTCAGTACATTTGTGAGAGCCATGATCTTCGAGGGTTACATCGTCCATATCGACGAGAACGAGCTAAAACGGCTCACTGTACTTGCGAATAATATCGCCAACAATATCAACCAAATTGCCCACCGAGCAAATGTCACGAACAAAGTTTACAAGGAAGATATTGAGGAGATCAAGGAGCTTGGCGATAAGCTCTGGCGGCCGCTGATGTTTCTGCAAACAAAGGTGGCTCAGCTAAAGCATTGAGCAGAATATGACAATCGCCGTCAGGATAATTCCCGACGGCGATGAAATACAATATGTGCGCTATGAACTGGACTGGCTTTTGAAATTGCTGCGCACTTCACAAAAATGGTTACAATCACTCCGCAGAGCTGGACTCCGGAAGAATTATGGTATATACTGTATCTACAATATTGATTTGGAGGTACACAGCTATGTTGAAAACACCTGAATTGTCAATGCCGAGAACAAACAAGGTCACTACCGTACGCAATGGCAAACGTAAGGTCTGGACCGACTATGAAGAAGCAAAAGCATATTTCCTTGAACTCATGATATCTACGGACGGCGAGGAGCATGAACGTGTGGAGTGTGTTTATATTCAGCTTCTGCACGGACTGGAGGAGTGTTCGGATGAAGATGAATAATCAGCGAAAAGGCTTTGCAGGGATGCAGAGCCTTTTGCTTTAATAATATTGTGTAAATCAACTGAACCTCACACTTCACAAAATAAATTATAGTCATTCTGCCTATTTTGCAAAAAGTTCGACCGCAGCACTTGACAAATCGGTTAGTATATGCTAATATGATAAACGGATTATCGGTAATACAGATTTCAATGAGAGGAGGATACCTATGTCAGTTCCCGATAAAAGTATCGACCCACGACTGCTTGCCAGTGCGGAAGCGGAATTTCTTGACAAGGGATTCATCAAGGCAGAACTGAAAACGATCTGCGAGAATGCCGGTATCACCACGGGCGCAGTTTACAAGCGTTATAAGGGCAAAGAGGACTTATTCTGTGCCGTTGTTGACGATATAGCCGAACAGCTTGATTTATTTTTAAAGAAACGCTCAGGGTTAGACTTTTCTGGGCTTTCGGATAAGGAGATATACGATTCATGGCAAATGACCTATGATTCGATGTTACCGCTGTTCAGCTTGCTGTATCAGCATCGTGATACATTCACTCTGCTGATAGATAAGGCAGCAGGGACACGATACGAGAATTTCAACCATGAATATGTCACGAAAATGAGCTATGCCTATGAGCAGTTCTACGCCGAAGCAAAAAAACGACGACTTGCCAAAGCAGAAGTCTCAAGAGAGGAATTTCATGTTCTGATCTCATCCTTCTGGACGTGCGTCTGTGAGCCGATCATCCATGATATGTCATGGGAGCAGATCGAAGAACATTGCAGGATTGTCTGCCGCTTCTTCAACTGGCAGGAAGTGATTATGCTAAAGAAAGGCGATGAAAACTTTGTTTAACAAGATCAAGCCCTATATGGGCAGATACATCAGATATACCTATGCGGCTCTGGGAGCGATGTTCGCAGGACTGATCGCTTCCGCTGTGCCGTTTTTTATGGTATATCGTATCATAAAACCACTGATAAGCGGAGAAACACTTTCCGCAGGCTATTATGCAATGCATATAGCCATTATTTTTGCGTGCGAGTTAGTCTACGCTATCTTATATGTATGGGGACTTAAATTCTCTCACATCTCCGCATACAACACGCTGAAAAATATCCGTATTTCCTTGCAGAAAAAGCTGGAGCGTCAGCCCCTCGGTACAATTCAGGATATGGGCAACGGCAGGATCAAAAAGCTGTTCACCGATGATATAGATCAAGTCGAACTGCTTCTTGCACACGCTATCCCCGAGGGCATCGCAAATCTTTCTATGGCGCTGATAGCGATCATCTGTATGTTCTTTGCAGACTGGAAATTAGCCCTGTTGTCGCTCTGTTCTCTTCCTTTGGGACTGTTCGCTATGGGCATGATGTTCAAGGCGGGTATGGAGCGAATGAACGCTTATTACGCCGCCTCTGCCAAAATGAACGCAACGATAATCGAATACGTCAACGGTATGGAAGTCGTCAAGGTTTTCGGAAGGGACGGCGAATCCTATCAGCGATATGAATGCGACATCAAAAGCTACCGCGACTTCACACTTGCGTGGTACAAGGTCTGCTGGCCGTGGATGGCACTTTACAATGCGATCATTCCCTGTGTGGCGCTCGTGATGCTTCCGGTGGGAACGCTCTTTGTACTGAACGGCATATCAACGCTTGCGGATCTGGTGCTTGTGTTCTGCCTGTCGCTGTCAGTTGGAATGCCGCTTCTGAAAGCACTTGCATTTGCAGGAAAGATACCTCAGCTGGGCTACAAGATAGATGAGATCGAAAAGGCTATGGATCATGAGCCTTTAAAAAGTAAAGATAATCAATTTATCGGTAATTCACATATCGTCAGATTCGATGATGTCCGTTTTGCTTATCAAGAACAGGAAGTCCTGCACGGCGTTTCACTCGAACTCGGAGAAGGGACGCTTACGGCGCTGGTCGGCGAATCGGGCAGCGGCAAATCAACTCTTGCAAAGCTGCTTGTCCATTACTATGATCTGAACGGCGGACATATCACCCTCGGCGGTCAGGACATCACCGATATGAGCATTGAAGCGCTGAACGACAACATCTCCTATGTATCGCAGGAGCAGTTTCTGTTCAACACCACGCTGTATGAGAATATCCTCATCGGCAAGCCCGATGCAAGCCGTGAAGAAGTAATGGCGGCGGCTGAAAAAGCACAGTGCGGAGTGTTCCTCAAACGTCTGCCGAAGGGTATTGACACTATGGCGGGAGACGGCGGAAAAATGCTTTCGGGCGGAGAGCGTCAGCGCATATCCCTTGCGAGAGCGATACTCAAAAACGCTCCCGTGATCGTTCTTGACGAAGCAACGGCATTTATTGATCCCGAGAACGAGGAGAAGATGAACGCAGCTATTGCCGAGATCATCAAGGGCAAGACAGTCCTTGTCATCGCGCACCGCTTGCAGACGATCGTGAATGCAGATAAGATATGCGTTATGAAGGATGGAAATATCATTGCCGCAGACACACATGAAAAGCTCCTGCAAAGTTGTGCGGAATACCAGAAATTATGGAACAGCAGCGAAGCAAGAGCCAACTGGACTATCGGAAATGAGGTAAGGGCATGATAGGAATGATAAGACGTATCCTCGGCGTTTCGGGGAAATACAAGGGCAGGATATACGGTGCTATGGGCTTTTCATTTCTGAAAGGTCTGCTCATGAAAGTACCGATAATTCTCACATATTTCATCGTTACAACTTACATTGACGGTACACTTACGAAGAAAACCGCTCTTTACGGAGCGATAGCATTAGTCGCAAGTGTGGTATTGCAGGCAATATTCCAGTATCTTGCAGACCGTCTACAAAGCGGCGCGGGCTACCTGATATTCGCCGATATGCGAATGAAGCTGGGCGAGCATCTGCGCCGTCTGCCGATGGGTTACTTCACTGAGGGCAACATTGGTAAGATCAGCTCGGTGCTCTCAACGGATATGGTGTTCATTGAAGAAAACTGCATGATGGTTCTTGCGGATATGATGAGCTACCTGTTCTCGCAGACTATCATGATCGTGTTCATGTTTATTTTTGACTGGCGGTTAGGTGTTGCTTCCCTTGCTGTCACGGGCTGTATGGTACTGCTTGGTAGGAAGATGATGAAAAGCGACCTTGTACACTCGGACGAAAAACAGCAAGCTGCCGAAACGCAGACGCAGGCGGTGCTTGACTTTACCGAAGGCATCGGCATTATCAAGACCTACAATCTGCTTGGCGAAAAATCAAAGGAACTGACCGACAGCTTTGATACCAACTGCCGTGTGAACCTCGATTTTGAGTTCTCACACCATCCGTACAAACGGGGCGTGTTCCTTATCTACGGTATCGGCACGGTGCTGATGCTCGCACTTTCGGCTTTTCTTTATACAAAGGGCTTTATGGAACTGAATTTCTTCATCGGAATGCTCCTGTGCCTGTTTGACCTGTTTGTGCCGATAAAATTGTTCTACGATCAGGAGGCAAGACTCACTGTCATGAGTGCTTGTATGGACAGGATAGAAGCGCTCTTTGCAGAGAAAGAGCTTGATGATAACGGCACACAAACGCTGACAGACAGCAATGCACCGGAGATCGAATATCGGAATGTGACCTTCGCCTACGATAAAAACGACATACTCAAAAACGTATCATTCAAAGCTGACAAGGGTACGATGACCGCACTGGTCGGGCCGTCGGGCGGCGGTAAATCGACAATCGCAAGTCTGCTGACTCGGTTCTGGGATGTGAAAAGCGGCGAGATACTTCTGAGGGGTACGGATATCCGCAAAATTCCGCTTGCCGCACTCATGGACAATATCAGTATGGTGTTCCAGAGGGTGTATCTGTTTCAGGATACAGTCTACAACAATATTGCCCTCGGCAGACCGGATGCAAGCCGTGAGGACGTCATTGAAGCAGCGAAAAAAGCACGCTGCTATGATTTCATTATGGAGCTGCCTGACGGCTTTGATACGGTGATCGGTGAAGGCGGTGCAAGCCTTTCCGGCGGTCAGGCGCAGCGGCTTTCTATTGCAAGGTGTATTCTGAAAGATTCCCCTATCGTTATCCTCGATGAGGCAACAGCAAGCGTTGATGCCGACAATGAGAGCTATATCCAGCAGGCGATATCCGAGCTTTGCAAGGGTAAAACACTGTTAGTTATTGCACACAGACTCAATACGATCGCTCATGCAGATTGCATCTGCGTCATCAAAGACGGACAAATTGCCGAATCGGGCAACCATAAGAGCCTTATGGATATGGGCGGTATCTATCATAATATGGTTACAAAACGTGCAGTCAGCACGGGTTGGAAAAACTAAAAAGGTATTGACACACCAAACAGAAAGTGGTATAATATAATCGGTTTGCATACGCTAACTGAATATTACAGGAGGTTTATCATGAAAGATAACAAGCTGAAAGTAAAGGACTTTATCACGATCGGCATTTTCACGGCGCTGATCTTTGTCGTGGAATTTGCCTGCGGAATGCTGGGCTTTATCCACCCGTACATTGTCGCATCCTATGTGGTGCTGATCCCGCTGGTCGGCTCGATACCGATGATGCTGTTTTACACGAAGGTCGAGAAATTCGGCATGATTACGATCATGTCCATTCTGATCGCAATTATCATGTTTGTGACTGGTATGGGCTGGCTCGGCGCACCGCTTATCATCCTTTCGGGACTGATCGCGGATCTGATTGCCAAAAAGGGCGGCTACAAGAGCTTTAAGATGACGGCGCTCAGTCACGGCGTTTTCTGCCTTTGGATCTGCGCAAACTACTTCCCGGTAATTGTGACTGCAAAGGACTATCGCAAGAGCTTTCTTGATGGCGGTTATTCTGCGGAATACTGTGATGCGCTGTTCCGTGCGATCAACGGCAAAACGATTGCGATTCTGCTGGCACTTTGCTTTGTTTTCGGCGTGATCGGTGCATATGTCGGCAAGGCAGTTGTCAGAAAGCACTTTGAAAAAGCAGGTATCGTATGATAAAGATTCATCTTGATCCCCGCACGAAGCTGTTTATGATATTCGCTGTTTCGTTTATCGTGATGGTCAATGCGGTGTCAGCGATGGAATGGGCAGTCAGGATCATCGTTACGCTGATCCCTGTGTTCCTGCTGGCAAACGAGGGCAGATATGTGTCTGCCCTTCGCTTTTTGCTGTGCTACGGGGCGGCGCTTTTCTTGCTGAAATACTACATTTCTGCGGAATCAACAGGCGTTTTTTCGGCGCTTTTGGTCGGCTACTGCGGGATTGTAGCGCAGTTTATGCCGGCGATGATCATGGCGTGGTATGTGATACACACAACAAAGATCGGTGAATTCATGTCGGCTATGCAAAAGATGCACGTTCCCGACGGCATATCTGTTTCGCTCGCTGTTGTGATGCGCTTCTTCCCGACGATCAAAGAGGAATACCTCAGTATAAACGATGCTATGAAAATGCGGGGCATTTCATTTGCAGGCGGAAGGATCACAAAAATGATCGAATACCGGCTTGTTCCGCTGATGTTTTCCTGCCTGAATATCGGTGAAGAATTATCGGCTGCAGCGGTCACAAGGGGCTTAGGCGCACCGGTCAGACGAACCAGTCCCGTGCAATTAAAACTGAAGGCAGCAGACTGGCTGATGATAGCTGTTTTCGCAGCAAGTATGGTACTGTTTATAATCTCAAAATATTTCAGGTGAGATGATATGATCGAAATCAAAAATGTCAATTTCAGATACAAAGGCACTGATGAGGGCGGACTGCATGACCTGTCGCTGACGATCCATGACGGTGAAGTGGTTCTCCTCTGCGGTGCTTCCGGCTGCGGAAAAACGACAATCGGCAGACTGATCAACGGACTGATTCCGCATTATTACAAAGGAGAGCTGACAGGTAGTGTCATTGTGAATGGTCGGGATATAGCTCAAACAGAGCTATACGATCTTGCCGGTGTTGTGGGAACAGTATTCCAGAATCCGAGAAGTCAGTTCTTTGCGATCGACACGGACGGTGAGATCACATTTGGCGCTGAAAATATCGGGATGCCGCCGGAAGCGATCGTATCCCGCAAAAACGATGTGGCGAATGAAATGCACATTGAACGGCTACTCGACCGCAGTATATTCGAGCTTTCGGGCGGCGAAAAGCAGATCATCGCCTGTGCAAGTGTCAGCGTACTTTCACCCCATATCATGGTGCTTGATGAGCCTTCCTCGAACCTTGACAGCAGTGCGATAGAAAAGCTGAAAACCATTCTTGCCGACTGGAAATCACAGGGCAAAACTATCATTATCGCAGAGCACCGGCTCTATTTCCTGCGTGAGCTTGCGGACAGAATGCTGCTGCTCGATAACGGCAGAATCGTGAAGGAACTGCAAGCAGATGAGATCAGAGCTCTGACCTTTGCGGATACCGAACGAATGGGCATACGCCCGCTGTCGCTCACAGATGTTACATATACTCGTGAAAGACGATCAAGACCGGATGAAACGCTTACCCTTGAAAATTTCTTTTTCACCTACAAAGACGGAAAGCATGGGATCAATATCCCGAAACTGGAACTGCCTGCACGAAGCGCCATTGCGATCATAGGTCACAACGGTGCGGGCAAAAGCACGCTTGCGCGAAATATCTGCGGACTTGAAAAGAAATGTAAAGGCACGCTCACGCTTGGCGGCAAAACATTCAAAGCAAAAGAGCGCCTGAAAATCTGCTATATGATCATGCAGGACGTCAATCATCAGCTCTTTACCGAAAGTGTCAGGGACGAAGTGATGCTGAGCATCACGGATAAGCAGATAACAGACACAGAGAAAACGCATCGCAGTGACGAAATACTCGCTCAGCTTGATCTGTCCGAATACAGCGATAAACATCCTATGGCACTTTCCGGCGGTCAGAAGCAGCGGACAGCTATTGCATCGGGCATTGCTTCGAGTAAGCCTATTCTAATTTTCGATGAGCCGACAAGCGGACTTGATCTTGCCCATATGAAACAGGTTGCGGGTGAGATTTTGAAGCTTCGTGACATGGGGAAAACTGTTTTTATTGTGACGCACGATCTTGAATTTATACTCTCCTGCTGTGACCATATCGTAAGATTGGAAAAAGGACAGGTGGTCGAAAATTTCGAGTTGAATAAAGATACAGATATCAGGCTGCGTCAATTCTTCACAAATGAGAGTTAAAACACAGCACCATATCTATTTCGTACAGAAGATATCATAGAAAGCCATTCATAATTGGACGGCTTTTTTCTTGCAGCATCTTGCAATTTGAGTTAGCATATGCTATAATATAATCATGAGTTTGTCTATGCTAACTATATTGTGACTGGAGGTCATAGTATTGAAAAAGGTACGTTCGTTATCAAAAGAGAAAATAGATGAGATCTCTGCCCTGATCGGTGCGTCGTTCTGGGATTATCCCTATGAACCCGGGGAAGGCGGATTAAAGCCGTTCTTTCCCTCGAAGGCGGCAATGACCGAATACATGAAGGCATTTGTCATCGCAGGCATTGAAAGCGGAACATTTTACAGCACCGACCACGGCGAGGGCTATATCCTCATCACCGACACGAAGGGCAATCACCCGGGATTTCGGAGCATCGTAAAAATGGCAAGACGTATGAAAAACGCCCTCGGCGGCTGGGGAAAGCTGTTTTCATTTCTGAAGCAGGCAAACAGCGGCTGTGATAAAAAACCGCTTGAAATACAGATGAAAAAGCAGAAAAAGCCCTACGTCAAGGTCGAGATGCTGATCGTAACAGAACAGTATCAGGGACAGGGCTATATGCGTAAGCTCATGGAGTTTGCCTATAAAGTGGCTGACAAAAACGGCTGTCCCTGCATTCTGGACACCGATGCAAAGGGAAAATGCGACCGTTATGTGCATCTCGGCATGAAGCTGATGCAGACACGAACGGCGGCAGGCTGTATGATATATGATCTGATGTACAGCAAGGAAGGTGTGAACTGATATGAGTATCCCTGTTATTCTCGTTGAAATGGCTGTATTTTCCGTACTGTTCACGATCATGTGCTTCAAAACCACAGGCGGAAATAATACTGTGCAGGTCGAAAACTATCCGCCCGATATACAAGAGGAATACTTCAAAACGCATGAACGGATACCGACTGCGCCGCTCTCAAAAAGAGTGATCATTACAAAGTCAATCGCACTTCTTTGTTTTGCTGTGATACTTGTTATCATGGCGCTGCTTGCCGGAGCAAAGTCTTTTACACAAGGCTTTCTGTTTGCATTCGGCATGATGGCGTGGATCGGGGCTTATGATACATTCTTTATTGACTGGGTGCTTTTCGCCAATATGAAGCGGTTTCGTCTTGAAGGAACGGAGCACATGGACAAAGCCTATCATCAGAAATGGTTTCATCTGAAAGGAATGCTGTTTCCGGGGCTTTTGTTTGCTTTGATTCCGGCTGCGATCGTTGGTTTGATTGTGTCGCTGATACGATAAAGAGGTAGATTCTGATGCTTATGACAATTCTTCTGACAATCTGCAATATCATCCTGCTGTGTCTGATGATACTGACAGCAACCGTTTTTATGCCGTATCGGGGGGTTGGCAAAGAACTTTCCGAAAGATGTGCAGGAGGCTCTGCAACCTCGGCTTGATGAAATCGACAGACAGCCAAAAGCACCGAGAGTATTCGGCAGTATTCTTATCATTATTACGTTTCTGCTGTTTGTCGGTGTATTCATTTTCGGCGGTGTTGACGGTGTGCATCATGATTTTACATACAGTCAGTATCTGCTGCGTTTTCTTATCATTGCTTTCGGCATAAAGGGGGTTGATATTATTGCTCTTGATTATTTCCTTCTGACTAAAACATACTTTTTTCCCCATTTCTTCTCCGAAACCAAAGGCTGTGCAGGCTGGCAGCAATTCGGATATAACAGAAAACAGCATCTCGGACAAAGTGTATTTATGCTGATATGCTGTTTCGTATTGGCGTTTGTGTTTTCAAGAATGTAGGAGGCTGCTATGAACTGGTCAAGAACGATTCTGGACGGTATTGTCCTGAGTATCCTGTTTAATGCGGTTGTCGGACTGTTTTTCTTTGTCGTACCGCAGGCTTATGCAATGATGTTTCCGAAAGGCATCAAAGAAGCTGCAAAGCCGTATGTTACACGGAAAGAACTCCGTGTCATGCACCTTGTTCTGTATCCTATGTATCTGCTGATGTTTCTATATATGGCGGTCAGCGCTCATTTTGCCGATGTCAGCGGTTTCCGAAACCTTTTCTGGACGGGGTACATTGAAATGATGTTTGTCAGCGTGAGCGATTTCATTCTGCTGGATGTTCTCGGACGAATCTATGTCATGGATAAGGGACTGATTAAGGGGGCAGAGAATCATCCGGGCTGGGAATGGAAGGAATGGAAGAAGCTCGCTGTACCTGAACACGGCATCTTCTGGACGTTTCTGTTTTGTCCGCTGACAGGATTGATCGTTGCGGGTATCGGTGCTTTACTTGGTTAGTCGGGAGCATGTATTATGATATATGTACAATTATGCTTATACTGCCTGTTATTCACAGCAATAGTCAGATATTCTGTCAGAGGCGGAGCGATAAACGGACTGTATTTCTATCCGAAAGCGGTGCAGGAACGGGCATATGAGATCGGCCTGACTGACAGGGAGACTGTGAAAAAGCAGTGCAAACGCTTTATGACGCTGTTCTATATCGTAATGCTGTCTGCACTTGTACTTATCATTGCCGTGTGGAATCGTGTCATTGATTTCAAGAATGCCTATTTACAGGCACTACTCTTTCTTGAAGTCATGAATATCTATGATGGTGTTGTGATCGACAAGCTGTGGGTAGGACACAGCAAATTCTGGATCCTGAAAGGTACGGAGGATATTCCGTTCGTGCAGACTTGGACACAGGTCTTGAAAAAGCGTTCCTTCCTTGCCCTGATTTGGGTGGTCGGCGCGCTGATCGTTGCAGGACTTGCGGTGCTGGTTTCAGCAATGATAAATTGGCAGCGGTGATTGGACTTGCTACCGGAAAGGATGATTTATTATGAAAATACTGGTTTACGGCTGCGGCGTGATCGGTTCTCTTTTGGTTCATACGCTTTGCAGAGCAGGCAATGATGTAACGGTCGTTTCCAAAGGCGCATGGGGCGATGTATTGCAGAAAAACGGGCTGCGTATTCATCATCAGCTACAGCATAAGGATACTGTCGATCATCCCAACGTTGCAAAAGAATTGCCCGATGACTACTTTGACCTTGTATTCTCTGTCATGCAGGGCTGTCAGCAGAGAAATGTTCTCCACGAGTTAGCGAAAGCTAATACACCTGTCGTAATTCTGGTCGGCAACAATCCCGAAGCTGCTGACATGGAGCGTGAAATACTTGCATTATCCGAATCTCCGAAAACTGTTCTGTTTGGCTTTCAGGGAACGGCAGGTGTCCGCAGTGCCGGAAGCGTAAATTGCCTTCACGTCGGCGCCGGCTCTATGACAATCGGCGGATTACATCGTGCATTGACTGCAAATGAACAGCAAACACTGCTTGAAGCATTCGGAGATACCGGCTATCGGCTGACCTTTGAAGATGATATGGAAGGCTGGCTGCACTGTCACGCAGCGTTCATCCTGCCGATCGTTTATCTCAGCTATCATTATGGTTGTGATCTGCGGAAAGCGAACGGAAAAGACATTGCATCTATGATGAAAGCCGCAGAAGAAGCATACGACCTGATTGCTGCCTGCGGAATTGAGATCCGTCCGAAGGGTGATGCGGATTATTTCAGAAGCAAGCCGAAACTGGCTGTTCTGACAGCAATCATGTATATCATGAGCAAAACAAAGCTCGGTGAGCTGGCTGCGACCGACCATTGCCGGAATGCAGTCACGGAAATGGAATGGCTCGATACAGCGTTTGAAATGCTGCGGCAGGCGCAGCCCGAACAAAGAATGCCGGAATGGGATAAGCTGCGGAAGGCGATGCCGTCATGGGATGAAATTCATAAAATCTACGATCACGGAACAAAGATCACCGTATGTGATCCGTCAGCAAGGCGCAGAAAGGTTGCATCGGTATTGTTGCTTGCAGGCGGGTCAGCTGTTGCGGTCTGCATTTATAAAAAACGAAAGAAGTGAGATAATGACGATTCATGAGTTCGGTACAGAACATCAGCAAGTGATTGTGCTGGTTCATCCCTCTGTTGTGATGTGGGATTATTTTGAGAATGTGATTCCGATACTGGAGAAGAAATATCACCTGATTATTCCGGCATTGCCCGGCTATGATCCCGATCAAACCGATGATTTTACAAGCGTAGAAGAAATTGCAGCAGAACTTGAAGCATGGCTTATAGCGCACGGATACTGCGATATTTCCTGCCTGTATGGTTGTTCAATGGGAGGCAGTATTGTGATCCGTATGTTAGCCGATCATCAGATCAGGATCAGGAATGCGGTGATCGACGGCGGTATCACACCGTATCAGCTTCCGTATCTGCTAACGAGATGTATCGCTGTCCGTGATTTCCTGATGATCTATATGGGAAAGCTCGGCGGAATCAAACTGCTGACAAAGGCGTTTGCGGCGGATGATTATTCTGAGGATGATTTGCGGTATATCGCAAAGGTACTGCATTTTATGAGTGCCAAAACGGTCTGGCGGACATTTGAGTCCTGCAATAATTACAGTATGCCGAGTACATTTGATGCAAGCGATACGAATATGGAATACTGGCTTGCTGAAAAGGAATTGAAAGAGCGAAAATGGGATATTTCCTATATCAGAAAGCATTTCCCCCATTGCAGAATTCGGAAATTTCGTGATCTCGGACATGGCGGACTGGCTGTTGTAAAGCCGGAATTGTTCTCAAAGGCTATGGATTCGATCATCACCAAAAAGAAAAGAGCATGATTTTGAGCAATTACAATGATATCGGCATCGACAATACCCTCGACTGGAAACGTATCCGCAAACTATTTCTCATCGGACTGCTCGGCGGCTGCATGACTTTTGTCGGGGACTGGCTGCTCGGATACGGCGTGTACGATGAAAGCCTGACGGGACTGGAAAAGAAGCTATCGCAGTATCTTGTTTTATCGGACGGCAAGCTGTTCTGGTCTGCTTTTCTCGGTCTGATCGGTATTTCACTGGAAGGACTCTGCTATTTCGGCATCTACAGGCTGATTGCAAGCGGCAGTAGGAAACACGCCCATATATTCCGCAGCGGCGTGTTCGGGTATATGCTGTTTGCAGCCTGCGGCGTTCATGTGCCGTGCCTCTCGACTGTGTTTTTCTATAACCATATGATGCTTGCATCGCCTGAGAACGCATATGATCTGACAATAAAATTTGGCGTTTACTTCCTGCTGCCGGCAATGATACTGTTTCTGATATTCTTCTTTGTTATGAGTTCAGCACAGATTAGTGCTTTTGCCAAAGGACTGACTCCGTATCCGAAGTGGTGCTGGATATTCTCTATGCCGGTCGGTATGGCGGCGACAATGCTGTTGAAATTCGTCGGAAATCATGCTGTTGTAAACGGTTTGACCGCCGCATGGATCAGTATCGGAAATATCTGGATGTTCGGCGGCTTGCTGCTGACAATGAGATTTGCGCAGAGGAAAAAATGATGAAAGATAAAACAAGAAAATACGCAAAAATGTTCTCTAAGGCAATGAAAATGCTCGGCAGAAGTGATTATAAAAGACTTGAGCACGTTTTTTATCAGCGTTACAATGCACACCTGAATTCAGAAATGTATCAGAAGTATCGAAAGAACTATCCTTCCATCGGAACGGATAAGGTCTACTTGGGAATTACATTTGCACAGATCATGCTGAAGCTCGGCTATTCAATGGACGAAGCAATAGAAGCGTGGGGAACGTATATCATGGCTGATAAGTTGCGTATGGTAGAAGGGATTATCCGGCTTGCTGATTTCTTCGGGAAAGGATATCGTCTTTGCGGAAACTGGCTGGACAAGGATAAAAAGACGCGGGATCAGGACGGATCAGTCCTCTATGAATCCTATCACTATAATGACCGTGAGCTGGAATACAAGATACATACCTGTGCCTATGTCAAGCTGTTTGAGCATTATCATATCCGGAAATTCTGCAAGGCATTCTGCAATAATGACCTGTGTATGTGCGTGCTGCATAGGAGCGCAAAATTCATTCGATATTCCGACAAGGTTGACGGCGATTACTGTCACGACAAACTGATCAATCTGTCACGTTAGGGGCTATTTTATGAAATTCGATCAACATGATAAGGTGGTAACAGCACCTGATGCGCTGAACAGTCCGATGTACAGGCTGGTAAAAGCAATCGTGAAGGTTGCAAAGATACGGGACAGCCTTATCGGTACAAAGGAAGAAGTTCTTGCAAAAGCGGCGAAAATGAATGCAAAAAACCGTCATTTTATTATGCCGACAGATAACAAGGCACACTATACCGATCATCTGATACGGGGACAGTATCACTGCATTGAAGTTGACATTGAAAAGAAACGGCGAGATAAAGCGATATTGTTTGTATTCGGCGGCGGCATGATACTCGGCTCTGATAAGGGAGATGTGGGACTTTCCCGAAAGATCGCTGAAACAACCAATTCCGATGTATGGTTCCCGTATTACCCCCTCTGCCACGAACACGATATGCTTGAAAATGTGCAGATGATCTATGAGTGCTATGCAAAAATGCTCACGTTTTACAAGCCAGAAAACATCGTGTTTCTTGGCTTTTCCTCGGGCGGTGCGCTGATACTCGATCTTATCACATATATCAATGAGCTGAATGACAGCGGCAGCAGTATTCCGATGCCCGGACTGCTGGTGCCGGTCTCACCGGGTAGCGTTCCGGTTACACAAGCTGAAAAAGCGGCAATCAATAAACTGGATGAACATGACATCATGATACCGGCGGGGTATATGTATACCGCCCGTGAGATTATGTGTCACGGCAAAGACATTCCTGAAAAGTACATTGCGACTGCGCACGGAGATTTTCGGGGCGCTCCCATAACGCATTTCTATTACGGCAGCGCCGAAACGCTGTATGCCTTTGCGCCGAGCTATGCGGAGAGTTATCGAAAAGCGGGTGCGAAGTGTGTCATTCATGTCGGAAAAGGGATGCATCATTGTTATGCACTGCAATATTTCATTCCCGGCTGCAAGCCTGCATTTGATGAAGTGATGCGGCTGATACAAAACTATTTCAAAAAGGAGAAACGAGCATGAGAACGGAAAATAAATGGAACAAGAAAAATGCTTTGTGGATGCTTCTTTATGTTGTCCTGTATGTTGTGATGTCGTTTATAGTCTGCGTATTGGGTTCGATACAACCAATATTCTTTGTCTGCTATCAGATCACAGCCGGATTGATTGTAACAGGTGTCGCCGCCAAAGCCTTTGATAAGATCAGAGCGTTTGGTGCTGCCTGCTGTTTGTCGATTGGTATGCTTATAACCTTCTTCGCAATGCAGGACGCAAACTTGTGGCATTGTTTGCCGGTTATCATCGTCGCAATCCTTGCTGAGATCATCCGCTTGATTTTTCAGTATAACGCTGCAGGCAATTTGATCGCTGCGGTGATCATGTCCTTTTCAACTTTCGGTTATTACGGACAGATCTGGTTCAACCGTGATTACACCTACGAGTGTGCCGTTGAGGAAATGCCTGCCGGATATGCAGAAGCTCTTATGAATTACAGCCCTGCATGGGCATTGCCTGTTGTCATTATCATTGGAATAGCGGTTGCTGTGGTGAATTACAATATCACGAAAAAGCTGTTCAAATTCGATCAATAATAAAAAGGTACTGCCTCGTAAAATGTAAAAACGAAAGGACTGAAAAGCTATGTATAAGATAACAGTAAAAATTGACGGCATGATGTGCGGAATGTGCGAATCCCATATCAACGATGCCATTCGGAACAAGATGCCCGTAAAGAAAGTATCTTCTTCTCATAAAAAAGGAGAAACAGTCATTATCAGCGAAAATGAACTGACTTCAGAAACAGTAACCGCCGCACTGGACGGTTCGGGTTATACTGTAATGAGTGTAACTTGCGAACCGTATGAGAAGAAAGGCTTTTTCAGCAAAAAGTAAAGGAGAATCATCATGAGTGCAAATTATAAGAACTGGGTACCCAACGGAATGATTACGGCATTGACCGCAGGAACGGCGGTTCTCGGTGTCGGAACAGCAGCACTGATGTGTGTGAATATGAATCCGAATCTGAAAAAAGCACTTGTCGGAACGGCAGGAGCAGGCACACTTCTCTGCGGTGCAATGACGGCTAGGAGCATTTATGCGCACGGAAAATTCTCCTATGACGGCAACCGCCAGCTGTCGAAAGAGATCGTTGAAGGTACTGCAAAATATGTCACACTGCCGGAAGGCGGTATCGGACTGGATGTCGGCTGCGGCAGCGGAGCGCTCACCATTGCTTGTGCCAAGCGGAATCCGCAGGGCAGAATGATCGGTATTGACCGTTGGGGCAAGGAATATGCGTCGTTCAGTCAGCAGCTCTGCGAAGATAATTCAGATGCAGAGGGCGTTCAGAATACGGAATTCCATCAGGGCGATGCTTGCAAGCTCGATTATCCTGATAAGTATTTTGACGCAGTGACAAGCAATTATGTTTATCACAATATTGCAGGTGTAAACAAACAGGAGCTTCTTCGTGAGACTCTGCGTGTGCTGAAAAAAGGCGGAACGTTCGCCATTCATGATATCATGTCAAAGGCTCGCTACGGCGATATGCAACAGTTTGTCAGTGAACTGTATGACGAGGGCTATGAGGTTGTCGAACTGATCGACACGACAAACGGTATGTTCATGTCAAAGGGCGAAGCCCATATTCTCGGACTTAAGGGTTCGTCACTGTTGATCGGAAAGAAGTGAGTATGATGCTTCAGGCATTGGGTTACGGTCTGATCTGGTCGGTCATGTGGAACGTTTATGTATTTCTGATTCTGAAATTCTATCCGTTTTCGATGCTTCACGATTATCCGAAAGATATTCAGGCTGCGGCAACCATTGAGAAGCCGTCAAAAGCACAAGAAAAAGCTGCCAAACGATTCGGCGCAGTCGGTGGTCTCATCATATTTGGTGTACTCCTTGCATTCGGATTACTCCGATTCCACAGCGAACAGGCTTCATTTTTGCAAGTGTTGAAATATATCTTCATCATTGCTATGACATGGAATGTGGTTGATCTGCTGGTCATGGACTGGCTTATCGTATGCACGATCACGCCGAAATGGATCGTATTAAGCGGAACAGAGGGCTGCATGGGATATAAGGACTATCTTTACCATTTCAAGGGCTTTCTGCTTGGGTGCGTGTATACAAGCATTATGGCACTGCTGTTTTCGGGGATAGATTATGCGATCCTCCGATTGGTGATATGGAAATAAGGTGATATGATGAAGAAAAAAGAACATTTGCCGCTGTTCGGTGTCGGACCGATCTATGTTTACACCATTGCAATGATTACGCTGATCGCTTTCCTTTGCAGAAATCTGTCCGTATTTGAAGAAGGAAGGCTCACAAATATCAAAGCAATACTGATAATACTCGGAAGCGTCCTTGTCGTGATCGGAGCAGTTATGTGGATCATGGCGGTGATCGTATCAAAACTAGATGACAATATCAAGAAAAATCATCTTGTAACGACCGGTATTTACTCTTGGGTGCGGAATCCGATCTATTCAGCTTGTATGTTTGCCTGCACAGGCTTTATTCTTATGATCGGAAATGCGTTCTTCTTTGTATTGCCCTTTGTTTACTGGCTTTTCATGACGGTTCTGATGAAGCAAACGGAAGAAAAATGGCTGCGTGCGCTTTACGGTCAGGAGTATGAGGATTACTGCAAGCGTGTCAATCGCTGTATTCCGTTTAAGAGAGGATAAATAATGCTGAAACTATGTTTGCTGACCGCATTTATCGGTCATTTGATGTGCTGGTACTGCGACTGCCTTATCACATATACGCCTGACGGCAGGTTTTCAGCCAAAATGCTGAATGATAATGAACAGCTTTCTGAATTATTCATGGATATGCCGCTGAAAAGACCGATGCGTTCTATTATGCTTGGCGTTTTTGCGCTTGTCATGTCATTCTGCGGATTTCTTGCTCTGAGCGAGTGGATGCGGCAGTTTTCAAGCGTTTATGCATTTATTATGCTGATCGGTGCTGTCTTGTTTACGACTTGTGTGATACCGCATCATGTGATATGCGGTCTGGTGGAATGGCTTTATATTAAGCTCGGACGAACCGATGATGCAAGAAAAGCCGTATTTGATTTTTTTAAGAAAACATCAGCAACAATGATCGTATGCTATACCGGACTGCTTATCTTTTCGGTCGCATTTTTCATTGCAGTTTTTACAGGTACGACCACTTTGCCGAAATGGGCGTGTATCTTTAACACATTGCCGCTGTTCCTAATCATATCACCGTTCAAGGTCGCAGGAAGCGGAAATATTGTCAATGCAGCAATGTTTCTTGCACTTGCGGTACTTATATAAAAGACGGAGGATAAAATATGGATACTGTGATCGGAATATTCGGCATCATAAGCGGCTTTCTTTGTGCGCTTGCAGATACGCCGCTTGCGTATTTCTTTGACGCAAATAATAAAAAGATCGGTCAGCGCAAAGATATTCAGACAGGCTGGCAGACCGCTTCATCCAAGAGATTCTATCTGTCGTTTCTGCTTTCATTTCTCGGTCAGCCCGGCTGCTATCTTGTTATATGGCGGCTCGCTGAAATGATCGGAAAGGAAAATGATACGATATGCAGTATCCTGAAAATCTGCACATTTCTCGGATGCTACACAGGTCTTATCACACACGCAGTCTTCTGTATCAAGCCGCTTGTATACAAGAATATATTTCAGGAGGCATCATTAAAATCCGCAGAAAACGCTCTGCATGAAACTGATAAGCTCACCATTTTGCCCGTACTTGTATGCAGCGTTACGCTGATCATGCTCCCTGCATTTCTGATCTCTGCGGCGATTTGGCAGGGCATTCTGCCTGTATCAAGACTGTGGATCATATTCAATCCCATATTCCTGATGATCGCTATGCTTGCGGTCAAAAAAGCATTTCCTAAGCTGCCGCTGATCGGATTTATGGGTACAAGTTTTATTGTATATGCGGCAATGCTGCTTGTCATAGCGAGGTGAAGAATTATGCTGAGAACGACCATGTATGGTAAGCAGCATAAGATTTTAGGAGGTATACAAATGACTGCAAAAGAATACAAAGACCTCTCCGTGAAGGAGTTTACCAAAGCTGCCGAGATCTATGAATCGGACAATGCAGGCGTCTACAATATGTGCAAAAAGGATTATCCGGATGTGCTGGCTGAGCTTGAAAAAGAACCGTTCACCGATCTTCTGGACTGCGGCTGCGGAACCGGTCCGATGCTCACGCTGCTGCATCGTAAATATCCTGATAAGCATTATACCGGCATTGACCTGACACCCAAAATGATCGAAGTCGCCAAGCGAAAGAATATGAAAGGAGTAGAGCTTGTGGTCGGTGACTGCGAGAATCTGCCATTTGCCGAAGATTCCTTTGATGTTGTGATCTGCTGTGAGAGTTTTCATCATTATCCCAATCCGCAGGATTTCTTCAGCAGCGTCTACCGTGTCCTCCGTCCGGGCGGCAGGCTGATCCTGCGTGATATGACGATGAATTCAGCGGCGGTGCGCTGGTTCTGCAATCACATTGAAATGCCGCTGATACACCTTGCAGGCAAGGGCGATGTACGCATCTACGGCAGAGAGGATATCCGGAAGCTGTGCGATAATGCCGGACTGCACATGGAATCCTTTGATAAGCGAGGTTTCTGCCGTCTGCATTGTGTTGTGAGAAAAATAAGATAAAACGAAAGGATAATAGTATGTATTTATTATTTTCGGCATTAGGACTGATCGGAGGTCTGCTTTGCTGCACGGGAGATATTCTCTTTGATCTGAAAGGCAAAGGCAACGAAAAGCTCGGAACTTCTAAGAATATCGACAGCAACTGGCTAAAAATGGCTGACTGGAGATTTGGTTTGTCTATCGCTCTTGCACTGATAGGCGATGCGCTGGTAGGGCTCGGCTTTTATTCTATCGGTATGCAGATAGCTGAAACACATTCGTCGCTCGGCTATTTGACGATAGGCTTCGGATATTTCGGTGCGATGGCTGGCATTTTCATTCATGCTTTTCTCTGCGTTCAGGCACTGATCTACAAAGGTGCAATGATACATGGTGATCTGCAAATAGCCGATGATATTCTCGAAAAAATATACAAACAGATCATGCCGACATTTCTTTTAGGCTATGCTACGCTGCTTGTACCGACAGTTCTTGTGATAATTGCAATTCTGAACGGCGCACTGGATGTACCGAAAATATGCGTGCTTCTGAATCCGATCGTGTTCCTTATTATTGGAACAACCTGCCGAAAAATTGATCCTGTAAAATTTCAGGATCTTCCCGGAATCATCATGCCGAGCTTCGGACTTTCAATGTTCGGGGTGATCGGAATTCTGAACCTGATATAAAAATCGCAGAGGAGGATAATACTATGAGACTCATGAAGAAGTTTTTTAGTCAGACAAGAAAACCCGAAGGTACACTCGGGAAAATGATGCTGAAAGGAATGAATTCAGGTCATGCAAAGCTGGCAGATTGGGGATTTGAGCATCTTCCGAAACTCTCTCCAAAAAAGGCTGCCGATCTTGGCTGCGGTGCAGGCAGAAATGCAGGAGAGCTGCTGAAAAAATATCCGCAGGCAAATGTGACTGCGATGGATTACTCTGCACTTTCAGTCCAGAAGGCAAAGGAATACAATCAGGCAATGATAGACGCAGGCAGGTGCAGAGTGATTCAGGGCGATGTTTCAAAGCTGCCCCTTGACGCTGACAGCTATGATCTTGTAACAGCCTTTGAAACGATCTACTTCTGGCCTGGACTTGAAAAATGCTTTTCGCAGGTAGCCAACATTCTGAAAGACGGCGGATACTTTATGATATGCAACGAGTCTGACGGAAAAGATCAGACGAGCAAGAAGTTTGAATCCATCATCGACGGTATGCGCTGCTATACACCTGCTGAAATAACAGCAGCTCTGAAAGCGGCAGGGTTTACGAGCGTGAAATCCGATCATCATCCGTCAAAGCCGTGGATCACTGTGATTGCTAAGAAATAATGATTCATCTGAAAGAAGGGACAAAATGGTGCTGTCGATTCTGTTTTCCGTCATGATGATGGCGGGACTGTTCCTGATGCTGTGGGGCGGCGTCGGTTTTATTCAGGACAAACGGTTCTTTTCATCTGCCCCGAAGGAAATCGTTGAGACCGTGCCGGATAGAAAGCCTGAACGCTTCAAAGGACAATATGCGATCGGCTGGCTGATGATCGGGCTTTCGTTTGTACTTATGCTGGGCGCGATTGTTCTGGGTGCCTGGGACGGGATCAGGAATGATTACGGATTCTGGCAGTTCTTTTTGAGATTTGTGATCATGCTGCTCGGTCTGAAAGCATTTGACATCGGTTTCTTTGACTGGGTACTGCTCTGCAATAACGGATTTTGCTTCTTTTCCCATTATTATCCCGAAACAAAAGGTGTGTACGGCCGTCACCTGTTCGGATATAACTGGAAAACCCATCTTGCACATATCGTGCTAAGCTTTCCGTTCGCAGCATTGCTGTCGTGGATATCTACCCTGATATGATACAATAAAAACGAGCCTATACAAATGCGTATAAGCTCGTTTTCGTTTCATATGGCACATTGATCACAGCTTCCAGCTTGCCGCCTTCTGTCTGTCTGTTACAAATGTACGATAAATACCGTCCTGCTGCATGAGTTCACCGTGCTTGCCCTGCTGTACGATTTTACCGCCGTCAATGACGATGATCCGGTCAGCGTGTTCGACTGTTTTCAGGCGGTGTGCGATCATGATGATCGTCTTTTCTTTGGTCAGCTCCTCGATTGCCTTTGTCAGCTCCGCTTCATTTTCGGGGTCAACATTGGCAGTCGCTTCATCGAGAATGATAATGGGCGAATCCTTCATGATCGCTCTTGCAATAGAAATACGCTGCTTTTCGCCGCCGGAGAGACTTGCGCCGCCCTCACCGATCACGGTTTCATAGCCGTCCGGCAGGCTCATGATAAAGTCATGGCAGCGTGCCTTTTTCGCAGCTTCGATGACCTTTTCCATTGGTGCATCAGGCTCGCCGAAGCGAATATTATTCGCAATGGTGTCCTCAAAGAGATACACCCGCTGGAACACAAAGCTGAAATTCCGCATCAGGCTGTCAAAGCTGTACTCCTTGACATTTTTCCCGCCGAGCAGCACCTCGCCGCTTTTTACATCCCAGAACCGTGCCATAAGACTGGTCAATGTGGTCTTTCCGCCTCCGGACGGGCCGACGATCGCAGTTGTGGTATGCTCAGGAATTTTCAGGTCAACGCCGTCTATGATCGTTCTGTTTTCATACGCAAATGTGATATGTTTCAACTCGATATCGTGGCTTGCCGGCGTGATATCCGCACCTTCAATGTCCATTTCCGGAATGGAGAGAATCTCATTTGCCTGATCAACGCAGATCGAGACGCTTCGGATCAGTGCGGAAAAACCCGCCATCACATCAAGGCTCTCATATATCATAAACGAACTGATCGTCATCATGATACAATAAAGCAGCGACATACTGCCGTTTATATAGAAATACACGGATGCGGCGCACATCAGAACGCCGGTCAGTTTTGTGACGATTTCCTGCAGGGTGATATACGGAATCACAGCATATTCAAGGTGCGTGTCACCGTTTTGCTTTGCCTTGATCGCCGCTTCCAGCTTCTTTGCACGGCTGCTGACAAGATTATAGTTCTTGACCTCTGCAATGCCCTGCACAAACTCAATCACTGCGGCAACAAGCTCTCTGTTTGCTTTCTGCTGCGCAGGTGCGCCCTTGCGGGTGGCTTTCTGCATTGCACCGTTGATGAGCGCATAGATTGCTACACCGGCAGTCAGGAGCAGACCGATTCTCCAATCAAAACAGAACACAAAAGCAGTGATAACAATTGTTGTCAGAATACCCTGAGTTGTCAGCATGACAACTCTCGTTGCCACATCGGAAAGCGCTTCCATTGTGTTTGTGGTCACGCTGGTGATATGTCCGAGACTGTTATCGTTGAAATAGCCCATCGGCAGATAGCGCAGATGCTCTGCAATTTCAATACGCTTGTTCGCACAGGAATGATAGCCGGCTTCAGTCTGGAGCATCGTGGTTTTCAGGTTGATGAAAAGCTGACCGAGTACCGATGCAGCGAGAATTGCAACGGCTAACCATATATTCTTGCTTGTCATATTGCCGTCCAGAATGCCCATGACGATCACGCCGATCGCTGAGATGCGCAGCGCCGCAAAGATCGCCTTGACCGTACCGAGCCCGATCGCCAGATACAGCTTTTTCCGGTCTTCTACATCGCAGAAATCAAAGAATCGTTTCAGTGTTGCAAACATCATGCACCCTCCTTTACAGCCATATGCGTTTCCCACATCTGCCGGTACAGCGGCGAATCTGCGAGCAATTCCTCCTGTGTGCCTGCTGCTTCAACATTACCGTTATTGATCAGAATGATCTGATCGGCGGATGCAATCGTGGACAGCCTGTGTGCGATCACAAGCAGCGTTTTGCCCTGTACCAGTTTCGCAACAGAAGACTGTACCAGCGCTTCATTTTCGGGATCGGTGTATGCAGTCGCTTCATCGAGAATGATGACCGGTGCATTTTTCAGCATAGCACGGGCTATGGAAATGCGCTGCCGTTCGCCGCCGGAAAGATGTCCGCCTGCACCGCCGACAACCGTCTGATAGCCGTGTTCGAGCTGCATGATGAAATCGTGGCAGCCGCAGGCTTTCGCTGCATTCATGACATCTTCATCGGTTGCATTCGGGTCGCCCATACGGATATTGTCCATGATCGTTTCGTCAAACAGATAGTTATCCTGCGAAACATAGGCGATATTTCTGTTATACTGTTCCAGTGGGATATTGCGTATATCCACACCGCCGAAGGAAATACTTCCGCTGTTCACATCCCAGAAGGATGCAATCAGCTTTGCAATCGTCGATTTGCCCGAACCGGACGGCCCGACCAGCGCATTGACCGTTCCCTGCCGGATATTCAGGTTGATGCCGTGCAGGATCTCCTCATCTTTGTAGCCGAAATGCACATCATGCAGCACAATATCCGTACCGTGCGGCTTTTCGGTCAGCTTCTCGGGACGGATCAGCTCGTCACGCTCCAGGATCTCCGTCGCTTCGCCGATGATCGTTCCCATTTTCGCAATGCCATCCCAGTAAGAAGCGATCGTCATCACAGGCGAAACCAGACCGAGGGAGAGAATGATTAGCATCAGCAGATCAGCGCCCGAAACTGAACCGTTCATGTAAAACAGCGCACCGAACGGCAACAGCCCAAGCAGAAAATATGGCATGATCAGCAGAGAAATATTCTGCCAGAGATTGCAGCGGCGCATCCAGTCGATGAAGCAGTCCGCACCTTCTTTTGCCGCAATGACGAATTTTTCATAGGAAGTTTTTGCCTTGCCGAACGCCTTGATGACCTCAATGCCGTTGATGTATTCGACAGCGGTATCATTCAGCTTTTTCGTTTTGACAACCGTATTTTCATAGCTTTCCTGACTGCCGACCATCATCAGCATGAAAAACGCTGCACCGACCGGCACGCAGATCAGCGAGATCAGCGTCAGCTTCCAGTTGATCGTCATCATGTAAATGATGAGTGCGACCGGAACGAATGCAGAGGACAGCACCTCCGGAATGATGTGTGCCAGCGTGGTTTCAATGGAATCCACCCGCTCACAGATGATGTTTTTATAGGTACCGCTGGACTGTGACAGCACCGAACCGAGTGGCAGCTTTGACAGCTTTTCTGTAAGCTGGCGACGGATATTGGCAAGCACCTCAAAGGTCGCTGCGTGAGAAAGTGTTGTAGAAATTGCATGGCAGATACGGCACAGTAGCCAGAACACTGCCATTTTGATGATGCTTGCAGTCAGCATTGACATATCCTTATCCAGTGTGCCTGCGTGCATCTCCAGCAGCTTGCCCACAATATCCGCCATATACAGATACGGCATCAGCCCGAACACGACCTTGCACATTGCCAGAATGACGCTCATTACGTAATTTGGCTTCTTCTGCCCTGCGAATGCGATCACCCAACTGATCGCAGAGCGTTTCTTTGTTTCTTCCATCAAAACTCCTCCTTTATGTATTAGCAATCGCTAACCCTATCCCAAAAGATAAACGGCATTAAATGCCGAGTATCTTTTTCCAGCCTGCCGAAAAGAACGCATCCAGCGTTTCCGCATAGTGCATCGCTTCCTCGCGGCTGAAATCGTGGATTACTGCCTCGAACAGTGCCGAGACATTCGCCGTCACCAGCATATGAAATTCCTGCTGTGAGAGCTCGTTGACGGTCATGTTATACTGCTTCATGCGCTCAAAATAGTCAAGCGTCGAGCGTTCCTCCAGCAGCGCCATATCGTGAACAAAGCTCTCAAATCTGGTTCCCTGCGAACGGCAGATCAGCAGCTTGAATGCTTCAAAGTGATCATAGATGAAGCACATCAGCCACTTGGTCTCGCTTTCGCTCTCATTCCAGAGCTGCTGCACATCCCCGCATTTCATGACCTCGTAGCCCTGTTCAACAAACGCCTGATAATTAGCCATTAACTCGTCGATCGTCGGTTCTACAAGTGCTGCAAACATTTTTTCTTTGTTCGGAAAATGGCGGTACAGTGCGCCGACCGTCAGCCCGACCCCAGATGCGATCCTACGCATAGATGCGCTCTCAAAGCCGTATTCCATAAATTCTCTGACTGCGGCGGATATGATTTTTTCGTGCGCTTCGGTTTTATCTCTCGGCATAAGCATACCCCCTTCATCGTTAATGAACACCGTTCACATATATAGAATATCACAATTCAGGTGGCTTGTCAAGATGCGTAAACAATGTTTACTAACATAGCACAAAATCGTTATGAACCGGATCAAGGATATCGGCATTAATAACAAATAGCACCGCCTTCCAAGTTGATCTCTGAAAGCGGTGCTTTTGTATATGACTGTTTTAGTACTTTTATCGGTATGTACTGCTACTGGTATAGTGTTACTATTTGGAACGGGGATAGTTGTACTTATGGCAGAGTGGCCTAAAGCACTCGATACCGTCGCAACATCTATGCCCTCGTTGATGAGAGCAGAAGCATAAAAATGACGCAGGGAGTGAATATCCCGGAACGGAAAATCATTTTTCTTGCAGAACTTCCGCAGCCAGTTGTAGGTCGTATTGTTGTGCATCGGGTGACCGTCAGCGGTAACGAACAGCCTGTCGCATTCAAACCACTTTGTGCCGAGCTTTTGCCTTTCGTTGTCCTGCTCCGTCTTGTGCTCCTTCAGAATATCAAGCACAAGCTGCGGCAGCTTCATAGACCTCTGTGAGCTTTTTGTCTTGGTTGTGTCGGTATAAATGCCCGTCTTTACGGTATAGTTTGATGTCCTCCGCACGCTTACAACACCGCTTTCAAAATCAATGTCCTTCCACTCCAAGCCCATTAACTCGCCCCGGCGAAAGCCCGTATAGACCGCCAGCGTGAAGAACGTGCGGTACTTTAGCGGTGCGTCCTCTAAAAGTGTAAAAAGCTGTTCGATCTCCTCGATCGAATAGATCTCCTTTTCTTTCTTGCCGCCTTTCGGAACATAGACCTTCCTGCAAGGATTGTCGGACACGATGTCCATTCTTACCGCATAGCTAAATACGTCCGAGATAAAGCTCAAATGATGCACAGCGGTCTTGCGTGATAGCGGCTTGCCTGTCTGCATATTTTTGCCGTTGAGCACAAGTTCGTTGATGAATTGCTGTATCTGCCGACCCGTTATTCTGTCGAGTCGCAGATGTCCGAACGCAGGATAAACTCGTTGAGTGACTTGCCGCATTCTTTCAAATGACGACTTCCGCAAGTTCAACCTTGCATATTCCTCAAACCATTGTTCCGCAAATTCCTCAAACTTAACATTTGCTGTGACTTGCCCTCTAAGACACTTTTCCTCAAATAAGATTGCCTGTTTCTGTACTTCCTTTTCTGCCTGCTTGGGTGTCATGCCTTCCGGCGGTTTCCAACTCATAGTCTGCACGACTTGCTCACCGTTCAGCTTGTACCCGCACGATACCCTGATCTGATATGTATTTCCTCTTTTTCTTATGTTTGCCATGTCTGATCCCTCCCATGGTTGTCCGTCAGGACAAACATTGATCAGTACCCTTGACATCTCTGTAATTATCATTATACACCATTTCACGTTGTAAAGCAATAAAGCGAATTGAAAACTTTTTATTACAAAGATGTCGGGCCTGAATCCTTTTGTTCTGTTTCTTTTTAATACAATAATATCCTACACATCATTCCATTCGCAATTGCAAATGAATTTAGTGAGGATATAACTTAGCTCGTCCTGAGATGCTTTTATCTTTTGCATATCCTCCGCATAAATGCTGTTCGTTTCGTTAGCCTTGCGGGCAATCTGATTTATATTATTGGAAATTGTCCGCATACCGTTTATCAGCGGAGCTATTCCTTTCAGATCAAATGTCTTGACGCTGCCCGTCAGAGCGATATGCCTTAGATATGTGCCTGTTTTCATTCCGCAGGCCGCTGCCCTGCGTTCGACCTTTGCCCAATCTTCAAGCGAAAAATCAATCTCCTTGCGGTGGACTTGTTTGTATTTTCTTGCCATTTTAGTTCTCCTTTCAATTAGTAATTATTCTTAGACGCTCCTCGAATGAGGGGCTATTTGTTTAGGGTAAGGGTTCCCTTAACAGCAAAATCGGAGAGGGTGACGCTCCGATTTGGAGGAAAGAGTCAAGGAATACGGCTCTTTCTATACTTGCTAGTATAATGTGAAATATACTTTTATAATAATCACATTTACACGAATTATCTCTGCTTGCTCAATAGGGCTATCAATTCTTTGTCAGCCTATTTCACCCGGATATTTGAGCAGGCTCGACTTATACACAAGTATCTTCCCACGCTCGCCTGCACCGCTGCGCATATATGCGACCTCGCCACGTTTCACAAGCTGCCTGACTGTATGCTCCGAAAGTCCGGGGATAAGTGCTGCACACTCCTTGATTGTCAACAGTTCTGGCATTAAAGGCTTGTTCTCGACCTTTGCAGGTGCAACATCTTCGACCGGTATCATCTGCCGCAGCAGCTCTGCCACCTGCAAAATAAGCTCATTCTTTTCGTTCAGTTTCAAATGATCTCTCCTTACGTTTTGCGATCTCCTCAATTTTCATCAGCATCTCAAGCTGACGGTCCTCGCTAAGCTCAAAACGCAGCCAACGCACAAGTGTCTGCTCGGAAACACCGAGCTCGTGAGCAAGCTCCCAGTGTCGGACACCCCTCGTTTTGAGTTCATCTCTAATGATTTTGTTTGCCATGTTTCATCTCTCCTTTGTTTTTCTATTGAGGGCTAATGACGATAATGCTGCCCTCTGTTAATAATAATAGCATGAAAAATATGTCTGTGCCGTATGTTCCATAATCCGAAAAAATTTCTTTTTGGAGCAACAAAATTTCATATATGAAATGATGATAATGACTGCTTTGCAATATCAATAAAATGCTGCTTTGGCATCAGCTGTACGATTTTTAGTATAGTTAAGCGCAATGTCACAACTGTCCGAAAAATGTCACCGATATTTCCGTAAAGTGTGGTATAATGTAAACAGAAGAGTTACACCATACCGACAGGAGGGATACTATGAAAACTACTATGGGCGAAAAGATCAAAGATCTGCGTGTGGAGCGTCACATGACCACAAAGCAGCTTGCACAGGCAACGGGCATATCAGAGGCGGTCATCAACGGTCTGGAGAATGACAACGGACGTGATGTCGGGTACAGCCGTATCGTTGAGCTTGCTAAGTTTTTCGACGTGCCGACGGATTTTCTGCTGGGCTTTACCGAGAGCCGTATAACGAAGAATATTGAACTTAAACAGCTTGGTCTGACCGACAAGGCTATTGAGGTGCTGCTTGTCAAGCATCAGGATAACGAGCTTGTGAGCAAGCTGATCGAGCACACCGAGTTTGTTAGTTTGATAAACGCTATTGATATTTATGTCCGTCAGCTTGCCGCAAAGTCGATCAACACAATAAATAACCTCACTGCGGTGGTGCAGCGAGGTGTGGAGAATTATACGGCAGCAGGCCAGCCCGAAGGCTATGACGATGCGATGAAGTATATAAACGAGACTAAGGTCGATGAGGACGAGTTCCTGCGGTATCGCATAACCGAGCGTTTCAATCAGATACTGCGTGACTTGCACAGCGAGTTTAATGCCGATGAGCAGATGCCGTCCGTCATCACCGATGCGAATGAGATGTCGGTTAATATGATCAACCTCTTGGATATGGTGAAAAAGAGAGAGGTGGAGATTGAAACTCCTATCTGCACCCTTGACCGTGAAAACATCACAGCTTTGATAAACGAACAGAAAAATCTGACCGCTGCGGACAGTATGATAATAAACATTCCGGAGCGTGCAGCGGTACTTGAATTTACGACACGCACTCCCATGATACCCGACTGGCCGCAGGATTACAGCGGGTTAAAAATAGCATTTGATGAGATGTTTGCCTACTGGTTTCCGGACAAAAAGCCCGACGAGGACTGCCTTTATTATGTTGGCAAGGATTCCCGTGAAAGATGGGATGATGAGGGTCAGCAGACCGAATTCCTGCGTAAGGTCAAGGACAGCAGCAAAGCACTTGACAGCAGCGAGGGCGGCTCAATATACTTGGAATATGACGAGGGAAAAGGCAAAGACGATAAAAGCGGCTGCCTTGAATTCAATTTTGGCCCTGACCCGGAGCTTGCAGGCGTAGGCACACTTGACCGCCGCAGCTTTGAGCGTGGGCGTGAAAAGGCTATTGAGCTGCTTCCTCCTGACAGCGAAAAACGGTTCAAGCTTGCGGATAAGGAAGTGTCAGTTGCCGAGGCAGTTCGCTTTTTTGAGGACAGTATAAGCTCTGCACCATACCCCAAAAAGCCGAACTGCGCATTGAGGGTCGCAGCAGTCGAGGTCTTTGAAGACAACGGTTCCTATGGTTTTTCGATGCGCTGCTCCAAGGACATCGGCGGTATTCTTACAGAGTTTTTCTATGGAGAAGGCAGCTTCTACGGTGAAAGAAAATATGATACCATTATCCCAAGCTTCGGCTATATGCTCCGCAGTGACGAGATAGAAATGCTCCAAAGCTGCATACCAAGCATAATAATCGAGGACGCTGCAAGCTACGACCGCATCAGCCCATTTGAGGACGCTGTAAAGCGGATAAGCTCGGAGCTTACAGATGAAGTCACCTTCGAGGTGCAGCGTGCAGAGCTTTGCTATTGTCAGCAGCCCATAAAGAATGAGCAGGGCTTCTTGGACATTAACGGCTATCCTGCAAGAGTGCTGCCTGTATGGAAGCTGACATTATTTAACCCGAATGACTTGAACACCTATCTCTGCTACGTTTCAGCAGACGGACAAGAGTTCAGCTACTGGGTGAAGAAGGGAGTTTCAAATGAATAAAAAGATAAATGCGCTTGCGGTCGCTGGTGAGTTTTCATATCTATATTACCTCAGCGAACAAGGAGAGGCAGAACAATGATCTTTATTAAGACCACCATTATCAACCTCCGAAAGACCGTAACGGGCTACGGCTTTTGGGTATGCGCAGGCTTCACGGTGATACTCTGTTTCTCAGCAAACATTTACACCGATGTGATAAAAAATGACCGCTACTCTGTGTTTTCTTCCTTACGGACATTTGACAGAGAGTTTATGCTGACTGATACTTCATTCTGTTCATTCAATGTGATCCAGCGCTCTGTCAGCGGTTGGCTTTCGCTGTTTATCCCGATAATTGCAGCCTTTGCATTTATCCCGCTGGTCTGCGACGAGTACGAGGCGAAGTCGGTGCGGTTTGAGATATTCAGAGCTGGCAAAAGGAGCTTCCACCTTTCCCGTTTTCTGACTGCTCTTGTCTGCGGCGGGCTGGCTGTTACAATAGGATTTGCTGTGTTCTCGGTACTTGCGTTCCTGCTGTTTCCAGGTATCGGGGAATACGATCCTATGAAGCGTGAGATGCTGCTTGAAAGCCTCAGCTGCACATTTCCGGAGATAAAAAACAGTCTCGTACTGCCGATGCTGAAAACCCTTGGGGTGGTATTTCTATACGGTGCAGTCTCGGCGGTACCGGCAATTACTCTGACGGCAGTTATCAGAAACAAATATCTTGTGCTGTGTATTCCGTTCTTCCTGAAATATGCGGTGGGGCAGACCTGCATAAAAATGCAGTCACAGGCAGTGGCGGACTACGAGCATACAGATAAAGGTATGATGAAGCTTGCCGGCATCGTCAACCCTGACAGTCTTGCTTATCTGCCGCAAATGGGAGAGCTTAAAGCCGCTGTTCTGTTATACATCGGAGGGCTTGTGCTGGCAGCTCTTGCAGTTTTCATTATCATACAGTCAAGGAGGTCGGACAGCGGTGAATAGAGCAAGATGTATCATTTCAGTGGCGAGGACGGAATACCTCCGCTGGGTGACCGATCCACGAGTCATTATCGTGGGAGTGCTGCTTACTTTTATGCGTACCCTTGCAGTTGAGCCGCTGCTTGAACGTGCGGCTAAGTTCGGCGGCAGACTGAATATATTAGAGCCCTTTGCAGCTGTGGGAAACTCTGGAATGCTTGTTATGCTGATGCCCTGCGTGTTCCTTATCCTCATCAGCGACTACCCGAAAATGACAGGCAGTTCTCTGTTTTTCGTTAAGCGCACAGGCAAGACCAATTGGTTCATCGGTCAGCTTTTGTTCCTGATGGCAGCAATTATCACCTTTCTAATGGTTGTAGTCCTCGGCAGCATTCTCGTTTCGGGAGGAACTATCGGAACAGAGTGGAGCGATACTGTCACCAAGTATGAAGCACGTTTCCCGAATGAAGCCGGCAGCTTTACCTCTCAGCTTCTGCCTTCAAATCTATACAATCAAATTCCGCTTCCTCTCGCAGTTTTGCAGACACTTGCGCTTATGACGATGTATCTGTTCATGCTGTCGCTTATCATCTATTTCTTCAAGCTGATACATATTCAGTCCTTCGGGCTGTTTGCGGCTGTTTTTATAGTTGCGGCAGGAGTCATGACCTGTTCGCTGAAAAGCCCCTCAATGTGGGCTTTTCCAATGGCTAACACTATCGTATGGCTTCACTATGACGAGATACTCAGCAGACGGGTCTTTCCGGTGTGGTGCTCCTACGCTTATTTCTGTGCAGCGATAGCCATCGGACTTGCAGTAAACATAACAGCAGTCAGGCGGCTGCAATTTTACAATATAGAACTGGTGGAATGAATATGGACATAATAACAGTAAAAGATCTTGACCTGACACTTGGAAAGACCGAGATACTAAAGCGCATCAACGTCAGCTTTGAAGAAGGCAAGATACACGGTCTTATCGGCAGAAACGGCAGCGGCAAGACTATGCTTATGAAGTGCATCTGCGGATTTGTCAAGCCGACTCACGGCGAGGTCATCGTGGACGGCAAGCGTGTCGGAAAGGACGTTGACTTTCCGAAGGACATGGGGATAATCATTGAAACGCCGGGGTTTATCCCATACTATTCCGGGTACAAGAATCTGAAGCTGCTGGCAGGCCTCAACAACCGCATCGGCAAAGAACAGGTGCGGGCTTCGATGAAGCAGGTCGGTCTCGATCCCGATCTGCGGCGCCACGTCCGCAAGTATTCTTTAGGTATGCGTCAGCGCCTTGGACTGGCACAGGCGATAATGGAAAACCCGAAGATACTTATTCTTGACGAGCCTTTCAACGGCCTCGACAAAGAGGGTGTTGCGGAGATGCGGGAGTATCTTCTATCATACAAAGAGCAGGGCAAAACGATACTGATCTGCTCGCACTCGGCTGAGGATATTTCTGTGCTGTGCGAAACGGTGCATGAGATGGATAAGGGGGTTATTGAGAAGATATCATAAAAACAGCCTCGGTACTCGAAAGAGTATCGGGGCTGCTGCTTTGCAGGGGAATATGTTGTTTTATACTTGTGATTTTATAAAGATGTTTTCATATGGTTGATATGACGCAAGGAGTGAATATCCCGGAACGGAAAATCATTTTTCTTGCAGAACTTCCGCAGCCAGTTGTAGGTCGTATTGTTGTGCATCGGGTGTCCGTCAGCCGTGACGAACAGCCTGTCGCATTCAAACCACTTTGTGCCGAGCTTTATGCGCTCGCTGTCCTGCTCCGCTTTGTGCTCTTTCAGAATATCAAGTACAAGCTGTGGCAGCTTCATTGAACGCTGTGAGCTTTTTGTCTTGGTGGTGTCGGTGTAAATGCCCGTCTTTACGGTGTAATTTGATGTGCGTCTGACGCTTACAATACCGCTTTCAAAATCAATGTCCTTCCACTCCAAGCCCATTAACTCGCCCCGACGAAAGCCCGTATAGACCGCCAGCGTGAAAAACGTGCGGTACTTTAGCGGTGCGTTCTCCAAGAGCTTGAAAAGCTGCTCGATCTCCTCGATTGAATAGATCTCCTTTTCTTTCTTGCCGCCTTTCGGAACATAGACCTTTCTGCAAGGGTTGTCGGACACGATGTCCATTCGCACAGCGTAGCTGAAAACGTCCGAAATAAAGGTCAGATGATGTATCGCTGTTTCCCTCGACAGCGGCTTTCCTGTCTGCATATTTTTGCCGTTCAGAACGAGATCGTTGATGAAAAGAAATGAAATAAGGCGGTTCTTCGGAGCCGCCTTATTTCTCCCAAAACATTAACAAAAGTAATGGGGTGGGTTGTATGTTTAGTAATTTTTCTTAATTTATTGACTTTTTTTGACTTTTGTGGTATTATTATTATGAGTAGTTATATACTCTGATAACATTGCAGATGTGTTGCCGAACGAACATGAATGCAGTTTGTACTTTATTGGAATAATGTTTAAGGAGTGAGCTCATATGCAGGAACTGTTGGAACGCAAGAAAGGACTTCGCAGAAGCATACTTATCGTTGACGACGATTACATCGCAAGAGAGATACTTGGTACTATGCTCAAAGATATGTACGAGGTATGCTATGCCGAAAACGGTGCGGTGGCTCTCGACATCATAAGAAGGGACAAGCTGAAGCTCTCGCTCGTGATACTTGATCTGCACATGCCTGAAATGGATGGGTACAGTCTTTTGAAGCTGCTCCGTGCCGACAATGAGCTCAGACGTATCCCTGTGATAGTGCTGACCTCGGAAAAGGGCGCAGAGGTCGAAAGTCTGAAGATCGGAGCCGCAGATTTCATTGCTAAACCCTTTGATATGCCCGAGGTCATCTGTGCGAGAGTCGGTCATTCCATAGAACTTGCGGAGGACAGCGTTATTATCCATGAAACAGAGCGAGACGAGCTGACGGGACTTTTCCATAAGGAGTTTTTCTTTCAATACGGCAAAAGGCTTGACGAGCTGAATAATAATATGCCGATGGACGCAATCATAGTGGATATAAACCGTTTCCATGTGGTGAATGAGCTTTACGGCAGAGGCTACGGTAACTCGGTACTGAAAACGATTGGTGAAAGTCTCCATGAGCTTGTCAGCAGGACAGGCGGACTTGCCTGCCGCCGCGACAACGATCAGTTTTGCATTTACCTTCCTCACAGCGATGATATTCGGGACAAGCTGCCGCTGTACATCAAAATGATAGACGAGCGTATAAACGACAGCAATATAAGCCTGCGGTTCGGTGTATATTCCGACGACGGCAGCGAAAATGGTATGGAGCACCGCTTCGACTGTGCTTGGCTTGCCTGCCGCAAGCTCAGAAACAGCTATGTATCCTGCTTTGAATTCTATAACGATGAACAGCACAGCAAAGAGCTTTACGCCGAGCGACTCATAAACGATATGGACAAGGCACTGTCTGAAAAGCAGTTTAAGGTCTATTATCAGCCGAAGTATTCGATAACGGGCGATAAGCCGCGGCTTTCGAGCGCAGAAGCCCTCATAAGGTGGTTTCACCCCGAATTCGGAATGGTCAGCCCCGGACAGTTCATCTCGCTTTTTGAGGAGAACGGACTGATACAAAAGATTGACCGCTTTGTCTGGAATGAAGCGGCGGAGCAGATAAGACAGTGGAAGGATAAATACGGGATCAATATTCCCGTGTCTGTCAATGTGTCAAGAGTTGATGTTTTCAATTCGCACCTTGTAAGCATTCTTGAAAATATAACAGAGCTGAACGGGCTTGATAATTCAAGGCTCCTTTTAGAGATCACGGAATCCGCCTATACCGACGATTCCGAACAGATCATCGAAACAGTGAAAAAACTTCGCAGGCGCGGATTCAGGATAGAGATGGACGATTTCGGCAGCGGTTATTCCTCACTGAATATGCTGACCTCTCTGCCGATAGATGCCCTTAAACTGGATATGAAGTTTATCAGGGGGATATGCGAAAATCAGAAAAAAGCACGGCTTGTCGGCATCATGATCGACATTGCAAGACTTCTTCAAGTTCCCGTCATCGCAGAGGGCGTTGAGACCAAGGAGCAGATGGAGATGCTGAAAAATCTCGGCTGCGACATCATTCAGGGCTATTATTTCTCAAAGCCCCTGCCGCCCGAGGAATTCGGTGCGCTTATCGAAAAAGAGATAAAGGAGAATGACTATGCTTACAATTGATAAACTTAAGGACTACGGCGCGGACGTTGACGAGGGGCTTGCACGCTGCATGAATATGGAGGATTTCTATATCACCCTTGTTGGAAAGGTGCTTGAAGATAACAGACTTCCTCTGCTTGAGCGGCAAATCAGTGAAAAAAAACTTGATGCAGCGTTTGAAACTGCTCACGCACTGAAAGGTATGTACGCAAATCTGTCACTCACCCCGCTGACAAAGCCTGTCAGCGAAATTACAGAATTGCTGCGCAGCAGGACGGATACGGATTATTCCGCACTTTTGGCAGAGGCAAAGGCGCAGTTTGAGGCGCTTTGCAGTTTATGACTCGAAAGGAGGATTGATGCCGTGTGTTCGGCAGGCATTTTGAACTGAATGAACAGACCATGCATATCGTGCAGGAGATCGGACGGCATATGCCCGGCGGCTTCTTCATCTACAAAAGCAGCGGGAACGAGGAGCTGCTCTATGCCAATGCAGCAGTCCTGAGAATCTTCGGCTGCGGGAGCCTTGATGAATTCAAGGCACTGACCGGCTTTACATTCAAGGGAATGCTTCACCCCAACGATTATGAAAAGACCGCACAATCTATCAATGAACAGATTTCTTCAAGCGATGAGAATTTTGATTATGTTGAATACCGCATTATCCGGAAGGACGGCGCTGTCCGCTGGGTGGACGATTACGGACATTATACCGACACCGAAGCCTACGGCGGTATTTATTACGTCTTTATTTCGGATATTACCGATAAGATCATTGCGGAACAGGCACAGCGCGATCAGCGTGATAAAATGATCACTGCGCTTGCTTCCGATTACCGGAGCGTATTTCATGTCGATCTGGACAAAGATATCGCCGTCTGCTACCGTGCCGACCCGACAGACAAGGAGCAGCCCCGTGAGGGCGAGCCGTTCCGTTATTTCGATTGCTTCAAACAATATGCTAAAGATGCGGTGGACGAGAGCTACCGCGAAGGCTTTCTGCGCTTCATCGAGCCGGACAATGTCCGCAAGGCACTGTCGGAAAAGGTCATCATCGCATACCGCTATCTTGTTCACAGAGACGGCGAGGATTACTATGAGATGATCCGTATGGCGGGCGTGCGGCACGCAGCCGACAGAGATGATCATATCGTCCATGCGATCGGACTGGGGCTTACCAATATCGACAGCGAAGTCCGTGAGGCAATGGCAAAGAATCAGGCTTTGAGCGAAGCCCTTGCCGCCGCCGAGGAAGCGAACAAGGCGAAAACGGTATTCCTCTCCAATATGAGCCACGAGATACGCACACCCATGAACGCAATAATAGGACTTGACAGCCTTGCGCTGAGAAACGAGAGTCTTGACCCCGAAACAAGGGAGTATTTAGAAAAGATCGGCGGCAGCGCACGGCATCTGCTGGGGCTCATCAACGATATCCTCGACATGAGCCGCATCGAATCCGGCAGAATGGTGCTGCGCAAGGAGGAGTTCTCCTTCCGTTCCATGCTCGAACAGATCAATACAATGGTCATGACGCAGTGCAGTGAAAAGGGACTGAAATACGAGTGCAGGGTGATCGGCGGCGTTTCGGATTTCTATATCGGCGACGATATGAAGCTCAAGCAGGTGCTTATCAATATCCTTTCCAATGCGATCAAGTTCACAGATCCTCCGGGTGAAGTATATCTGACAGTGGAACGAACGGCGGTCTTTGAGGATCAGTCTACGCTGCGCTTCGTTATCAAGGACACAGGTATAGGTATGGACGCATCATTCATTCCCAAGGTGTTTGACACCTTTACGCAGGAGGATTCCAGCCGCAACAACAAATACGGCAGCACCGGGTTAGGTATGGCGATCACAAAGAGCATCGTTGATATAATGAACGGCACGATCTCCGTGACCTCCGAAAAGGGCGTGGGTACGGAATTTACCGTGGCCGTTACGCTGAAAAACAGTGAGCATAACAACTCCGAGGACTTCTTCATTGATATAAAGGATATGCGTGTCCTTGTTGTTGATGATGAGGAGGTTGCCGCGGAGCACGCCCGTATCGTACTGGATGAAGCGGGCATCATGGCAGATACCTGCCTGAGCGGAACGGAAGCGCTGCATATGCTGGAGATACAGCATCTCAAGCAGCAGCCGTACAATCTTGTTTTGCTCGACTGGAAAATGCCCAACATGGACGGCATAGAGTGTGCAAAGGAGATACGCAAGCTGTACAGCAGCGAAACAACGATCATCATTCTCACCTCGTTCAACTGGGACGAGATCATGGACGAGGCTCTGCATATCGGCGTGGACAGCTTCCTTGCGAAGCCGCTGTTCGCTTCAAATGTGATCGGAGAATTCGAGCGTATCACCCGAAAGAACAATATGGCGATGTTCCGCAAAAAGCAGCGTGCCGAGCTCGCGGGCAGGCGCATCCTGCTTGCCGAAGATGTTTTCATCAATGCCGAAATCATGAAAAAGCTGCTTGAGATCAAAGAAGCAAAGATCGACCATGCAGAAAACGGACGAATCGCAGTGAATATATTCGCAAAAAGTGAAAAGGGCTATTACGATGCGGTACTTATGGACGTGCGTATGCCCGAAATGGACGGGCTTGAAGCCACGGAGACGATCCGTGCGCTGGACAGACCCGATGCAAAAAACATTCCGATTATCGCGATGACCGCCAACGCCTTTGATGAGGACGTACAGCGTTCCTTGCAAGTCGGTATGAACGCACATCTTTCCAAGCCTGTTGATCCGGAGCGCCTGTATCAGACATTGGAGGAGCTGATCTGGGAAGCTGACCAGCGCAAATAACGGAGGCGCAGATATGGAAACTCAACAAAACACATCGCAGCCTCCCCGCTATCTCTCCGTGCTGGATGTATGGGCAATGGCGTTCGGCTGTATGGTCGGCTGGGGAACATTCGTTATGCCCGGAACGACCTTTCTCCCTGTAGCAGGTCCGGCGGGGACGGTCATCGCTATGGTGATCGGGATATGTATCATGCTTGTGATCGGCTGCAACCTTGCCTTTTTCATGAATCGAAGCACGAGGGCAGGCGGTGTCTATTCCTATACAAAGAAAGCATTCGGGCGTGACCACGCTTTTTTAAGCTCATGGTTCCTCTGCCTTTCATACCTGACGATTGTGTTCCTGAACGGCACGGCGCTGTTCATCGTGATGCGGACGCTGTCCGGCGATCTGACGCAGAGGGGGGTTCATTATCACGTTTTGGGAAATACGATCTATATCGGAGAGATACTGCTCTCCGTGGCGGCACTTGCGGGAGTGGGTCTGCTGTTTATCTTCGCAAGGAAGATACTGCACAGGATCAACACACTGCTGGCGCTTGTTCTGATAGGCGGGATCATCGTTGTCACGGCTTTCTGCATTCCCCATATGTCCATGGATGTTTTAAGAACCTTCGGCTCGCAGAATGACAATACCGCCTATGGGATATTCAGTATCGCTTTCCTTGCACCGTGGGCGTTTGTTGGATTTGAAGTCGTTACCTTCGACACCTCTGTATTCAGGTTCAGGGTAAAAAAGACAAAGTGGATAATCTTTACCGCTATCATCGTCGGCGGTCTTGCATATATTGCGATGGCTATCGTCGGTGTTACTGTTGTCCCCGACGGCTACGCAAACTGGGGCGAATATATTGCGGCACTTGATGAGCTTTCGGGCGTGGAAGCAGTTCCCACATTCTATGCCGCAAAGGCGATAATTGGACAGGCGGGACTTGTCATTATTGGGATCACGGCACTTGCCGCTGTGCTGACGGGCATTATCGGCGGCTACCGCGCTTCTATCCGTATCCTCACTACAATGGCGGAAGACAAGATACTTTCCGAGCGCTTTTCCAAGATAAGCAACAGCATTATGTTTATTATGCTGATTTCCGTTTCGCTGGCACTGTTCGGCAGGAATACGCTCAACTGGTTCGTTGACCTGACCTCCTTCGGTGCTATCGTCGGCTTCGGCTATACCTCTGCGGCAGCCTTTAAGCTGGCAAAAACCGAGAACAACAGGCACATTGAAATGACAGGCGCAGTCGGCACGGCGATCTCTGTGCTGTTCGTTATCGTTCAGCTCGTACCGAGACTTACTGCTATGGAAGCTATGGGCGGGCAGGCATTTCTGCTGCTGTCCTTCTGGTGTCTGGTGGGCTTCGTGTTCTACTGGCGCACCGTTACGAAGGGCAGTCTGACCGAATACAGCGGTATGTCCGCTTCGGGCGTGGTGCTGTTCGCGCTGATCGTGTACTCGGCTTTTATGTGGCTCGCAAAACTGATAGCCGCAAAGGAGAGCATAGATGAGGTGCGCTCTGCGCTCGTATATGGAGGTATCGTTCTATTGACCGTTATTTTCATCGGACTTGTGGTCATGCTCCATGTGCAGAATCTTGTCCGCAAAAAGCACGAGGCTTCCGAGCGTGAGAAGATAAGGGCAATGGAGAGCGACCTTGCAAGGAGTCAGTTTCTCTTTAATATGTCCCACGACATACGCACACCGATGAACGCGATCGTCGGCTATACCGAGCTTGCTATGAAACTGCCCGCTTCTGATGAGCTGCACGATTACCTTGTCAAGATCGAACGCTCCAATCACCAGCTTTTGACGCTGATCAACGATATTCTCGAAATGAGCCGTATCGAAAGCGGTAACATAGAGCTTGAATATGCGCCGACTGACCTGACACGCATTTTTGCAGGGATAGACGAGCTTTTTTACGAACAGATGAAGCAAAAGGGACAGGAGTTTGCGGTGCATTTCTCGCAGATAAAAGATCGCTTCGTATGGTGCGATGAAAAGAACCTTACCCGCGTGATCGTAAGTCTCCTCAGTAACGCACATAAATTCACGCCGGAGGGAGGCAGCGTTTCTGCTTCGGTTTCGGAAACAGGCAGCGAGGACGGCTACGGCGCTTACGAGATACGAGTCCGCGACAACGGTATCGGTATGTCAAAGGAATTTGCAGATAAAATGTTCACTCCATTTGAACGTGAACGCACTTCTACAGCCAGCGGTGTTGAGGGAACAGGTCTTGGCTTGCCAATCTCAAAGAGCATAATCGACCTCATGGGCGGTACAATTGATGTGTATACTGCTCCCGGTAATGGCACAGAGATCGTGCTTTTGCTGAAATTCCGTCTTGCCGACGAAAGCGAGCTGCCCCAGAACGATCCACAGGAGAAACAGGAAAAAAAGGTGGACTTTTCGACAAAGCGCCTGTTGATAGTTGAGGACAACCCGGTCAACATGGAGATCGCCAAGATGATACTGAAACAAGCAGGCTTTACAGTGGAAACTGCCGAAAACGGACAAATCGGGCTTGATATGGTGAAGGCTTCGCCAGACGGTTATTATGATGCCGTACTCATGGACATTCAGATGCCTGTGATGGACGGACTTACCGCCGCAAGAAGCATCCGATCGCTTGAAAATCCAGTGCACGCCAATATTCCCATTCTTGCAATCACGGCAAATGCTTTCAAAGAGGACGAGGAAAAAGCGAAGGAAGCCGGAATGCAGGCGCATATTGCAAAGCCGATCGACGTGGACAAGCTGCTCGTCACTTTGGCAAAGGTGTTGTCGGAGCATGAAAAATGAGGAAAACAATGTCTACATAGAGCATTCTCAGAACAATATGCAAGCAGGACTCGGTGCTCAAACAAGCGGATAAACCGATATGATATGTTTGATTTTCTGAAATGTCTGATTCTTTTAGAAAATAGCAATGCTTTATCAAATGACCGTAGTCTATTGGCGCACCTATAAACTGTCCCACACAAGTCCAAATCAGCATTTTGGAGCATACCATATTCTACACATACCCTATTGAAACTGAACACTAACCGCAAGCTCTCGGAAACGCCCTGCAAGCGTTTCTGAGGGCTTTCTTTTTCAGGCGGTTAAGTTTTCCGCCCCGCAGGGGTGGAGGGTGCTGTGGGACTTCTCCGTTCCGCTGACGGGCATTGTCAAGCAGAGGTCGGCTCGGTGATATGGATACAGTAACGATGAAAGCATCATTATCGTATATCAGACTAAACAGAGAAACTCTGAATGATATGACCTTAATTTTATCCCTCCTTGAAATAGGGAAAAGATCGGTATTTATGGGCGCTGTGTATGCAATGGCTTATGATGATGTTATCCCGACAGAACAAGAAATTATTACTGTTTTGGATATATTTGAAAAAAGAAATGTATATGATGATCCATACACCTATGATGCTCAACCGATCATCTCATCAATGTATAAATGGCGAAATGAGATAATTGCTCCGTTTTTAGAACACTATAAACAATACCCTCAGTATGCACATTTTATTGAAAACACTTTTGCAGGAAAGAAAAGTTGCATAGAATAAGCTCGGCAAGGCAAGAAGAACCACTCTCCCTGCCATTATTTTTATTCAAGCTGACCTTTCTTTCTCTTGACAGCCTGTTCGTTCTGTAAGTAGCGATTTATGGTCTTTTGACTGTCACGCTTCTTCTGTGCAAGCCTTGAAAGCCTGTCCGCTTCTTTCTTCAGGGCTTTCTTCAGCTCGTCCTGCAAGTCTTTTATTTTGGGAATGATACCGTCGGGAAACAGTTCTTTCAGCTTTTTACGGCACTCATGATACTGGTCGAGTTCGTAACGGCAGTTCTCTCCGTATTTTTTCTTCGCCTTGCCCTCCAGAGAAGGCTCTGTATCTGGCAACGCATGAGATCGCTAAGAAATGGACTATGCCGCTGCGAAAATGGGGGACAAAGTCCTGGGCGAGCTGGAGACCATGTACCCCGACAGGCTCGGCTGAGCCGCCGGATATCAGCCTGATTCCATTCTGCTGCGCTCCATTTCAGCAGGCTGATATTCAAAGGATCTTGACAAATTACAGTATTCGTTGTATACTTTAAGGCAACACCGCACAAAGACCGCCTGACGGCTTTGTACGCATCTTACTTGCAGCTTTTCCGTCATATCGCCCAAATCCACCTTGAAATACGGTAGTATTCCTGCGGCGGATCTGGGTGATCTGACGAAAAATCTGACTGCGTGATCTGCGCACAATCTTCGTGCGGTATTGCCTTAAAAAATCGGAGCGGCTTTTTTTCAAGCCGCTCCCATGCATCGTTTTATCACAATTTTTGTATTTACAGAGATCGTTTCGCAGAGCCACACAGAACCAATATGGTATCTGATGTATTTTCCTCTGTGCTTTTATATGCTGAACAGCCCTTTCCCCAACTCATACGCTGCTTTTAGATTGCTTTCCCAGTTGATGTCTCTCAGCTCGTTTTCCCGTGAGGTGTTGTCAAACACCACAAACTCCGATCGCTTTACACGGTCAGACAGCCTGTCGCCGAGCATGACTCTTTTCATGCTGTCAAGTAACCCTGACTGCTCAAGCCCTTCTTTTGAATTTCCGGCAGAGCAGATGACCAGACCTTTTTCAAGGGCAACACCGCACAACCATTGTACGTCAGACACGCAGTCAAATTTTTCGTCAGATTGGCTAAATTTGCCGCAGGAATACTAACGTATTTCAAGGTAAATTTGGGTAATATGACGGAAAATTTGCAAGTGGATGGCGTGCAAAGGTATCCGCCGTTGGTTGTGCGGTGTTGCCCAAGAGTTTTCATCGTCCTGTCGCCGTATGCAAAGCCGTAGCTCCACACCCTGTCAAACCAGCCCACCAGCTTTGCAGGCGCATCAGACCAGAACACAGGGTAGATGAAAACTATCGCATCTGATGAGTTTATCTTCTGATGCTCTGCGAGAACGTCTTTCGCTATGTCGGGCGTGTTTTTGTAATAGGCATCTCTTAGGTATTCTTCCTCTGTCATGTCTGTCTTAAAGCCCATTTTGTACAGATCTGATATCTCATATTCGTTCCCGGAATCGAGGATCCCCCCGATAAACTCATCACGGATATGCCTTGTAAATGAATCCTCTGACGGGTGGCAGTAAACTATAAATGCTTTCATATTCTCTCCTTATTCCTTGCTCTCTAACCCAAACTCGGCGCATAGCTTGTCAAAGCGTGCCTGCTCTTTTTCCTTGATAGACTTTGACAGATCGTTCATGCAGTGATGTATAACGTCGGCATCTTTCAGCACCTCGTCCATAGGGCTGTCGGTCACGAGCTTGTCATCATGGTGATAAATTGCAGAGCATATCATATCAGTTTCCGCATCAGTTGTAAGACCGAGCTCTGTAAGTATCTCCCTTGCAAGCTCTGCGCCCTTGTGTGCGTGGTCGTCATACGAGCCCGTCTTGTATGCGTGCAGGTCGTGAAGCATCGCCGCCATAGATGCAAGCTCTGTATCAAGCCCACGCTTTTTTGCTATCATCGTAGCCGCAAGTGATACGCCGTACAGGTGCGCAATTGCACTTGTGCGCTTGTCGGCATCTTCCATTTTGTCAAGCTCTGCGTTAACTATCTTGCGAAGCTCTTTTAATCTGCTCATAAGTTTCTTCCTTTCTGTTTCCGGTGGTGTTTCATATCTTATTATCTTATATTATATCACAGGCAGGGTATAAAGTCAATTTGTAACGCCGGTTGAAAAGCCTCACAAAGCGTGGTATAATAGGGGAGAAGAACATGACCGTGATATGTGGAGGTGGATCTGATGCGGCTTGATGAAAAATGGATAAGAGAGCATCTTCCGGAAGATGTTCGTGATGAAGACCTGGATGTGTTTTCCGGCTTGTATCTTGACGGGCTTAAGGTGATGTCATATGGAGAACGAGGGGACCCTGATACTGTCCATTATGATGCGAAAGACGAGGAAGACTTAAGGTGGTGGCAGCTTGAAAGTATCTGCCATTCTGTTGGGAAAGCTGACAATACAAAGACCTGGCGCTGGTACAGAGACCACGCCGAAAACGGCCGCTGGCTGTATATCGAGCATAAGACTTATGACTACAATGCGATAGAGGATTCAAGACTTCCCGGCTTTGAGAGTTTCCTGCGCAACCTGAAATACGGCTTTCCTGCTAAGGAGTGGGAAAAGAGAGTGCAGGAGTATGTCGCACTGATGAATTACTGGTATGTCACACCCCACTGGGATTACGATAGGGAGAAGCTATGCTTTATCGAGATAAGCGATTCTAAAGAGCACGATGAACACGCCAACATCATCGAAGAACCAAGACCGGGCTCTGTCATAAAGATCGTTGACTGACAGGTGATTATCTGTCTTGCAGGCCTTTTGCTGTGTTTACAGACATGGCGAGGCATACGGCAGCCCGGTTTGCCGGGTTTGTTTTAGGCAACACCGCACAAAGACCGCCTGACGGCTTTGTACGCATCTTACTTGCAGCTTTTCCGTCATATTACACATTTTTTCCTTGAAATACGGTAGTATTCCTTCGGAAAATCTGTGCAATCTGACGAAAAAGCTGACTGCGCAATTTGCGCACAATCTTCGTGCGGTGTTGCCTTTATTTAAAACCTAGCTGTCCAAAAAAATGCATTGACAAATCATGAAACTATGGTATAATGCAGATAAGGATACAGGCAGGGGGTGTTTTTATGAATGACGGCAGCAAGAATTCATCTGACGGATATATGCAGTATAAGCTGTCCTCGGAGCAGACAGGCGGTCATACTCGCAGGAATGGCTCCGGGTCGGTTTGGCTCAGAATAATTGCAGGAATGCTTATTTTGTATATCATAGTTACACTTGTGGATATATTCACGCCAAAATGCGCTCACCCCGGCTGTGACAACGAGCCTTCAGGCAACAGTGATTATTGCGCCCTTCATAGCCATTACTCTGCGCATAGTGTCAACAGCTACACACCAAGGACAACCACTACCACACGCTATACCACCGCAAAAACAACAACATACAAAAAGCGGACAACAAAGAAGACCACCAAAACCACCACAAAAAAGAGTGCCGATCCATATGATGTCTATGATTATGATGATCCTGATGATTTTTACTTTGACAACTATGAGGATTTCTATGATTACGAGGACGCAGAGGATTATTTTTACGAGAATAGGTATTAAGGCAACACCGCACAAAGACCGCCTGAAGGCTTTGTACGGTGTTGCCTTAAAAAACAGATAACAGACGGGTCTATACCTGAGCTTCAGACCCATGTTTTCTTGACCGAACGGCTCAGATATGCTATAATAATATCAGCACAGATCGTGCTGTAAATGACAAAGATAAAAACGCAACGTGTACTTTCGGGTATGCCAGAGCCGGTAGGTAGCCCGGCCGTCCTGTATTACAGGGTAAGTAACCCTCCCCTCCGGGTCGTCCGTTCTTTGTCCATAACATTTCTTAGGAGGGAAAGATATGGACAAGACGAAGGGTATGCTGACGGTGTTTTTCGATGACCCTTTCTGGGTGGGAGTGTTCGAGCTGACTGAAAACGGCAGACTCTCGGCCGCAAAGATCACCTTCGGTGCAGAGCCGAAGGACAGCGAGGTCTGGGAATTCGTTCTGAAGCATTACTATGAGTTGAAGTTCAGTCCTGCTGTCGAAGCAAAACAGAAGCGGACTGCCGAAAACCCGAAGCGGCGTCAGCGCAACGCAAGAAAAGAGCTTGGCAACACCGGCATCGGCACCAAGTCTCAGCAAGCGCTCAAGCTTATGCAGGAGCAAAACAAGACAGAGCGCCGCCAGATCACCAAAGAGCAGCGTGAAACGGAAAAGCAGCGCCGGTTTGAACTCAGACAGCAAAAACGCAGGGAGAAGCACAAGGGTCACTAAACCTTTCTTCCTCAGTAAAAAAGTCCTCACAGCTTCGGCTGCGGGGACTTTTTGGTGTCAGTGTGTTTTTATTCCTGCCCGAGAGGAATGACCGCCTCGGCCTTGAAGACAGGTGTCTCGTCCTCAACGTAGCTTGACAGGTCAAAATGGCTTAGTGTCTCGGTCTTCCTGTCAATGGTGAGCTTGTCTGTCCTGCGGATAAATGCGTTGTAATCCACCAAAACTATCACAGCGCAGACGCTCCATATCACCGGCTCGCAGATGCATACACCGAAGTATCCGAGCCTGGGTGCGAGAACGGCTACGGCGAGGATCTTCAGCAGGAATTCCACGATGCTGCCGCTTACCGGAACGAGCTTTCTGCCGACACCCTGTAAGCTGCTCCTTAAAACAAGAAGAATGCTAAGCACAAAGAAAAATGAGATGTTCCATATGATGTATTTTGATGCGGTCGAGATAACGGCGTCGTCACTTGTGCCTGTGAGTGCCTGTATCAGCGGCCTGCGCAGAAATACGCATACTATGACAGAGAATGCACTCCATATCTCAGCTATTATGATGCTGCACTTTATCCCACGCTTTACTCTGTCTGTCTTTCCTGCACCGTAATTCTGGCTTGCGAAGGTAGATGATGAAAGAGCTATCGTTCCGAGTGTCAGCATGAAAATGTCGTCTATCTTGCGTGCGGCTGTGTGTGCGGTTATCGTGCTCGTGCCGAAGCTGTTGACTGCACCCTGCAAGATAACAGAGCCGATAGAAACTATAGCATACATCAGCCCCATTGAAAGCCCTGTGCTCGTCAGGTCTGAAAGCAGCTTTCTGTCATAACCAAGCTCGCTCTTTCTGAAAACGAGGATATCGCACTTTTTAAGAGCGTAGATAAAGCACAGCATCACAGAAACACCCTGCGAGATAACGGTCGCTATCGCTGCTCCTGCAACACCCATGCCAAAGCCCTTGACAAGCAGGAAATCAAGCCCGATGTTCACAAATGTCGAGACTATGAGAAAATAGAGCGGAGCACGGCTATTGCCTATCGCTCTCATCATTCCGGCAAGCATATTGTATGCTATCGTCACGGCTGAGAATAGAATGATTATCCGCATATAGCTTTCAGTGTTGGCTATTATCTCATCAGGGGTCTTTAAAGACTTCATCAAAGGGTGAAGGATCGCAAGACTTGATGCTGTCAGCACAAAAGCGATGACCGCCGAGAGTATGTATGTCAGAGCGACGGCTTTTTTCAGTTCACGCTCGTTCCTTGCGCCAAAGTATCTTGCGATAACAACAGCAAAGCCGTTTGTCAGGCCGCCTGCAAAGCCTATCAGCAGGCCGTAAACAGGTGCCGAAGCGCCGACTGCCGCAAGTGCGCTGTCGCCTAATATGTTGCCGATTATCGCCGTGTCTGCAACGTTGTAGAGCTGCTGAAAGATATTGCCTATCAGCACAGGCACCGCAAAGCAGATAAGATTTCTGAGGATACTGCCCTCTGTCATGTTTACCGAGTTTTTCATTCATATCAACTTCCTTCAATTAGATTCTATCACAGGTGAAAGGAAATGTACAGCATCTAAATTATATTTTCGTCATTAATCTTGACTAAATCGTAGAATTATGATATTCTGTATATGGGGGTGACACTATGAAAGAGACTATGGACAAGCAGGTGGCATATCTTGAATACCTCAACCGTGAAAACAGCTTTCATCATCACAGATACGATGATGATATGCGCAAGTTTGAACTGCTAAAAAACGGCGATATGCGCTCGGTCGAAGAAGCCGGGCGTAATATGAGGTCGGGCGAGGTGGGGCATCTGTCAGACGACCCGATTAAAAATATGCTGTATCTAAACATCTGCCACGTCACCCTCTGCACGAGGTTTGCGATAGAGGGCGGAATGGACGCCGAAAAGGCATATAACGCCAGCGACCTTTTTATACAGCACTGCGACAAGGCAAAAAGCGTTGAGGAGCTTTATGATTTGCATCTGGAGATGACCGAATATTTCACAAAGCAGGCTGCCGCTGCGAAGAAGGCAAGTGTTTACTCAAAGCAGATAGTCCTGTGCATCGACTACATTCAAAGACATCTGCACGAGGCGATAGTTGTCAGAGAGCTTGCACAGATGGTGGGGCTTAATGAATCATATCTCTCGGTGCTGTTCAGGCGTGAAACGGGTGTGACGCTTACTGAGTATGTTATCCTAAAGCGCATGGAGGCGGCTGAGAATATGCTCAAATACTCGGATTTCACCCTTTCGGAGATATCGGATATACTGCATTTTGCATCATACAGCCATTTTGCGAGGACGTTTCGGAAATACTATGACACGAGCCCGAAAAGATACCGTGACAGCCATTACCGCACGACTGTTATGACTGAGTAGCAAAGAATTAAGGCAACACCGCACAAAGACCGCCTGAAGGCTTTGTACGCAGCTTACTTGGCAACACCGCCGGGCCACCGGCGGATACCTTTGCACGCCATCCACTTGCAAATTTTCCGTCATATTACCCAAATTTACCTTGAAATACGTTAGTATTCCTGCGGTAAATTTAGCCAATCTGACGAAAAATTTGACTGCGTGTCTGACGTACAATGGCCCAGCGGTGTTGCCCTTATAGAATTTCTTTACAAGCCGACCATGTATATATATGCCCCGAAGGGCGATGAGATAGGCTACTGCATCGAGTGCGAATGCCCGTGGGAGCCTGAGCATCAGTGCAACATCGTCATACGGGGCGATAAGGTGCTTTACGTCGGCCCGTCTGAGGGCGAAGACCCCTGGGGTGACGATGAAGATTACTACTGCATATGGGAAGATGAGGATTGACAGGGGAGAGATATTATGAGACATGATGTGACTTTGAATATCCACTATTCAGCGCCGCAGGAGATCTGGGATATGATAGGCGAGGTATACCGTTCAATGGACTACTGGTGCGATGATGCCGGCTGCCCTGCATGGAAAGGTGAGGGCATCGACCTGTGTGCCTCTGTCGAGCCGGGCGGTATACAGATATGCGGAGAAATGCCCGACGATATTTGGGATAAGTGGTACAGCGAATTAAAAGCAAAGCTGACACAAAAGCTCGGCTATGAGATAGGCGAGCCGGAGGACGGATTCGGTTTTAAATACTGGACGCCGTTTGAGAAAGAGTATTCGTGCATTAAAACTATCGACAGCAAAAAGATAGTATTCAGTGATCTCTCGACATTTTTCTGGTTCTTTTTTACCGAGTGCAAAAGGGATATAACCGCAAAGCGCCCCTATTACGCTTTCACGTCACCGCTGATAGAATTATACATCTACTTTGATGACACATCAAAGAATAAACTACAGCAGGAGTTTGATGAATTTCAGTCAAGACTTAATGAGGCAGGAATACGAACTCTTGATATGTCGTAGAGTATTATGCCAAAAGGATACAAGCTGTGAAGCATTACCGCTTTGCAGCTTTTTTATTGCAAATTCGCCCGTAGGTTGAGAAACACTCGCAAAACAGGTTATTGACCGTTAAAAATGAAAATGGTATAATAGTATAATAAAAGAAGACTCTTCTGTTACTGTGAGGTGAATGTATGGATAACTACATTTCAAAGAATCTGCGAAAGCTTCGTAAGGAGCATGACATGACTCAGGACGAGCTTGCCGGGAAACTGGGTGTCAGCTATCAGTCGGTCAGTAAATGGGAGCAGGGTAAAAGCAACCCCGATCTTGCCATGCTTCCTGCGATAGCGGTGCTGTTTGGGGTGACTATCGACGAGCTATACGGCATGGACGAGATAAAGCGTCAGCAGCGGTTAGTAAAGCTGAATAAACGAATAAAGGAAAACTATCAGCTTCATAGGGTAAACAATAATATCCCGTTGATACAGGAGGCGCTTGACGAATATCCCGACTCTTATGACCTGATGTTTGAGCTTGGGCGCTCGTATTTTCTTGCTCATGTTGATGAGGAGGAAACGATCGGCTATCTTGGGGAAGCAAGCGAGCTTTTTAATAAGGTCCTTAAATCTACAGATAATGAAAAGCTGAAAGACGACTGCCGTTACTACTTAAATCTTTGCAGCTATTACAGCGGTGAGAGTGCAGTTGCACACGAGGAAAGTATTGACAGCAGCCGTGAACTCATCAAGAATATCCTGCTTGCCGATGAAACAATGGACACCGACAGGGATATGTCAATGAAGAATAATATTGAGTCATTAACAATGTTTCTTGCAAGACAGATATGGAAGCTCGCCGACCCTGATTGTCTATACCCTGCGACGAGCGTTGCGGCTCAAAAGGCTGCATATCTTATGAAGGCTGCCGATCTGCTTAAATGGCTTTATGATGAGAATGACTTTTTCAGAGTACACAAGGAGCTTTCCGACCTATATCGTGTGAGTGCTGCTATTTATATGTATGACAGTCGTTTTGAGGAAGCGCTCACTGCTATTGAAAAAGCTGTGGAACACGCAATTGCTTATGATACCTCAAATGGTGGAGTTCATAGTTCTCTTTTGGTTCAAGGAATAAATGATGATTTCTGTAGTGCTAATAAGACTTGTGCTCGTTTACTTGCAAATAAGTTAAAGCAGGAAAGATATGATAGGGTGCGCAATAATACGAATTTCAGAGATGCAGTAAACAAACTTGATAGATTCATTAATGAAAATCAATTATAAATCATAATAACTTAAGCGGGTTTTTATGGAGGCCATGAATTATGATCAATAGAATTATAAAAATAGTATTGGTATCAGCTTTGCTTTTTGGAACTGCTTCTCTTGTTTCGTGTGATGATAATGACAGCTCAAACAAATCATCTGATACCGGAATTGCAGCTGAAATCTATGAGGAATACCCGTATTATGAGAGCCTTACTAAATTATCAAATGCAGCGACCGGTATATTCACCGGAAAGATAGTGGGAAAAGAAGTTCTCTATATTAGTGATATAACAGGAGAAACCGCTTTAGATAAGAATGAAACAAGCAACCCCGACGATTATAACTTATATACAGTTTATGAGATCCAACCCACAGAAATATTCTATGGGGAATTCAATAAAGACAATACTGTAAAAGTCAAAATAATGGGTGATGGAGAAACTGTGATCTCAAACGATGCACCTGTTCTGGATATAGCTGAGGAATACCTGTTTTTTATAAATTATTATGGCAGTACTCCCTCATCGCTTTTATCAAATATACAAAGCATATATAAAGAAAACAATGATAGATTTGAACCAATATCTGATAAAAACAATATAGAATTCTCATACAATGAATTAAAGGATATAACGAATAAGTAATGACGGGTGGGATTTATATGAAAACAAAAAACAAGCTGATATTTTTGGGAACAGTATTATTCATCAGTGTGGTTTGTGCTGTATACTCATTTATAAATTATACTACGCCCAATTTTATAAAAGTTTTATATGCTAAATCATATATTCAGGATAACAGTGCATATTATATAGGCGATTCCAAGTATATGGTTTTGAGAAAAAGCAAGATAGATGATACATATCAGAAATTTGTAGAAGCAGTTGACGGAGAAGGCTTAGAGAAAACCACAGACGGTGTCACCGATTTTTATGTTTATAATGATAGTAATGGCGACCAAAAGAAAATCGAAGCCTTAGTAGATACTTCCACACCGGGAAGTGGTATGATAATAAAGATAGTTGACCGCTAAAGACGGAGAGCATACCATCATTACATAAAAGGAGAGAACACAAATGATAATCGACATGCTCACAGCTTTGATCACGTTACTGAACTTAGTAATACTTGCCGGAACAGGCTATCTGGTCTATTATCTGATAAAGCAGATAAGAAAAAAGAATTAGTTATATCTGATAATTGATGAGGCGCAATTTTGGCTGATGTGCCAAAAATTCTGAGAAAGTGCCAGATTTGCCCCCTTTTATGTGTCTTTATATATAGGCAACACCGCACAAAGACCGCCTGAAGGCTTTGTACGCAACTTACTTGCATCTTTTCCGTCATATTACACATTTTTTCCTTGAAATACGGTAGTATTCCTTCGGAAAATCTGTGCAATCTGACGAAAAAGCTGACTGCGCAATTTGCGCACAATCTTCGTGCGGTGTTGCCTATAGAAGGCATTTTCCTGCCATAATGACAGAAAGGACATAGGACACAGCTATGAAAATAACCGACCATATAGACCTGCTATACCCGAACAAAGAAGCCAGAGAGCGTGCCGAAAGGCGCAGGATACAGATGCGTGACAGCGGCAGCCTGTTTATCAAAGACCTGATGTTAGAGGATATAAAAAACTTCATCACCCTCACAGGCTCAGAAAAGCTGCTTGCACTCTGCGAGGAGCTAAGTGACGATATACCCACGATAGAATACCGCCTTGACTGCTTAGAGGACCATCTTAACAACCCCGACCTTGCCGACAGCTTTCGCAAGGTGATAACCGAGCTTTCTGTAAGCCTTGTTTCAAATGACAATGAAGATGTGGGCGCTTTCTATGATGTCAAGCAGAAAATGGACGAGCTTGACGGCTTTTTAACATCTATCGCTGCGATAAACGGCATATATAAGCGCATAGGCACTACCCTTAAATCACAGGCTATGCGGGGTATGTTTGAGTTCTTTTTAGCCCTGCCAGAAAGTGATGACTACAAGGAGATAGCAAAGACACTTACCGAGCTTCAGGGCACATTTGCAAAGACCATTCGCAGCGTTAAGGTGGGCATAAACTTTGATGCAAATATGAACCCCGACTCGGCAGGGCTCTTAGAGGTCGGCTATGACAAGATATACCCTAAGGGCAACATTTTGGAAAAAATAGTCTACGGCGTGCAGAAAAACAAGGAGACCTTTTCGGGCGAGGAGCACCTAAACTCGCTTACACGCCACACGCCAGCCGACATTGACACGGCACTTTTCAGAGAACTGACAGAGTACACCAACGTCTTTGCAAAGCGCATATCGGAGACGCTCAAAAGCTACCGCAGCAGCTTTTTCTCTGACATAAAGGAGATAGAGCGCCAGCTTGACTTATACGAGGGCGTTGCCAACTTCATTAAGGGTGTGCGTGCGCACGGAATGAAGATGTGCCGCCCGAAGATACTTCCTGCAAGCGAGAGAAGGACAGTGCTCAATGGCGCATATGACCTTGTATTCTATAAAGAAATGGTGATGCGTGACCCCTCTGCCGTACTTACTGACAAGATAAAGACAAACGACATCACCCTTGATGACAGCGCAAGGCTTTATATGGTCACGGGCGCAAACAACGGCGGCAAGACGACCTTCGCAAGAGCGTGCGCTATCTGTCAGGTGCTTGCGCAGGCAGGGCTTTTCGTGCCTGCCGAGTATGCCGAGCTTTCGGTCTGCGACAATATCTTCACACACTTCCCCCGTGACGAGGAGGCAGGCATTGACACGAGCCGCTTTACAAATGAGATAAAAGACCTAAAGGTGATTGCACAGAACATGACTAAGCACAGCCTTGTTATCTTAAACGAATCGCTGCAAAGCACGACCCCTGAGGAGTGCTTAGAGATAGCGAAGATTCACACCGAGCTGTTTGCAGCGGCAGGTGTGAGGGGGCTTTATGTAACGCACCTCACGGGGCTTTACAAGGCGTTTGAGGAGCTTAACAAAAAGGACTACCCTACAAAGCTCGACAGTCTTGTGTCGGTCGCAGGCGAGGGCGACGAGAGGCTTTACAAAATAGTCAGACAGCCGCCCTCGGGCGAGAGTCTTGCTATGAGCATTTACAAGAAATTCGGCGCAACGCTTGACGACATAAAAAGCGGTGATGTGAATGGATAAAAATGAGAAGATAACCCAGTTTCTTGACTACGGCGGAAATGAGCTTTTCTCGTCCTTGATGTGCGAGGGCGTAAAGCACTCTGAGGGGATAGACCGCCTTGTGCAGCTGCTTTGCGCATACAGCGACAGGTGCAGATTTATCCACGGCAGAAGTGCCGCCTACCGCTTTATGATAGCAAGGGCAAAGCTAAACCACTGGCTCGGCCCCGGCTCAAATGACCTCAAAAGCCACAGGCTCACCGCTGATGACAGAGAGCGCATAGAGGGGCAGGTAGGTGATTACATAAAATCGGGCGGTGCAAAGAAAAGATATGCAAAAAGGCTTGCCGAGTGCGCTGCGGTCGTGGCGGTGCTTATCACGGCATATTATCTGGTCTATATGAACATTAAGGACAGGATAGAGAACAACCGACAGCTTGAATATTACAACGAGCAGATAATCGTCGAGCTCAAAGATGCAACAAAAAACGAGCTGAGCCTCACTATCCACACTACCGAGAATGCCCCGAAATTTGTGTTTCTTGACAAAATGCCCAAGATAAACTGCAACACTGTAAACGGCGATAAGCTCGAGCTTGAAATTGATATTTCTGAGGAGATACAGACAAGTCAGGACGACAGGGCAGACTACACACATAAACCCGAGACGCTGCACCTTTTCGGGCGTGATTATTACTGTGATTTTGAGCAGGGAGATTACAGGGCGGAACTAAACTTTTACTACTTCGATGATGATGGCAGCAGGGTAGACCTTCCGACCAAAACATTTGAGTTCTCGCTGTGATATGTTTAGCAGCTGAAAAGAAAAACACTTACCGGGCAGGGGAGCAGCTCTTGCCCGGCTTTTTATGCTGTCAACGCTTTAGGTTTTCTGCCCGGCACTTGAAATATGACAGATAATGGTGTATAATATAAGCGGAGATAAAAAAATGACAGGAGAGAAAAATATGAAAAGAAAAAGGATAATGGCTTCGTTGGCGGCGTGCGCTATGGCTTTTTCGGCAATGGCTTCGCAGACAGCTTTTGCCGCAGACGATGAGCCTGTTACTGTCGAACTTAACAGCGGTGCAAAACGCAGCTCGGAGGTGGTGTCGGCAAATGACAGCATCACCGTTGACAGCAAGCAGCTGAAAGTAATAGCAACAGGCCTGAAAGATGAAAACAAAGCAGCGTTTGTCAAGGCTATCGAGGATAATTTCACACTCGATGCCGACAAGCCTGTCAAGATAATTGATGAAGCGTTTGTCGATTCCGAGAAGGCATCTGTCACGAGCGTTTTGCATGAAAGCTCGCTTTGCTGGGCGGCTTCGGCTTCAAACCTTCTCTGGCTGACAGGCTGGGCGCAGAATTATAAAGCCCCCGGCAGCGATACAAGCTTTGATTCTGAAGATGCAGTGTTTGATTATTTTTCGGAGAGCTTCATTAACAAGGGCAGCTATGTGGAGCAGGCGATAGACTGGTTCTTTATGGGCGTGTATGTCAACGAAGGCACAGGGGCCGTTGCTTTCCCGGTAGGCTCGGATGACCCGGCATACGGCCTTGACAAGGATTTTGTCAGCAGCCTTGCGCTGGAGAAATATTCTCTGACAGATGACTACACAAATATCAAACAGCTTGAGCGCACAGACAGAAGCTGCGAGTCGCCGCTGGTATTTCAGGGCTCTATCGGCACGACGTATGACGGCGACCTTTCAGAATCCGAGCATTCGATAACCATAGGCGGCGTTATCATCGACCCCGAGGCAGAAACGCCTGACGAGCGCTACAAGGGCGTTTTCATAATTGACAGCGATAACGACGGCGACAGCGACGAATTCGAGTTAGACGAGGAATACCCCGACGATGTAAGAAAGGCAAGCAGAGAGAGCAGGCCTAATTCCTACACGCTGTATGACCTAAGACCTATTGAGCTCAAAAGCGGCAGGAAATGCTGGGAGATAGTAAACTACAAAATAAACGAGGATAACTCGCCTTACATAATCTATGATGTGACAGCATTTCCTCTTTACGATGAGGCGATAAAAGAGAAATACACAGAAACAGAGGGCAGCAAAAAGCACTACGAGAACCCCGACCTTTATATATCAGATGCGTTCACAACATCAGAAGACGAGCTGCTCGAAGCGCCTTTTGAATTTGTAATGGCAGACCGCACAAAGACTGTATTCAGGCAGGGAGAGCATATAAACATCAATTTCTTTGTCGGTAATAAGGGCACTGTCTCGCTTGATGAAGGCTATGCAGAGGGCAACACCTTCAATATCGACTGGAGCGTCAAAAACACTCAGACAGGCGAGGTCATAGCCTCCGGCAGACAGCCGATAACAGCGGAGATCTACGCAGGCGTTACAGCCGGCAGAATGATAAACCTGAATATAGAGGACGGCGAGTTTGTCAGCTGGGATACCGGCGAATATGAGCTGAGCTTAGAAGTAAACCCCGACAGAATGATAACCGAGTGCTATTATCTTAATAACACCACATACAAGACCACATTCACCATTGTAGAGGGCGATAGTACGGAGGATACCCCCGACCCTCACAGCTACCCGGAAGAAGAAAAAACACCCGACTATACCGATGATGCCGGCACAACTGACAGCGGCGAAAACACCGAGCCTGCCGATGACAGCAGCGAGAGCAAAGACACCGCCCCTGCCAAAACTGCCAAGACCGCCAACCCACGCACGGCAGCCAGAGCAGGTGCAGCAGCGCTGATGCTTGCTGCAGTGGGTGCTGTATTCACACGCAGCAAAAAAACAAAATAAAGTGATAATAGCAAAGGGACTGTTGCAAGCCGCAGCAGTCCCTTATATTATTATTATGAGTGCTCTACCGAGTCAAATACTTCAAGAGAGTTTATAGGCAACACCGCACAAAGAACGCCTGAAGGCTTTGTACGCAACTTACTTGCATCTTTTCCGTCATATTACACATTTTTTCCTTGAAATACGGTAGTATTCCTTCGGAAAATCTGTGCAATCTGACGAAAAAGCTGACTGCGCAATTTGCGCACAATCTTCGTGCGGTGTTGCCTATAACATCAACAGACAGGTCGCTGTCGCAGGTCGTGCCCATGCCGTAGAGATATATCCAGCGGTCGGGAGTTGACAGATCTTCGCCGATGATGACATACTGCTCGCTTATTTCCTGACCCTTGAGCCTTACACCGTGCCACTTGAAGTTGTTGAGAGTGAATTCCGGGATGTCCTCCAATGTTAAGTCGGGGTCGTCCTTTTCTCTCTCGATAACATCATCGAGCCACCTTGTTGCGTTGAGCTCGTCGGCTTTTCGGAACTTAAGGCGCTGTTTTCCGTCAGGTGAATAGAATTCTGAATTATCCATGTCGTCATTGCCTGTGCCTGTTTCTCTGATGAAATTCTTGCCCTTTATCTGTACTGTGTCTGACGAATCAACTGTAGTGTCGTCAACCCAGAAGAAGCCGTGTATCTGATCGAGCAGGTCGTAGTATGTGCTCTGATCTTCAAAGTATTCCTTGACCTCCTGTGTCGAGAATGACTTGTAGGAATCTGACGTGGCTATGGCCATCTGAATAACGCCGTAGTGTGCGTTTGCAAAGGTCTCCTTGTCGCAGAGATCAATAGTCTCAGTCGAGTTGTCAGAGTATACATCATATCTCGGCGGAAGGATAAAGTTTACATCTGCAGTGCAGTCATGAATGCTTCCTGCATCATATCACGGGCGGTGTCCTCGTTTGCGACTATTTAGAGGCAGGTAAAATACACAGCTCTTTCCGTTTCCCTGTAAAGCTGCTCAAAGGCTTTCTTGTCGCCTTTCCTGGTCGCCTCTACGCCCTGTCGCCATTGATCTTCGTTCATATTTCCTCCTTAGTTTTCCGACATTTTTCAGCCTGGCTTTTTGCCTCTGCATATAATAGAGCCATTAGCGCCGGAAAATTCCATTGTTTTTTTGAAAAATATTCTGATTTGTAGAAACTCACAATGGAGCGTGCTTTTGTAAATGTCGCTTAAGGTATATTGCACAACAAATCATCACTTTTTAAACCGTCTGATCCGGATATTCCCAGAAGCCGCCCTTGTGGAAGTTCTCGTTTCCTAATGGCTTTGCTGTCAGCCTGAACATCACGCAGCCGTCAGGGCATACTACTGTCTTGGTGTACTTGCTGTCACCGCCGAGGTTCTCCAGGTCACCGCCGCTCCTGATAGCCTCCATGAGCGGATAAAGCATCATCATCGTCTTTGAGCAGATGCCAAAGCCCTGTGTATTCACCGGGCAGCCGTAGGTGCAGGTGTATTTGTCGCCTATCTCCTCGCCGTTGCGGCAGTACTTTTCCGTGCGGTCGCCGTGCAGGAACCCTGTGACTTCAACTGTAAACTCATATTCTTCGTCATACCATTTTTTCATAATTATCCTCCGTTATCTGTAGGGCGTGCTGCTTATTAGAATATCATGGCTCAATTATACCACATCGGGGCAGATAGGTCAATCATTATATATGGGCAACACCGCACAAAGACCGCCTGAAGGCTTTGTACGCAACTTACTTGCATCTTTTCCGTCATATTACACATTTTTTCCTTGAAATACGGTAGTATTCCTTCGGAAAATCCGTGCAATCTGACGAAAAAGCTGACTGCGCAATTTGCGCACAATCTTCGTGCGGTGTTGCCTTAAACAAGACCGACCTGCTTGATGAGTCGCAGCTTGAAGAAGTCAAAAAGGTGCTGCGTGACTATCAGACAAAGGCGCCTATGATATCCTCGGTCAAGGGCAGCGTTGACCCGAAGCTCATAATGCACGGCGAGGAATTTGATTATGACGAGGTGCTTGATTCATCAGCCATACAGCGTGCCCTCGAATCAAACGACCCCGAGGACAGCAAGGCCTGTGTCGATGAATACGGCATAACCTCATTTGCGTTTGAGGAGCGCAGGCCTTTTAACAGAGAGCGCTTTGAAAAGCTCGTTGGCAATTACCCGACAGAGCTTATCCGCACAAAGGGCTATATATGGTTCTCTGATGATGACGAGCATATCCAGCTTTTTGAGCAGGCAGGCCGCAACTGCGCACTGACCCGGCTCAACGAATGGATGGCGAGCTACCCTCAGGACGAGCTCGATGCGCTGTTCGAGGCTTTCCCCGACCTTAAGGACGACTGGGACGAGCGCTACGGCGACCGCATAAACCAGCTCGTTGTCATAGGCAAGGGCTTTGAAAAAGCAAAGATAGTTGACCTCTTGAACGACTGTCTTGAAGCGGTATAATAATGACCGGGCAGGGGAGATTTCCCTTGCCCGGTGTTTGCATATATGAAAGTTTAAAGCCACTGAATGAATGCCGTCTTGTCGCTGCTGTTGTAGCCTGCGCTTTCGTAAAAGCGAAGTGTCTCCGGCTTTTTTGAGCCTGTCAGGAGCATCATCTTGTAGCAGTTCTCACTTTGTGCTATCTGCCTTGCATAGGCAAGACACTCGCTTGCATAGCCCTTGCCACGGCAGCTTTCGTGCGTCACGACATTCTCAACGAATGCATACGGCCGCACACCTCTTGTGAGGTTCGGTATTATCACGCATACGCATGATGAGACTATCTTTCCGTCCTGCTCGTTGACTATAAGATGATGCGCTTTGTCAAAGATTATCTGCTCCCAGGTGTTTTTGAGATGATCATTATGCTCGGGTATGCTGTCCTCGTGAAGATAAAGATACAGCTCAAGCAATGCGTCAAGGTCTTCTTTTCTTGCTTCTCTTACCATGTGCGCTCACTCGCTTTCTGTTATCAGGTCTTTTCTGTAGCCTGTCTGATGATAGCCCTCTACCTCATACTTGTCTTCGAGCACGGCAAACCTTTCATACCCGTGCTTCTCGTAAAAGACAGGGTTTATCCTGCCGGCTGTCCATAGATATATGTGCTCCATGCCGATATCTGCTGCTTTTTGCTCTATCATCACAAGCAGCCTGCTGCCAAGCCCACGCCGCCGGTGCGAGCTTTCTATCCACAGGTCGGTGAGATAAAACCATTTGTGCTCGGTTATCCCCGAAACGTAGCCGATGACCTCGCCGCCTTCTTCCAATACATACTGATACCTATCGGTCTTTCTTTGCGGCACGCCGTCGGCTTGCTCTATCCTGCGGAAGTCGTCATAGATAAAGTCGAGCTCCTTTTTTGTTATCTCTCTGTCTGTGATGTTCATGGCTTAGCTCCTTGTTGTGTTGAAGTGCTTTTTCTGCCTGCCGGCTTTGTCCCGAGCAGCAGGTACAGCACAGGTATGTGAATGCATATCTCGCATGAGATGAGCGTTGCGGCATATGCCGGCAGCAGCGGCAGTAAAAACATAAGCGCCGTATTGCCGCCAAGGCTGTCGTACAAGATATACTGGAAAAGGACTATCCATATATAATGCAGTATGTAAAAAAGAAACGAGCGCTGCACCATGTATCTTGTCACTGTGTTCTCCCTGTCAAAGCGTGCCTTTGCAAGCCCTGTGACTGCAAGCAGCATCAGCCATTCTGCAAGCGTGCGTGTAAGCGTGTTTGCTGCCATTACCGCCGCTGTATCCTGGTCACACCACAGGAAAAGGTATGTGTTGAGCACGCTCACGCAAAGCCCTGCGCATAGCATCGGCCGCCTGTGAGTCGACAGATTACCGATAACGTCATCGTCCGAGAAAATGTGATACCCAAGCATGAAAAGATAAAGGCAACACCGCCGGGCCACCGGCGGATACCTTTGCACGCCATCCACTTGCAAATTTTCCGTCATATTACCCAAATTTACCTTGAAATATGTTAGTATTCCTGCGGTAAATTTAGCCAATCTGACGAAAAATTTGACTGCGTGTCTGACGTACAATGGCCCAGCGGTGTTGCCTAAAGGTATTCAAGTATGCTCTTGCCGCCGATAGACAGCAGCTCGTGGAATACTATGATTGGCAACCCGGCAAGCAGTATCATCACGGTCGGGTGTCTGCTGCTTTTTAAGACGGCTGTGTTTATCCTTTTTTGCAGCCCTGATGTGGCAATGAAAAGGCAGGATATCACAAACAGATATGCCAGAAACCATAGATGCCCGACAGAAAACCCACCGTCAGCACCTGTCATGTCCGTGAGCTTTGTGAAGAACACTTTGTAATGCAAGACAAACGAGCCGCTATATCCGCAGTTGAAGCGGTCGGCAAGGTATGTCATTACCGGCATTATCATCAATGTTCCGATAGTAAGAGGTATAAGCAGCTTTGTGACACGCTCTTTTATGTATTCGGCGGCCGTCCTCCTGCATAATGAATACTTAGTGCTCACCCCAGCCAGCAAAAACAGCAGCGGCATAAGAAAAGGGCTTTGAAAAACGACTATGCTGATAACGGCACGGCTGCCATGCAGGGTGATGTAGTTGGGCTCGCCCCATGTGTTGAATGCCATAGCTGCGTGGTATATTATAAGAACGCTTATAGCGCTCCACCTGATATTGTCAATGTAGTGCTTTCGCATTTTCGGGTTCACCCCCCATGGTCTTATTATATCAGACAGGCTATTAAAAGTCAATTGACTGATTGCAGGCCTTGTGGTATAATAAGATAGCGAGGTGCAGCTATGAACAAACACAAAACAGTAATGTATAACGGAATGGAATGTACGCTGTATGACAGCTATCTTGGCATAGACAGCGGACCTGTCGTAAGGATAAACAGTCCACAGGATACCGACAAGGCCTATGCACTCGGCTTTGAGTGTGTAGGGTTCCCTGACGAGTTGGTAAAGCCTGTCACAGCGGAGGAATACGAGCAGCTTGTTATGACCGGGAGCTGTTGAATACCTGTAAAGGCAAGCCGAAAAAGGAGGTGCATCGTATGCGCTCAAAAACGATAACAGAGCTTAAATATTCAAACACCAACACATATCTTATCACCGGCAAGAAAGGCAGCCTGCTTTTTGACACAGGCTGGGCAGGGACTTTCCCTTTGCTTTGCCGGGCGCTTGGCGAGAAAAAGCTGAGGCTGCAGGATATTGACTGCCTGCTGATATCGCACTTTCACCCCGACCATATGGGCATAGCGCAGCAGATAGCAGACAGCGGCGTGACTATAGCAGTCGCAGATGTGCAGCAAGGCTTTTTGCACAGCAGCGACCATGTATTTGAAAAGGAGAACAACACACAGTTTATCCCGATAGACGACAGCAAAGTGAGGGTGATAACAATTGATACCAGCCGCAGCTTTCTTAGCGGGCTCGGCATCGACGGCGAGCTGATACACACCCCCGGCCACAGCGACGACAGCATATCGCTATGGCTCAAAAGTGAGTGTGCGCTGTTTGTGGGTGATCTAAACCCTCTCTACGAGCTTGAGGTGCACAAGGGCACGCAGATAGAGCAAAGCTGGAACACGCTGCTTGCACTTGAGCCGAAGACAGTTTACTACGGCCATGCAAAGCCTGCACAGCCTGACAGTCGGGCGGCTCAGAAGCCCGGACTTTCCGGCAAGGATACATACGCACTTGTCAAAAGGATAACCAAGATGGTAGACAAGGGATATACTGCCGAGGATATAGAGCAAAAGACCGGGGCGGATAGGGTGTTCATTCAGGACGTTGCGAGAATGTATCTGACACATCAGAACGTAAGCGTTCAGGGCATTCTTGACAGGATAGAGATAAAGGGAAGATAAAACATCACCTGGCAGGAGATACCTGTCGGGTGTTGCCTTTATTATTCAGGACGGAGCAGGGATATGTCAAATGGTGGGAGAAACAATGTCATCATACACAATATATAGTCCCCTTATTTATCTAATGTGCCAATAATTAGTGATAAATGCCGCTTTCTATTGACAAGCGGACTCCTTAGTGGTATAATTTATGTATAGTAAATGGGCAAACCTGCCGAAAGGCAGCGACGCAAAGCCAAGGGTCTAACCTCGTATGAGTATGACAGCCGGTTGCCGGGGGCGTGAGCTTCTGTTATATGGCAATTATTGTTGGCAATGCGTTTATTTGTGACGTGTTGTCTTTTTTGTTTTTAGCTTCGTCAGAAAAGACAGCATGATATGCTTGAGGGTTTCCTCCTTTATCCCGATAAAGCGATTTTTCATATTACTACCCCTATAGAATAAGGGCTTGGCACCGGGATGTGTCAAGCCCCTATTTTCTTTTTGTGGTATTGCAGGTGCTTGAAGCGGCCGCAAAAATGTGGTATAATAGCAGCATAGTATAACAGATGCAGGAGTGAGCGATATGACAGAGCTTGAAATAATGAAGCGTGCAAAAATGTATCTTGACAGCCTTGCAATGGGTGTTGATCCTCTGACCGGGCAGCCTGTCAGGGAAGGAGACATCGTGAGAAACCAGCGTATATCAAAATGCCTGACGTATGTCTCGGGCGTGCTCGAAAGTGTTATCGAGGAAGGCGCTGAAAGAGAGAGGACAGTGCGCCTTCGCAGTGCCGATAAGGAGTATTTCTCGCTGACTGAGGAGCAGATAGACTCGCTGCAGCCGACAGTACAGCCGCTATCAGTCTCAAAGCTGGCAGCATATATAAACGAGCTTATCGACAGCGGAAGAATGCGCAAGCTCACAAGAACGGCCGTCGTCGCATGGCTTGTTGATGCAGGCTTTCTGAGCGAGGAGACAACTGACGCAGGACGGAAAATAACAAAGCCCACAGATGCAGGCCGTGAGATAGGCATATACGAATCAGAGCTTGAAGACGAGACGGGCAGGGTGATAAGGTATGTCACCTACAACAAAAGCGCACAGCAGTTTGTCTTTGATAATATCACCGCCATAGCCGAGGTCTGCCGACAGGAGGCTGACCTTAAGGAAGAACTTAAGCGCAGCAAGTATGAAAACCGGGGCAAGCCCTGGACGCAGGACGAGACTGAGAGCCTTCGTGTGATGTATGAATGCGGCATGAGCCTTAATGACATCTCGGCAGAGCTTCGCCGTACAAGGGCAGGCATCAGGGAGCGGCTCATCTTTATGGGGCTTATGAGCCGTGGGCAGTAAGGCGATGCGAAGGTGACATATGATAACAAACTCCTCCGGGTAAAATGTGAACGCCCGGGGCATGGCTGCGGAAAGTAGCTTGAATGGATCTCCAGAAGTTTGTCGATGCTATGTATTCGCCTACCTGTATAGTGTCTGTGGAAAAAACACCTGACGGCGGCTATGGCAGTATCTGTATCGCTGCTGTGAATAACAAATACGGCGAGATGATAGAAAAGCGTGTTAAGGACGAGCTCGGGGCAACAGATTGGGAGTTTGTGCCGGGGCTGCCCGCTCTCGCAGGACGATGCCGCAAGCCTTGTCGCAGGCGAGCAATAGCTTTTTTCCCCCCCTTGCTGCAATTGCCGGTGAGGGGGAGTTTTTATTCTTGCCAATAGGTCAAAATGATGAAAAACCCGGCGTTATTTTATTGTTAAGTACAATTGACAAAATGCCCTGTTTCTGCTATAATTAAAGTGATAAAGGCTGCCCTTATCATTTTTGATTCGCAGCCGGTATGAAATGGAGGTATCGCTATGGGAATGACAATAACACACACACTTGATAACGGGATACTGACTGTCAGCTTAGGCGGCAGGATAGATACTACAAACGCAGCAGAGGCCGAGGAGAAGGCGCTTGCGGCCGTGTCGCAGAGCGGTGCTTCAAAGCTGATACTTGATATGTCAGAGCTTGAATATATATCAAGCGCAGGCTTAAGAGTGCTCATGAAGCTGAGAAAGCTCTCAGACGAGCCGCCGCAGATGATAAACGTATCTTCTCAGATATATGACATACTCGAAACGACCGGCTTTACCGAGCTGTTTGAGGTGTCAAAGAAAAAGCGTGAGATAAGCGTTGACGGCTGCGAGATAATAGGCAAGGGCTTCTACGGCACTGTTTACAGGATAGATGATGAAACGGTGGTCAAGGTCTATGAATCGGCCGACAGCCTTGCTATGATACAGAATGAAAAGCGCCTTGCCAAAACAGCGCTTATAGCAGGCGTGCCTACTGCGATATCCTATGATATCGTCAAGGTCGGCAACAGCTACGGCTCGGTGTTCGAGCTGCTTAATGCGAGGACGCTCAACGACGTGCTGAGAGAAGACACCTCCAGAGTGGTGGAGATAACAAAGCAGTATGCGCAGTTTTTAAAGCTCGTCAACAGCCAAACTGTGCCTGAGGGCAGGCTCAACAGCTCGAAGCAGCAGTTTCTGGGCTACCTTGAAAGGATAAAGGACTGCCTGAGTTCGGATATGTACGAGCGCCTGAAAATGCTTCTTGACAGCGTGCCGGAGCAGCACAACGTCATTCACGGCGACGCTCAGATGAAAAACATTATGGTCGTAGACAATGATCCTATGCTCATTGATATGGACACCCTTTCTGAAGGGCACCCGATATTTGACCTGCAATCGGTTTATGTAACATACTTTGCGTTCGGTGAGGATTACCACCAAAACAGCATGGAATTCTTGGGTATGCCCCATGAGGTGGTAGAGCAGGTGTGGCAGAACTTCATAGGCTTCTACTTTGACACAGAGGACGATGCCCGCATAACAGAGCTGCGTGACAAGATAACGATAGCCGGCTGCGTGAGATTTCTGTTTTTGATAAACATAAACCCCGACTACCAGAGGGAGCTCTACGATATACGCACCAGGCATACGCTTGAGCGCCTTGAAAAGCTGATATACAAATACGACACACTGCTTTTTGACTGACCTTCTGAAAGGAGAACTAAATGTCTGAAATAATTCTTGACTGGAATAAATATCTTGATAAGGCCGCAGAGGTCTGCGCCGAGGGCGCAGTGCTGCTAAGAAACGAGGGCGGCGTGTTGCCGATCTCACGCAATGACAGGATAGCAGTCTTTGGGCGGATACAGTTAAATTACTATAAGAGCGGCACAGGCTCGGGCGGCATGGTGAATGTTTCCAAGGTCACAGGCGTTGTTGATGGGCTCAAAGAGCTCGGCGCAAAGATAGATGATGAGCTGCTTGAAACATACAAGGCCTGGGTCGGTGACAACCCCTTTGAGCTCGGCGAGGTGTGGGGCGGTGAGCCCTGGTCGCAAAAGGAGATGCCGCTTTCGGACGAGCTTGTGAGCGCAGCCGCAGACCGCTCGGATATAGCTGTAGTCATCATCGGCAGAACAGCCGGCGAGGAGCAGGACAACACGGCAGACGAGGGCTCTTTCCTGCTATCAAAGGGCGAGCGTGATATGCTTAAAACCGTCAGAAAGCACTTTGCCAAGGTGGCAGTGCTCCTTAATGTCGGCAATACTATAGATATGAGCTTTGTTGACGACTTCTCGCCCGATGCTGTGATGTATATCTGGCAGGGCGGTATGACAGGCGGCCTGGGCGCTGCAAAGGTGCTTCTCGGTGACGTTTCTCCGAGCGGCAGGCTCCCTGACACCGTCGCATACAGCATCACAGACCACCCGTCTGATAAATTCTTCTACGGCAAGGAGAAAAACTGCTACGGCGAGGATATTTTTGTAGGCTACAGGTATTTCGAGACATTTGCTAAAGACAAGGTGCGCTACCCGTTCGGCGCAGGGCTGTCGTATACTGATTTTGAGGTCAGTGCTAAAGGCAGCGCCGATGCCGCAAACGGCACAGTTTTGATAACTGCCGGTGTTAAGAACACAGGCATCGCAGGCGGCAAGAACTCGGTGCTCGTTTACTGCTCTGCCCCTCAGGGGAGCTTAGGCAAGCCTGCAAGAGTGCTATGCGGCTTTGACAAGACAAAGACCCTTGCCCCGGGCGAGAGCGATACATTAAAGATAGAGATACCCTTCTCGGCCTTCGCTTCGTATGACGACAGCGGCGTATCAGGCCATGCATATGCGTGGGTGCTCGAAAAGGGCTGCTACCGCTTCTATGCAGGCGGCGATGTGAGAAGTGCACAAGAGGTCTTCTCGTTTGAACTTGATGAAGATGTGGTGACAGAGCAGCTCAGCCAGACGCTTGCCCCGGTCGAGAGCTTTGAGCGAATGGTCGGCGGCGGTGATGAGCCACGCTTTGAGCCTGTGCCGCTTTCCAAAAACAGCGAGGAGGAAAAAAGGCTCTCGCATCTTCCCAAGGCGCTCGCACAGACAGACGGTGAAATAAAGCTTACAGATGTAGTAAGCGGCAAGAATACTCTGTCGGAGTTTATTTCGCAGCTTACTGATGATGACCTCTGCTGCCTTGTGCGTGGCGAGGGAATGTGCTCGCCTAAGGTCACACCCGGCACTGCTGCGGCATTCGGCGGCGTGTCAGAAAGGCTATCAAAGCTCGGTGTTCCCTGCGGCTGCTGCTCTGACGGCCCGTCGGGAATGAGGCTCGACTGCGGCACAAAGGCTTTCAGCCTGCCAAACGGCACGCTTATCGCTTCTACCTTTGACAAGGCGCTTGTAGAGGAGCTTTTCGCACTCACAGGGCTTGAAATGTCCGCCAACAAGGTAGACTGCCTGCTCGGCCCCGGCATGAATATACACCGCCACCCACTGAACGGCAGAAATTTTGAGTATTTCTCGGAAGACCCTTTCCTGACCGGCAGCATAGCCGCCGCAGAGCTTAAGGGTCTGCACAGCGCCGGCGTGGAGGGAACTATCAAGCACTTTAGCGCCAACAATCAGGAAACAAACCGCCACAACATCGACAGCGTCGTTTCCGAAAGAGCGCTGCGTGAGATATATCTGCGTGGCTTCGAGATAGCCGTCAGGCAGGGGAATGCACGCTCGATAATGACTACCTACGGCAAATTAAACGGCCTGTGGACTGCCGGCAGCTATGAGCAGAACACAGAGCTGCTGCGTGACCAGTGGGGCTTTGACGGCTTTGTCATGACCGACTGGTGGGCAAATATCAACAGGCGTGGCGGCGATGCCGACAAGTCAGACCTTGCGGCTATGGTCTCGTCGCAGAATGACGTATATATGGTCGTTGCCGACAGCGTGTCAAACCCCGACAACTTAAAAGCCGCCCTTGCTGACGGCTCCCTTACAAGGGGCGAGCTGCAGCGCTCGGCTGAGAATATTCTATCATTCCTTATGGGCACGCACGCCATGGAGCGTATCATCGGCACAGGCGACACGGTGAAGGTGATAAACAAGCCCGACGACGACACCGACGAAAACGCCGGCAGCGAGGTGTTCGAGCTTGATGGCAAGACTGTGATAGACCTTACCAATGTAAAGACCGGCCGCAACAGCCAGTATTCATTCACGCTTGATGTCAGGAAGCTCGGCTTCCACACTTTTAAGCTGACAGCCAGCTCAAAGGCCAGCAAGACAGCCCAGATGAACGTGACAATTTACAGCCTCGGCACACCGTTTGGCACATTCACCTACAACGGCACCGACGGCGAGCCTGTGTCGTTCACGACAGGCAACGTGCCGCTGTTTTCACGCTACTCGATAATCAGGCTGCATTTCAGCCTTGGCGGCCTTGACCTTATAAGCCTTGAAGTCGAGAATGTCCAGCCCTTCTGATAATACAAACAGTATGCCCCGGCAAAGCTGATGTGTGCTTTGCCGGGGCGTTGGTTTTATTCGTCATCATATAGCCCGTTATTGAGAACACTATTGTAGGCTTCGTTTGCACGCAGGCTCTCTTTTCTGTCACGCCACCTGTCGATGTCGCTTTTAATGGCTATCATCTCGTCTGCTATAAGCTCGACCCTGTCAGGCTTTTCGCAGTTAAGATACGATATCATGCGCTCGATCCCCTTCGGGCTGCCTATGTGCCTTGCGATAACATCGCCGAGCTCGGCCGGGTATCCGAGCCTTACAAGTGTGTCTGTCAGCCTGTTTCGTGTGTCAGCCCAGTATGCTTTGCTGTCCATGTGATATACCTCTGTCTTAAGTTGATGATCTCATTATACATCATCAGACCTCCAAGGTCAAGGCAGGGGAGAAAAAACGTGACCCATTTATACAATATATTGACAGATAAGGCCGCAAGAATAATATTTTTGTCATAAATACTATTGTTTCTGTTTACAAATTATGTTATAATAATGATATAGTATATTCTATAAAACATTTTTGATTTTTGGTAAAGGAAGGACTGTCACATCAATGCTTCAGGTGAAGAATATCAAAAAGCAGTACCGGACAGGTGAGCTCGTTCAGCAGGCGCTCGACGATGTAAGCCTTAACCTGCGTGACTGCGAGTTTGTATCTATCCTCGGCCCTTCGGGAAGCGGTAAGACCACCCTTCTAAACGTCATAGGCGGCCTTGACAGATACGACGACGGTGACCTCGTCATCAACGGCATATCCACAAAGCTCTATAAGGATAAGGACTGGGATGCTTACCGTAACCACACTATCGGTTTTGTTTTCCAGAGCTATAACCTTATCCCTCACCAGACAGTGCTCGCAAATGTTGAGCTCGCACTCACTATCGGCGGCATCTCGGGCAGCGAGAGGAGAGAGCGTGCTAAAAAGGCTCTCGAAGAAGTAGGCCTCGGCCAGCAGCTGCATAAAAAGCCCAACCAGATGTCGGGCGGCCAGATGCAGAGAGTCGCTATAGCCCGTGCGCTTGTCAATGACCCGGATATACTCCTTGCCGATGAGCCCACCGGTGCGCTCGACTCGGAAACATCTATCCAGGTAATGGAGCTTCTCAAAAAGGTCGCAGAAAAGCGCCTTGTTGTTATGGTAACACATAACCCCGAGCTCGCTGAGCAGTATTCGACCCGCATAGTAAGACTTAAGGACGGTAAGATCATAGACGACTCTGACCCGTTCGTTCCCGAAAATGAGCAGCCTGCTGAGAACAAGAGGATAGGCAAGGCTAAAATGGGCTTTGCGACCTCGCTCGCACTCAGCTTCAATAACCTGCGCACCAAAAAGGGCAGAACGCTGCTCACGGCTTTCGCAGGCTCTATCGGTATCATAGGTATAGCGCTCATTCTTTCGCTGTCTACCGGTGTAAATAAATACATCGACAAGATACAGCGTGATACGATGAGCTCGTATCCTATCACCATTACCGCACAGGCCATGAAGATAGATTCACTGTTTGACCTGGGCGACACAGGCAGCGACAAGGATAAAACAGAAAACAAAGACGGCGCAGTTTACGCAAGCTATGAAGAGCTTGAAGCCGAGAACGAGACGAATTCTCTGCTTATGGAGAACGACCTTACCGCCTTCAAGAAATACCTCGATGACCCCGACAGCGAGATACACAAGTACCTCGGCGAAAACGGCATAGTTTATAACTATGATGTCAGCTTTGAGGTGTTCACACATGATATGAACGGCAAGCTCCTCAATACAAACGCAAGCCCCGAAAAGAAAAAGGGTGCTCTGACAGGCGGCGAGAGCCCTGCTGACCTTATGGCATCGCTCACAGGCTCAAAGAGCTCGGGCGCTGATAACTTCTCAGAGCTTATGAAGGGTGCCGGCAAGGACCCTGTAAGTGCTGTTATTACCGACGGCTATGACGTGGTATACGGTGACTGGTGTAAGGAATACAACGAGGTTGTGCTCGTGCTTGATAACAACAACTCGGTTTCCATCAAGTCGCTCTATCAGCTCGGCGTTATCTCCGCTGATGAGTATAACGAGGCAGCAGAGCTTATCAAGAACGGCAAGGACGGCCCCGAAAAGCAGTTTGACTATAAGGATATCTGCGGAAAGAGCTTCTACCTTGTTCCTGCCTGCGACAGATACGAGAAGAAGGACAACGGCACATTTGAAATGATAAACGAGCTTGACGAGAGCAAGCTGTTAAAGAACGCTATCGAGCTCAAGATAACGGGTGTTGTAAAGAAGAATGACAAGGCTACCGAGACTATTGATACGGCAATGGCTTATACATCACTTCTTACAGAGAATATCATCAACCACTCGAATGAGAGCGATATAATCAAGGCTCAGGAGGCAAGCAAGGACACAAACGTGCTCACAGGCAGGCCCTTTGATGCGGCAGATGATGCAGCTAAGACAGCAACTGCCAAGGACTACATAAACAGCCTTGATATAAACGACCTTACAAGCCTTATCACAATGGCTTCTTATATGGGCTATGTAGATGCAGACGCTGTGTCAGGCAGCGCAGATGCTGACCCGAAGGCTATGGCACAGCAGCCCGATATGTCAAAGATGCTTGAAACGATGATAAGCGGCGACAAGGGCAACGATTTCCTGCTCTATGTTTACGACCAGTATCTTGCAGGCGCTACATATGATGACAATATGAAGGAATTCGGCAAGGTGAGCTTCGATGCTCCTTCCTCTATCAGCATCTACACTGACAGCTTTGAAAACAAGAACAAGGTCAGCGAGTGCATCGAGGACTACAACAAGAACGTTGACGACGACAAGAAGATAACCTACACCGACTATGTAAAGCTCATCACATCGGGTATCACAACTATCGTAGACTCTATCTCATATGTACTTATCGCATTCGTTGCGGTATCTCTGATAGTTTCCTGCATCATGATAGGCATTATCACTCACATCTCCGTTCTTGAAAGAACAAAGGAGATAGGTATACTCCGTGCGCTCGGCGCTTCAAAGAGAAATGTTTCTCAGGTGTTCAATGCAGAGACATTCATCATCGGCTTCTGCGCAGGTGCTCTTGGTATCATCGTCACCGAGCTGTTTATCATACCTATCAATATGGTCATATCAAAGCTTGCTGATACTACTGATGTCAAGGCACAGCTCCCCATTATCTCGGCTGTAGTGCTCATACTCATAAGCATGGGTATCACAGTTCTCGGCGGTCTTATCCCTGCTAAGAAGGCAGCAAAGAAAGACCCTGTAATAGCACTCAGAACAGAGTAATGCACTTGACGCATAAGCGTAAATGACCGACTAACAAATACGAACAGCCGCCCTTGCGTTAAGTAGGGGCGGTTATTTTATCAAAATTTTAAGATAGGTCTTGACAAATTAAATTATGTGTGATAAAATATAGTTGTAACAGATATAAATTATGGGCAGGAGCATATATCCGCTCTCAGAGAATAGATAAGACAAGGACTTTTAGTATACAGAGGTGATAATATGCAGGGGGCTTTTGATCTTCAGAATTATCTTACCGCAGGCGTGGAGCGCATAGTTTCCGAGGCGGTCAGGGCAACTCTTAAAAACCCGATGGAAAGTGCATTTATGCTGAGATTCTCGGCGGCGAGCGTGGCTGCTTCAAAGAAGCGCCGCAAGGCTGAGGACAGGGGAGAGCACATACCCCCGTTTCTGATAGCGAGCATCACGAGCAGCTGCAACCTGCACTGTGCAGGCTGTTATTCACGCTGCAACCATGCGACAGTTGACAGCGAGCCTGTAAAGCAGCTGACCGACGACGAGTGGCAGAATGTCTTTGACGAAGCCGAGCAGCTTGGCATCAGCTTTATACTGCTCGCAGGCGGTGAGCCGATGCTGCGGCGAGGGGTGATAGAGGCGGCAGGCAGGCGGCAGAATATCCTTTTCCCGATATTTACAAACGGCACATATCTTGACGAGAAGTATCTGGAGCTTTTTGGCAAACGCCGCAACCTTGTACCCATAATGAGCATCGAGGGCGACCGTGAGCACACTGATGAAAGGCGTGGCAAGGGGATATACGACAAGCTCATCTCCAACATGGACGAGATAAAAAAGCGTGGGCTGATATTCGGCGCATCGGTGACTGTCACCACAAAGAATTACAGGCAGGTCACATCGCAGGAGTTTTTGGACAGCTTGTCTGAGAGGGGCTGCAAGGCGGTCATTTTCGTCGAGTATGTCCCCGTGACCGAGCAAAGCAAAGAGCTTGCACCGACCGACACCGAGCGTGAGTTTATGCAGAGCGAGATAAAGCGGCTGAGGGAGACTCACCCCGAAATGGTGTACATATCATTCCCCGGAGACGAGAAAAGCTCGGGCGGCTGCGTGGCGGCAGGCAGAGGATTTTTCCACATCAACTCCCACGGCGGCGCAGAGCCGTGCCCCTTCTCGCCGTTCTCGGATATAAATGTAAAGACATCTTCACTAAGAGAAGCGATGAATTCGCCGCTGTTTAAAAAGCTGAGGGATGAGGGCTTCCTGCTCGAAGACCACGACGGCGGCTGCATATTGTACGAAAAACGAGAGCTGGTCGAGCAGCTCATAAACTGATGATTTAAGGAGGTCAAGACAATGAAAGGTATCATTATTTCTTTAGCCGTATGCGCAGCTTTATTATGCTGCTGCTTTACTCACCGCCGTGTGATAAAGGCGCTTTTAAACCACGAGCCCATGCCTCCTGCCCCCAAGTGGCACTTCTGGTGCAAAAACAGGAGGGGATGAGATTACAAGCCCGGGCATGAGGGGCGTTAAAGGATAAAAGAGTAAAGAGCCGGTAGCGATACCGGCTTTTTTTATGGTGGTATTCTTTATCATAATGAACAAGCAAAGAACAAGCGCTATCTGCTGGGGATATATGTGGTGACGCTCGCTTAAACATAGATGAAACATTTATATTATCGTTATCCTTGATCTGCTTTTTGAATTTTTTGCACCCATATCTCTGCTTGTAGGGTATTACTTATGGATGTACTTGAAATTTCTGAGAAAAAATAACATAAAATGTATTTTTGGGAGGAATAGGCTATGGCGATAAATCAGGAACTGTTAAGGCAACACCGCACGACCACCGGCTAATGCCTTTGTATGCCATCTACTTGCAAATTTTCCGTCATATCACACAAATGCTCCTTGTCTTGCGTCAGCAAAACTGCGTTGCATTTGGGCGATCTGACAAAAAATTTGACAGCGTATCTGACACACAATGGTCGTGCGGTATTGCCTTAAACAAACTGAATACCCTTGCGGCAGAGGGGAAGTATAAAGAGCTTGCGCAGTTTATGATAGACACGACTGCCGAATCTACTATGAAGGCAGAGGCACATATAAACGGTGCAACTGATGACCTGGATACGATCAACTCATTTATGTTTACATTAGGTGAGGTACCGCCTGAGCAGGAGATAGATCCTGCAAAAAAGGCTGTTGCTACGGGCTTACCGAAGCATTGGCAAATATACGTGACAATGCACTTGTTGAGACGGGCAAGAAATACAAGGAATGGAAGCAGCGTATAGACAACGGCGAGGTAGAAGAAGCAAACCTTATAGGTGAAGAAAAAGTAAATGATGCGCTTGCTAAGGATATAGCTCTGTTTGGTACTCAGAATGGCAAGGATCTTTACTATGCCTATAATATAAACAGAATGCTCAGCTCTGTTCTCGGCGGTTCGAGCAAGAAGTGGCAGGAGGAGATAACCAAGCCCGAATTCAACAAGTATCGCAATAATGTGAGCAACACTGTCAATACGCCTGTTATCAAGGAGGTGCTTGATGCCCATACTGAGGTGAGCGAAGAGGACAAAAAGCTGTTTTTTGATATTTACGGCATAAACCCTCAGGCAAGCAGCGGCAGCTATGGCATTGCAGTCAAGCCCAACTTCAATATGACTGACGGGAAGATAGAATATAAGGGCTTACCCGCTTACATCACGGATATAAACAACGCAAAGACCCCCGAAGAGCTTGATGAGCTTAAGCAAAAGCACCTTGATATAATTGACACCGAAAAGGAATTTGAAAAGACATCAAAAGAACTCGCAACTGATATACATACCGATCTGACTGATATTGTTGATTCGGGCAATAACAGTATCAAGAATAATGATGAATACAAGAACTTCAAAAAATCGCTTAGAAATCTCAGCAAAATAGGCAACGGCATTAACCTCAATGTGGGCGGCAAGATATTCAAAACTAATGATTATAAGCCGCTTACGAACTACAATGCCGTTTCTGAGGCGCTTGAGCTTGGCGAAAAGTATTCGGCTACAAGAAAGTCATCAACAACATTTCCAAAGCTGAATTGGAGCTGCTTAAAGCCTATCCGCAAGCCAGAGAGTTATTTGAGAAATATCAGAACGCTCAAATCGAGCTTATAACCATTGATAACAGGAGAGAGTTTGTTAATGGGTTTAGGATAGGGGCAAAGATGATAATAGAAATTTTTAAGAATATTGAATAGTATTATAATGGCTGTGCTTACGGGTACAGCCATTATTTACATAAGTAAGAAAACAAGCTTACATATCCATCTTGAGTTTTTCTACGAAATCCTTTCCAATCATATCTATTTTTGCAGGTATCATCGATTGCTTTTAAAAACAGTTCTACTTCTTCTAATAAAGGTTCTATAATATCTATCTGATTTGATAATACGGCTGCGACTTGTGTATATGATGACGTAATGTAATCTGGATTAGTTTTATTATTCTGATAATTATTTATTCTTTCTTCCAAAATTGCACATCGAAGCAAGTTTACACCATTTTATATGGATGCAAATTTTATAAATGTATCTTTTTTAAATGAAAGAAGTCTATTTTCAATTGCTTAGTTTTGAGCAGAGAGCCTGAAAATACTTTTTGTGATATTCAATGGTGTAATACTCATTTATAAAAATAGGATCTACACCTTAGAGCAGGTCGAAAGATTTCTTTCTCTGCTGAACGATGAGCCCTTGAAATACCGCACTTTCTTTAACTTGATGATATACAGCGGTTTCCGAAGGGGAGAGATGTTAGGGCTTGAGTGGAAGGACGTGGATTTTGAAAGCGGAGTGATAAGTGTTCGCCGCACCTCAAACTACATGGCAAAGCAGGGTACATACACCGACACTACCAAAACACAGCGCTCACAGCGCTCTCTTAAATTTCCTAAGGAAATAATGGATATGCTGAGAGAGTATAAGGCAGAGCAGGACGAGCAGGCTCTCAAATGCGGTGACAAGTGGGTGGAAACGGACAGGCTCTATACAAAGTGGAATGGCGAACCTATGCAGAACGGCACACCTTACTTCTGGCTCGGTGAGTTTTGCGAAAAGCACGATCTGCCATTCTACGGTCTGCATAGCTTCCGACACTTGTTCGCATCGCTTCTCGTCAATCAGGGAGTGGATATCGTGACCGTTTCGGGAGCGTTAGGACATTCGACGGTTTCTACAACAAGTAATATCTACTGTCATATGTTGGAAGAATCCAGAGCAAAAGTCTCCGATGCCGTCAGCTCGGCACTCGATTTCTCAGGCAAGAAAAAAGAGCCGAAGGGTGCTTGACCAACGGCTCACTACTCCGTATTTTCAAAATAAAGACCAGACAAATACCACCCGTTCCCATCATCCCACGAAAGCACGCTATTTCCGAGCATTCATTACTTGCAAAAGAACCGATTGGTCAACAAATGGTCAACTTTTAAGATACTCAAAATAATCAAAAGCTGCAACATAGTGGGCTTTTTGTTATCTTATCCTGTCTTGTGCTTTGGCATATCCGGGAGCACTTTGGTAACGGCTTCACAGCAATGTACATCATTGTTTTTGAGCGTGTGGGCGTATATTGAGAGTGTAACATCGGGCCGGGCATAACCTGCACGTTTGGATACATCCGGTACACTTATTCCTGCCTGAAGTTGCAGGCTGATAGCCGTATGCCTGAATTGGTGAGGATGTATTCTTTTTATTTTATTCTTTTCAAGAAATCTCCTCAGCCATTCCCTGACAGTATTGGGGCTCAAATAATCCCCCTGCTTATTTGGAGATACAAATACCGCCCTTGTAAAAACATTCCACTTACTTCCATGCTCCATAGCTTGCTTTATCCAGAGCATTCTATAGGCTGTCAGCATTTTCATAATGCTGTTATCCATATACAGCCAGCGCTCTCCTGCTGTAGTTTTACATCCGTCTTCAACGTGTCTTCCACTTTTATCAAGCACAAAATGCTTACAGATGTGTATTCGGTTATTTTCAAAATCAACATTATCCCACGATAATGCGCATAGCTCTCCGATACGGCAGCCCGATGCAAGTAATAAGCTGAAAAACACCTGATAGACATAATTCTTTTCATCAGCATATAATGCTTTGAAAAAAGCCGAAAGCTGTTCTTCAGAAAGCGCTTCAACTTCGGGTCGTATCTTTTTGGGTGGAGTAGCAGCACTTGCATAGTTGCGAGGGATAAGCCCTTCCTTAAATGCCATACCCAAAACCGTATGCACAAACGTATGCAGTTCACGAACATATTTTTTTGAGATTCCTGCATTTATCATATCCGTGTATGCTTTGTTCAAGACTATCGGTGTGAGATCCTTAAGCTTGATATGTCCGATAAACGGAGCTAAACGCTTTCGATGATAGCTATAATTTAATGCTGTTGATGCCGCTAATCCTGCTTGCTCTTTTATTCTTATCACATATTCAGCGTATGGATCAAAGCTTATTCTTGAATCAGTTGCAGTCTGTTCCTCTATCCCCTTTTCAAAGATCACCGCCTGCTTTTCGGCATTCTTTTTGTTCCATGCCGCTGACTTAGTATCGTCATACTTTAATGACAATGTTCGGAACACCTGCTTGCCCGTCTGAGCATCACGATGATCGAAAACACGAATACGGTATGAGGTTATCTTGCCTTTTTTGTTTTTGCGTTCTTGTATGTTCATTCTGCCACCACCTTTCGAGTGGTGGTTTTATTCTGCTGTCTTATCATTTTAACTCCTTTCCGACAGCGGAATATATCGTATCCTCAGTATAACACATTCCGCTGTTTTGTTCAATATAAAAGTTGCGTTAAATCTTTGAATATTTATCGGTGGTGTTTCTTTTTTGGGGGCTGCTTTTTCTGTTCCTGCTCCCTATTTATAACAAAGATACCCTGTCCTGATCCTATTTTTTTATCTTTTGATGATTTCTTACCCTATACATCATTCCACTCGCAATTGCAAATGAATTTAGTGAGGATACTGCTAAGCTCGTCTTGCGCCGCTTTTATCTTTCGCATATCCTCGGCATAAATGCTGCACGTTTCGTTTGCTTTCTTCGCCACCTGATTGATATTTCTTGATATGACCCTCATACCATTCAGCAAAGGTGCAAGCTCTTTTAGGTCAACAACTTTTATCTTCCCATTCAGCGACATCGCCCTTATGAAGGTCGCAGTTTTCAAGTGACAAGTCTTAGCCTTCTCCTCAATTTGTGCCCATTCCTCCGCCGAATACACTATCTCCTTGCGGCGGAGCGTTTTGTTTTTTCTTGCTATTTTCATCAATCCTTTCTTTTTGATTATCGTTCTAATGGCTCACTTTTCCGAGCCTGCGTTTAGGGCTGCAAAGCCTCTAAACACCGCAGAGGTTAACCACGTTAACACCTGCGGGAAAGTGCCGGTATTTTGCCGGGACTTTCTGTACTTGCGTAATGAAGAAAAAATGTATTTGAACGATCAAGAAAAATCCGACCGTTCATATCACCCGTTTAGGGTAGCGTTTTTTTCGGTCAGTCTGCTACTCCAAGATACTTTAGCAGGCTCGCTTTGCTCACCAAAATCTTACCCCTCCCTCTGCTTAAATGCACTCGGTCTGCAAAGTGACTTTGCTAAACATCCTTCCAATAGACACTACATAATGCGGCATATTTTTAAGTGATATTTCGCTATCAAAAAACAAATTCTCTGTATTCAACAAAACAGCCATATGGAAAATGTGTGACTTGCACAGTTGTACTTGATATTTAGGGACTGGTGGTTTCATCAAGAAATATTTTTCATCGAAAATAATAGTCTCTCACTTATACCTAGGATACAGGGCAAAAAGTTAAGGCAAGACTGCCATCGTTCACAAAATATTTAGATTTACAACAGAATGACAACCCAATATAAGACATCGACCGTTCAGAACATAAACCTTGTTCTGAACACGATAAAAGCAGCCAAGGGAAAGAAAAAGGGCACTGAGGAGTTTCAGCTCTACAGTGACCAAGGATTTCAATACACTTCACAACCGTATTTTATCCTAATTCAATCATAAAACATTACGCTGTCAAAAACAAATTATACTTTATGATCCGGCAGCCGGGTTTTGAGCCCGACTGTTTTGTTTTATGATGCGGAGGAGATAGTTGCGGTAAACGAGCAATAAAATGTCTGCCTCAACAGATGCATAGTGACCATTCATAAAACAAAGTATTTATTGTCAACTACTTTGATTTAATTATACATCCGTTCATGTATTAGTGTTGAAATATACATAATATTGTAGTATAGTTAAAAATGGACTTAAAACAATTATTATATGGAGAAAATCTTAACTAATGAAACCCATACGTTTTTACTTTTCGATAATATGCGGAAAGATGAGTATTGCAGTTCTCACGCTTCTAAAAAAACGTGCGACCAATTTTCCGGGGTCAGTTGTGCTTGCGATCTGCCCTCAGTTTCTTAAATATATAGACAAGCCCGAAAAGATAATTGCTATAACAGGCACTAACGGCAAAACTACCGTAAGCAATATGCTTCACGATATACTTGCCGATAACGGCTATGATTGTACGAATAACAGCTTCGGCGGAAATGTCGATACCGGTATCAGTGCGGCTCTTCTGAAGGACAGCACACTTTCCGGCAAAGCAAAAAAGAAATACTGCATTTTGGAAATAGATGAGCGCAGCGCTGCAAAGATCTACCCATATATTGAGCCTGATCTACTTGTGGTCACAAACCTGACCCGTGACTCCTATAGGAGAAATGCACACGTTGAGTACATTTTTGATATTCTTGAGGGCAGTATCCCTGACAGGACGCATCTTATTCTCAACGCAGACGATCTTATAAGTTCATCACTCAAAAAGGATAACAAGCGGACATATTTCGCAATGCAGCCCCTGGAGGGCGAGCAGCCGTCGTTCAACATAGTGCGTGATATAACTGTTTGTCCCCTGTGCGGCTCACCGCTCGAATATGATTACCTCCACTATAACCATATAGGCAAAGCCCATTGTTCAAAGTGCAGCTTCTGTTCGCCAAAGGCTGATGTTGAGGTGATATCGGCAGTTCGGACAGGCAACGGGCACAGCAGCATAACGCTGATGAATAAGGGAGTCCGTGAAAACTATGATGTCCCCTGTGAAAGAATTATAAGTCTTTATAACGCTTTGGCTGCTATCACAGCACTGCGAACATTCGGACTGAGTGAGGATAAGCTGAGAGCTTCATTCAAAAAGATAGAGGTAGTCAGGTCAAGATATGAGATAGATGAGATCAACGGGCGCACTCTCAGGTGCATAATGGCAAAAGGATACAACCCCATAGCCTGCTCCCGCTCGATCAGCGTGGTAAAGGATAGCCCCGACACATCGGTTGTGCTTTTGTGGGACGGCTTTTTTGACAAAAAGGAATCCTCCGAAAATACGGCGTGGTACTATGAGGTCGATTTTGATGTGCTTGCCGGGGATAATATCAAGCAGATAATAATTGCAGGCAAACGTGCCAATGACCTGCATTTGAGCCTGCTTATAGCAGGTGTACCGGAGGACAAGATAAAAACCACCGAGCTTGAAACTGATGCAGCACAGCTGCTGGAGCTTAGCAATACCAAAAACATCTACATTCTGTTTAATATGTATATGGATAGCTATAAGGACACTGTAAAAGCAAAAGTAAAGGAAATGATGAACAATGCAGATCGAAGTGCTATATCCTGAACAGTGCAACCTTTTCGGTGATCTTGGCAACATCAGGTATCTGAAAAAATGCCTTCCCGATGCACAGTTCATCAGCACCTCGCTGAATGATGTACCTGCCTTTGTTTCAGGCAGCCCCGATATGATATATATGGGTGCCTGTTCCGAAAGAAGCCAGGAAAAAATAATAAAATGCCTCAAGCCCTATGGTGACAGGCTGAAGGCATTGATCGACAGCGGCACAGTGGTGCTGTTCACAGGCAACGCACCGGAAGTGCTATATAAATACATAGAAAAAGATAACAAAGAACATCTCGAGTGTCTGGGATTGTTCGACTTTTACGCTGAGCAGAGGCTGTTTGAGAGGTACAACACACTTGTGCTGGGCAGGTTCGGTGAGCATGAGCTTGTGGGCTTCAAAACACAGTTCACTCAGGTCTTTGGTGACAACAGCAGCAATTACTTCGCCAAGGTAGAACGTGGCTCGGGGATAAACAAGGACTCCATGCTGGAGGGCATACACGTCGGCAACTGCTTTTTGACGAGCCTTGTAGGTCCTCTGCTTGTAATGAACCCATACTTCACCGAATACATCATGGGGCTTCTGGGTGTCAGCGATCCCGAATGTGCTTTCAGGGAGCAGTCGCTCAAAGCATATAATGACAGGATAGCCGATTTCAGAAGCTGCAAGCTTGTATCGGAATAAAGGCTCTTTGTTATCTGCCTTATCTCAGCAAGCGTTTCATCATCTGTTTCAGCGGCCTATAGTTAATCGCTGCAACGATCACTGTTATCAGCAGTTGTGATACTATGTAATATCTCGGATGATATATCGTCAGGGCGCACATACCCAGAAGAAGCAGGGTGTTTGTGATGTTCTTTGAAGCATGGAATCTGAAGGGAACGAATCGCCTTGCATCTATTATCCTTGCCCAGAAGCAAAGCAGATAGCTGATAAATGTAGCCACTACTGCTCCGATAAATAAAAAAGATTCATAAGCCGAGTATACTTTTTCATAAAAGATATTTCTGTCATTGGCTTCATTTTCACTTATTGCGGACATATTCCACGCCTTCATAAAAATTGTTGACAGCATTGAGATCATACCGGGTACTTTAGACGCAGCAGCATATATGCCTGCAGCGGCTTCACCGATAAACACCTTGCTGCTTTTCATGTTTCCTATAAATATCTGATTTGAAAAGCCTGTAAATGTCCACATAACGATGGTGGGCACCATTGGCATGGAGAATTTGAGCATTGAGACCGCCAACTTGCGGGACCAGGCTTTGACCGAAAAATATCTTTTAAGATTTGCTGCAATAAACAGAAATAAAGACGAACACAGATCGGAAAGAATAGTAGAGAGCATAAATCCGGTCACGCCCATATCGTAATGGCTTATGAACAACAGATTTGTTGTAATGTTTGTCAAGGCCGAAACGGATCACCGACTCGGTTATCGCAAAGGTAAAGACCGGGATCAGAAACAGGGCAAGGGTCTCGAGCATTGATTTTTTAAACATATCGTTGGGGCTGATATGCTTTGTGTACAGATTGTTGAGCAGAAGTGAGATGATCTTTGACCCGAAGCTGCCTAAGGTAAATACGACGGTATTTATAGCAAGAAGCCTGTATTTATTCATGTTGTTTGTTGATTTCTCCTTGAATCATCAATTATATAAATAAGTAAAAGGATATTGCTTTTTGTGAATTACAAAGAACACTTCACTTATTATAGCACATTTCAACATGATTTGCAATATATGTGTGAATAATTAAGCTTTATGATGGTTGACGTTTTTGTCGAATTATGATATAATATAATTGGTATTATGCAGATTATAATTATGGAGGAAACAAATGAAGGAAATGCCGCAGTTGATAGTAATGCTTACTTATAACGATATGACAGTAGAAAACGCAGCAGAGGTATTTGAAAAATGCAAGGATTCACAGGCGAAATACTTTGGTATGAAGGAAGAACCCCTTGCCGCAGATGAAATGAAAAAGCTCTATTCAAGAATGAAAAAGTGCGGAAAAACAACAGTTTTAGAGGTAGTGGCATATACTGATGAGGAATGTATCAAGGGTGCGGAGCTTGCAGTAAAGTGCGGGTGTGATATCCTTATGGGCACTGTTTTTTCTGATGAGGTAAATGAACTTTGCAAAAAGCACGGTCTTAAATATATGCCGTTTGTGGGCAACGTCTATGACAGACCCTCGGTGCTTGACGGCGAGATAGATGACATTATCGAAGAAGCCAAGGGCTATATTGCAAAGGGCGCTTACGGTATAGACCTGCTGGGCTACAGATATGTCGCCGATGCAAAGCTGCTTAACAGCCGCCTTGTTGAAGCCCTTGATGCACCTGTCTGCATTGCCGGCAGTGTCAACAGCTACGAAAGGCTTGACGAGATCAAAAAGACATCGCCCTGGGCCTTTACCATAGGCAGCGCTTTCTTTGAAAAGGATTATGATGACGATATGTGCACCGCTATAAATAAAGTGTGTGAGTATATGAATAAGGATTAAGCTATGCTGGAAAAGTATTATCCATACGAGTATGCAAGAAATGTTTTTGCGATAGATTATAAAAAGCTGTATGCGCAGGGCTTTCGGGGTCTTATATTTGATATTGACAATACCCTTGTTCACCACGGCGAGCCTTCTACAGAAAGGGTTGATAAGCTGTTTTTGTATCTTAAAAAGATCGGGTTTAAAACTATCCTGCTCACCAATAATGACGAGAACAGAGTGCAGCTTTTTATAAAGAATATTGATACGGATTATATCTGTGATGCTGACAAGCCGTCACCGGAGGCTTATCTCAAAGCCCTTGAAAAGCTGGGGCTTCCGAAGGAGCAGACCGTTTCCCTCGGAGATCAGATGTTTATTGATATCGTAGGCGCAAACTGTGTCGGGATACCTACGATACTTGTTCATTATGTCAAGGCTCCCGGGGAAATATGGCTGGGCTTTAAAAGATATATCGAAATGGCTGTAATGCTTGTTTACAGGCTAAGGCCAAAATATACACATCGTCTTGGTAATATAATCAAAAGAGGGAAAAGAAAATGAGAATCGGTAATAAGAATATTCTTTTTTGCGAGATAAGTCCTACAACTTATGCTATCTCGGAAGAGAAGGAATCGTTGCTAAAGCATATCAGAGAATTGTTTTCTGATGAAAAGATAGCCAGGAACAAGAGCCGCAAAAAGCTCAGAAACGTGGTATCCAAAAAGGATTCGGAACTTATAAAGACGGGCAAAGGCATTGATCCTGTTTTGCAGGAAAACAAGGCTGTAAATATTGACATTGCCTGCAAAAAACTCAATGGGCTTGTAATTCACCCGGGCGAGACTTTTTCTTTCTGGCAGACCATCGGCAGAACAACAAAGAGAAAGGGATATAAGGCAGGACGTGTGCTCAGAAGAGGAAAGCTCTATCCGGGTATCGGCGGCGGACTGTGTAATCTTGCAAATGTACTGCATAATCTGGTGCTGCTGAGCCCTCTCAAAGTAACCGAATTTCACAGTCACTCCGATGCACTTGCTCCCGATCACGGAGAGAGGGTGCCGTTTAGTGCAGGTACTTCCGTAAGCTATTACTACAACGATTACAGGTTTTATAATAATACGGATATGGATATCCAGCTTGTGTTCTGGTGTGCAGATAATCAGCTTCACGGTGAGCTGAGGAGCGAGAAACAGTTCCCGTATACATACTCTATCTCGGAGGAGGATCATCATTTTTCTCCCGAGGGCGATGAATACTACCGCATCTCAAAGATCTATAAGAACACTTTCTCCCGTGAAACGGGGGAGCTTATAAATAAAGAGCTTGTGCTCGACAACCATTCAAAGGTGCTGTTCGACCACAGCGAGATACCAAAGGAGCTTATAAGAGTATAGCAGAGAGCTACGACCGGGACCGTAGGTTATCATCAACAAACTGATTTTATCGAATAACAGAGGCTGCTGCATTTCTGCAACAGCCTCTTCCTATTATTTACGGTCTGATCTTTACACAGCACTCGTCCTGAGTTCCGATATTCACAATTCGAGTATTCTATAGACAGGATTATCAACATGATACTGTTTTGCTAAATATCAAAATAATCAAATAATACTGTATTGGAATGTGTAAATCAACAGGCGTAGGGAATCTGTAAATGCAGTTATGGCAGAAGCCCTGAGATTTGCCTTCAAGCATCTCTAAGGGCTTCTTACTGAAATTATTTACAATATATTCCGCTGTCTTAGTCTTTCTTGGACAACTTTTGGTCAACAAAGTTATATGAAGTTGCCTAAATCTGAACGAATGTGGTTTTGGCTATCTTTTTATAAACGCCTGTTTTGCGACGTTTGAGCGAAATTACTAAACGTTTGTTTAAGATGCGAAATGCGGGTGTTTTAAGAACAGATAAAGAACAAAGCCTATTTTCGGTATAAAAGAAAAACTCGGAAACAACGTAATTACGCTGTTTCCGAGCATATGATTTGGTGACCCGTACGGGATTGGAATCAAGGAACGAATGTTCTATACAATTTTGTAACTTGCTGAAAACTGCGTAAATACGCTATTTCAGAGCAAGTTACATAAACCAAGTTATTGTAAGTTTTAACGATTTTTCATATCAATAAGGCCCAAATAAGGCCCAAGACCATTGGATATTTCTGCAAAATACTATACAAAGAACAGAGAGGTATCCAAATGAAAAGTATAATTGAGCAAATGTATGACGGAGATCTTTTTCCGACAGGTACATATGAACACAGCAGCATGGAATATAAAATAGCAATGGATAAGCTTGTAGCTTCCGAGTCCGAACTGCTTGCATCTTACCCACAGATCAAAGAATTGTTTGACCGTTATCAAAGCGCCCAAATTGAGCTCATAAGCATAAACAACCGACAGGAGTTTGTGAATGGATTCAAGATAGGTGCAAGGATAGCATTGGAAATCATAGGGTCAATGTAATAGTTTTAGGGAGCCGACCAAAATCGGCTCCTTATTTTTTCTCCTTTAGCCGATAAGTTCTGTTCCTGTTAGCGCCCTCGGCAACAATGACCCCATCAGCAATCAGAGAATTGAGAATATGCTTTCATCAGCGGTGATGCTGAGAAGATGCTCGGTCTGGAGAACTGCTTTGTCTACATGGCGAGAGAAGCGGTGTTTGAGTGTATGATTTATATTTGATAGTTTACGGCTGTGCCTTCGGGTGCAGCCGTTTTTATGCTTCAAATGCTAAATTCTCAATCTGTGATAAAAACTGATCTTCGTTCAATTCTTTAATCTCAGATCGATATAAACCTGTTACATTTAATAGTATTTCGCCCATTCTTTCATATGGCAGATAAAACGGTTCAGTCTTTCTCTCTTCGGTCATCAAGCTAAAATTGTTCTTGTTGTTTAATACATACCAGTCTCCAAATATTTCACCACTATCAACAAGTATAATATTAAATCCTAAATCGTTATGATTTTTTATTATTCCAAAGGCCCAGACAGCTTTTCCTTTGTAAAATAACTTGGTATCCTTATTACGATATTGAGGTTCTTCATACCAATAATCATAATTATAACGGCTAGTGTCTTCTTTTTCATCGTCAATACAATACATCATTTCAATTATTATAAATCTTTTTTCGTCTATCCTTATCTCATAAGAAAACCATTTTTCATTATTATATTTGTTACTGAAATATCCATGAATAGAATCTCCAGCATATTGCTCATTAAAATCCTCGATAAACTCTTCCAGAGGAGAAATTATATCATTTTCAAACTGCGAAAGAATTTTTTTCTTAAAATTTTCCTCTTCTTGCTTTTTTTGTAATCTTATACTATCTTCTTTCTTTTTAGCTTCGTTTTCAAGATTCCTTGCTGTAATAGCTTTCATTACTACACTTGTGTGAGATGTTGTACAAGAATTCTGATTGTTTAATAGTTCTACTATTTCATCCCAATTATTGAATCGCTTCTTTGCAGATTTTTCCATCATTTTGTTTATAAGCGATGCCAACGCTGGACTTAATGAACGATTTACTCTTTCCGGACTTGTAGCAGTAGAATATAAATGCATATTTTTTAAATCTTCTAGAGTATTCCCCTCTATTTGGTATGGATATGTATTTGTGGCTAATTTATAGAAAATTATTCCCATTGAATAAATATCCATTTGAATGGTGTTCTTCTTGCTATAGTCCCAAGCTTCAGGTGACATATATGGCGGAGTTCCACTACCTTTAAACGTCATTGTACGTGTTCTTTCTGATGCAATTTTAGCAAGACCAAAGTCGGTTATTTTAAAAGTTCCATTACATATCAGAATATTATCTGGTTTTATATCTCTATGTACCAGAATATTATTTACTGATTTCATTCCGTTTGCCAATTGTAAGAAATAGGTAGTTAGAGTATCGTTATCATAATAGTCGTCCATTTCATCTTTTAGAATAGAGTTCAAAGTGCCACCTTCGGCATATTCCATTATTATGTACGGAGGTAGATTTTCAAATTCATCGCCATTATGGACGTATTCATATTTAATTACATTTTCGCCTTGTACTTTAAGTGCTGTTGTTATCTCGTTTTGAAATGAAATCTTTTCATCTTCACTGTTGAATGATGGTAAAGAAACTTTAATTGCAAAAATGCAATTATCTTCTTTTCGTTTAGCTTTATAAACATATCCGAAGCCGCCCTGCCCTAATTTGTCTTCTAATATGTATTCATTTCCTTTATCATCAAATACTACTGAACCAATATTTAAAAACATATCTTTCTCCAAATATTCATAGAAGTTTTATTCGCAACTTTTTACCGGTATATAAACCATCTTCAATGGTATCATCTTCCTGTACTTCTCACTGAGACTGTCGTAATATTTCAATATCAGATCAACCAGCTCTTTACCATTGATGCCACGGATAATAGGTGTATTGTCGAGGTATTTCTGTGCCTTTTTAGTGTAGTTTGAGAGTGTCACAAACAGACCATAATCACCCTCACGCATAGCACCTTTCAGCGACTGTATAGTTGTCTCCTTAATATCACCGTCCTGGCTCTTGACCTGAACAAGTATCCTTGGTGGAAGCTCGTCTTTATAGGCGGTAATATCAATACCGCTGTCACCGCCGTGTGGGGAAATGGTTGTCCTATATCCCATAGCACTCAAAAGATCAGCCACAAATTCTTCAAGGTCATAGCCTTTAAGATTTCGGCTCAGTTCTTTAAGAATGTAGTCCCTTGTGTTTTCGATGATCTCATCTGCCGTTGCAGCAACAGTTTCATCATCGGCGGTATCTGCTGAAACAGTACCTTTGAAGTTCTTGTCTAAAGCTGCAAGAAATTCGTCAGCATAGTTTCTGACTGAAAAGAAAGACATAGCCGAACCAATCTCATACAAAGCACCCTGCGAAAAAGCTGTCCTCGGAAGATGCTTCAACCATTTGACTTTACGCTGCTGAACGTAACTTTCCGTATCAGGTTCGTATATGTAGTCGCTCTCAACAGTTCCGATATTGATCTCTCGGTTGATCTTTGACGGGAATACAATATAGTCACCGATCTGGACTTCATGGGCAAATCGGTATAGCATACCTGCACTGGTTGCAACTTTCATCTTCTTATCATCGGGATATGTCTCGATGTATTTTTTCTTGAATGCATCACGGTCCGGAGTGATTTTGCTAAGGTCACCAACTTCATTCCATCCGATAGCTACAACGTTTTCTTTTAAAAACAGGTTATCGTCAAGGGTATGTATTCCCCATACTCTTTTTTCTTCTGACATGGTTTAACACCTTTATTTCCATATTTTTAATTGCTATGACAGGATGGATATAATTTCATTCATATCATATGTTTCGTATTGAATTGATTTTTTTAAATAGTTGATTCTATCTGAATTTATCATTTGCAATATATTACTATCTTTTAAGTCTTGAAGTGTTAATTGAAGCCTTTTGTAAGGTATAGCAACAACGGCATATTCTTCTTGAAAACAAAGTATAAAATCATTATCATTATGTATTGTTGCAATCAAATCAAAAAATGAATTATCATCTAAACTTTCAGCAAAATTGTTCCAGATTTCTAGATATGAAGGCTCTAAAAAAGATGCACATCTGTAATTAACTATTTCCCTTGCATTCATCATCCATTCGTAAGCATCCATATTATCAATATTGTTAGATAATAATTGATCTGACAAATGGAATAAATCTCTATGATGATTTATTGTGCCTTCATGAGTTGTATTGTATTTTCTATTTGTTGTGCTAAACGGTTTTTCATTTTCTCTTATTATTAATCTATACATTGATTTATTTCTGAGTAAAATAATATTTTTAGATGCAAGAGAAGAACGGATAAAATAATAAATTGAGTAATATAATTGAACTGTAGCCCAAGAAAAATGCCATCTCAATATGTTGTTAATACCATCCGAAAAACTGATTATTCCATTATAGAAAAAATTTATAGCATCTTCTTTAGCAGTTCCTTTTAATAGATCAACTTCATCCTGAGTTAATGTATGATTTTTAAATAAATTTTTGTCTACCTCTTCAAAAGAAGACGCTCCGATAATTTCTTCATATTTAACCTGAGAATGATTTCTGTTAAAATTTATACTCATTGCTTGATGGCACATCCCTTAATAATGTACTCTTAAGATAATTGTAAATAATTGAACGCTGTTCTTTACCTTGTTTATTTTTTATCTCATCTCTGTATAGCAGTCCATCAATATCTAAGGGTAGCATTTCTGATATTACTGATATTTCAAAAGATTTCTTTTCAACACATTTTGTAATCATTTCTTTGCACATAAAATCAATTCCAGCATAGCATCCGGCGTTTGACATAAAAGGATTTACGCTCTTTAGCCAGTTACCTTCTTTTTCATAATAGTTCTTTAGAACCGTAAAAAAATTAGCAATGATTTTATATTGTGATTCAAAATCTGATAGATTATATTGTTCAAAAATCCCATCATCTTTTGTGAACTGTTTTAAAGCATTAACCATCGTTGACAAATCAACTTTACCCATTCCCTGAGACGCTCCTGGCATCTTTACACACTGATAATAGGGAGAATCTTTGGAGTTGTGTAACATATTAGCAATATCAGTTGCTCTAACAATATAGTAATTCTTATCTTTTACCTCGCCAAACAAGTCATATACCAAACTATTAGGTACAGGTTTCTGTTCAGTATTAATGTTCAAGAAGATTTTGGCTGCATTCTGGGTTGTTAAGTGCTCTAATAATAACACTGAGATAAACATTTCTCCAATTTGAGGATCTTCGTCATAAGCCTGTTTAATCCCTTCTAATCGATGCTGTCCATCGATTACTTGAGCTCCTTTGGAGACGGATGGAATTATCAATTTGTTATTTTTTTCGTTGATATTATAATCATTATTTGACCAATTTAAAATAAACAAATTGTAAAACGTATTACCACTGAGCACAAAATCTTTAATTGATGATATACGTCTCTTACTTAATACTCTTTGAACAGCTCCTTCTTCATTGTCTTTTCCTCTTACTGCAACGTAGTATATCGGAAGGATCTCTTTAACTTTGATGAAAAAGATTTTAACAGGAATATCTGCAATTGTTTTGCTGATGTAATTTTCAATGATTATATCACTCATAATTATACTCCTTTTTATTATGACTAATTAAATACAGCCTTATTTATTCTCGCTTCACAAACCTTATGTGCACATTTAACTTCAAAAACTGCGCGCCGCTTCTTTCGTATAAAGATACTCTATCCCTCACCAACACACGCCACGATCACATCACAAAACGCCCTGTCATCCACCACCGACTTTACCGCCGCATCGAGCATCGTATCACGATCCACACAGCTCCAGTCCAGCGTAAAGCCATAATGCAGAGCCATATACCGTATCAGCTCACGAATACTTCTGCCGTTGCCTTCACGGAACGGGTGAATGATATTTAGCTCGGACATGATATAGGAAAGGTACTCGATCTGGCGATTTCGGTCCGTTTCTTGCAGCATTTTCTCGCTATGCAGCTTGGCAAACACCTTGTCAAGCTCCTGATTGATTAGATGCGGCGGATAGAACATGGTATCGCCCTTGCTGATCTGCTAACGGCGGATAAGTCCTGCAAACGGATAGATATCCTCAAACAGAAAGCGGTGGATATTCATAAGCTGCGTCTTAGAAAAATGCCCTTTGATCGGCGTTTCCATAAGCATATACTGTTTGAGGGCGGTGATCTCCTCCTCCGCCCTTTTAAGCTCGTCACTATCTCTTATATTCAGCTTGTTTTTCAGCACATCTGAACCCGGATAACAGTAGAGCGACTGCACCGTGGTATAAACATCATATTTTGAAAACATCATTCCGCCCTCTGGTACTTTGCTTTCAGCTCTGCCATGATCTGCTGAAAATTCGCCTGACCACTGGCATATCTATCAAGGTTGCGCCTGCTTGCTTCACTCAGCGTGAGCCCCTCAATCGCCATTGTTCCGGCAACGCTCTGTACTCGCTGTTTATGGATTTTATCGGTAACAGGCTTTTTCTGTGCTTGTGGTTTCATGATTACGCCTCCTTGCGAGCTTAAAACAAGTCTTTAGATAATTATACCATACTCTATAGCAAAAAAGCAATAGCGTTTTCAGATTTCAAGGTATTCTATGCATAGTATTGTTTATAAGTATTCCTATTCCTCATCAGCTTTTTTCAAAGAATTATAGATCTCCTCTGTAAAGATACCGAGCACTTCACGCTTGATCTCCTCGTCATTGAGCAGCAGAGAGAAAAAGTCTTGATTCTGCTCCAGTCCTTCGATCAGTGCATCGTCAATATCATCAAAATAAGAGAACTCAAAGTCTTTGACCGTGTTATTCTTTGCACTTGCTTTCAGCTTGTCAGACTTCATCAGAATATCCCTGATCTGAAGCATCGCCTTTACCGCAACATCGCTGTCATAGGATTTGCCTGTCCTTGCATTGATCGCTGCGATGATCTCCGAGAGCCTTTCTTCCTTTGCAGGAGTAAGACCGAATGTTTCGGCAGAGGGCAGCTTCACAACAGGCTTTGCGACAATATCGGACTTGGTATGTTCGTCCTGCTTCTTCTGCACGAACTGTGTCGCTCTGATCTTGCCGTCGAGGTTGAAGCCTGGACCTGGGTGTTTGATATTGATGTGAGATTGCAGAAGAATGATGTAGTTATATTTTTTGTGCAGCTCTGTATCCTCAAAGCTGGATACTTGGATCATAAACTCATAGAAACGGACGAAATGACGGAGGTCAACCACGATCTCACGCTGTTTCTCGATACTGTAATGCTCGATCAGTTTTTGCGACTTATCAAGACAGAAGTTGATTTTCTTCTTATCAGGTGCAAGTATCTTTTCCTTGTATAGGAACTCATTTACCTTGTCCACATCATCTGGATCAATAATTGCATAAGCATCTATCTGAGCTTCAAGATCATATATAGCGGCAGGAGTGACTGAATTAGATAAAAGTGTTGTAGTATAGAATGGTGCAAAGGCATTAACTATATCCTCATAGCTATTGACAAAATCGAGGATAAATGTCTTTTTCTCAAATGGTGGACAAATTCTGTTCAGACGGGAAAGTGTCTGTACCGCATTGACACCCTTGAGTTTTTTCATGATATACATTGCACAGAGCTTCGGCTGGTCAAAGCCAGTCTGATACTTGTTAGCGACCAAAAGCACCTGATAATCGTCCTTGTCGAACTCTTTGGTGAGCTGATCTTCGGGAATACCGTTGATACCCGGCTCTGTGTATTCTGTATCATCATTAGGGAGCTTTACCTTGCCGGAGAACGCAACAAGCGCCCGAATGCCCTTGTATCCTTTTTTAGAGCAATAATCCTCAAATGATTGACAGTATTTCACGGCTGCCTGTCTTGAAGCGGTGATGACCATTGCCTTTGCCTGTCCGCCAAACTCCTGCATAACAGTTGTGCGGAAATGCTCTACAATGACCTCGATACGCTGGGCAATATTCGTTTCGTGCAGCTCAACGAACCGAGCAATCTGCCGTTTTGCACTTGCAGTCTGCATCTTCGGATCTTCCTCTATCTCCTTGTTGATCTGATAGAAGGTCTTGTAAGTGGTATAATTCTGCAATACATCGAGGATAAAGCCCTCCTCGATAGCCTGCTTCATCGAATACACATGGAACGCTTCACGCTGTCCGTTGGTATTGATCGTGCCGAAAAGCTGTAAGGTAGTCGGTTTCGGAGTAGCTGTGAAAGCGAACATCGACACATTCTGCTGTTTGCCGTTTCTTGCAAGCTCTGCGGCGATCTCGTCCTCCATATCCTGATACAGCTCATCGCCCATACCGAGGGACTGTGTGACCGCTGCCATATCCTTGCCTGCCGTAGAAGAATGTGCTTCGTCGATAATGACCGCAAAGCGCTTATTCTTTAAGCCCTGAACGCTGTCCACAATATACGGGAACTTCTGGATCGTTGTTGCAATGATCTTCGTATTGCCGTTAAGGGCGATAGCGAGATCGGCAGAGTTGCATTTTTCGTTCATCACACGTATAAGTCCCGACTTATGCTCCATTCCCATGATCGCTTTTTGAAGCTGTCTGTCAACAACCACTCTGTCGGTCATGATGATAACATTATCGAAAATAATCTTGTTGTCGGCATCGTGGAGCGTAGCAAGGCGATACGCAAGCCAAGCAATAGTGTTGGTCTTGCCGGAGCCTGCACTGTGCTGTATCAGATAGTTGAGCGAGGTGCGGTTTTCCTCTACATCGGCAAGGAGCTTGCGGACGGCATCTAACTGGTGATAGCGAGGAAAAACTACACTTTCAGTGATTTCTACCTTGCCTGTCTTTTCGTTTTCTTTTTCTTCGGTCTTTACAAAAATGAATTTGGAGATCAGGTCAAGTATCGTGTCTTTGGTGAGAATATCGTCCCACATATAATGCACAGGATAATCGTCCTCACAGGGAGCGTTTCCTGCACCTGCGTTGACGCCCTCGCCGTTGCCTTGATTGAACGGCAGGAAGAATGTCTTTTCGCCGTCGAGCTTCGTTGTCATATAGACTTCGTGCAAGTCCATAGCGAAATTGACAAGTGTGCCTGCCTTAAATAAAAACAGTCTGGACTTCGGATCACGCTCCATACGGTATTGATAGATAGCATCGTCCGTGGACTGTCCTGCATAGTTGCATTTCAGCTCCATAGAGATAATTGCAAAGCCGTTGAGGAATATCACAACGTCGATACGCTCTTTATCATTCGCCCAAACTTCTTCCATGACGGTAAAGCGGTTCATTTCATATTTCCGCATCAGATCTTTATTGAAAGTGGTCGCAGGCTTTGTGAACATCAGCTCCAGATTATGCCCCGACAGCTCGACACCGTGACGGAGGACTTCAAGCAGGCTGCCCCTTTTCTTCGTACACTCCGCATTGATGAACGAAACAATGGTATCTTCGAGCCTGTCCTTATGTATCTTGCGGAGCTTCTCCATTGTCTCAGGCTGGGTATCGTTCAGAAAGCAGAACAGCATCTCACGGTCGATCGCAAAACGGCGGTCAAAGTTGGCAGCATTTCTGATCATAAAGCCGTTTTGGTCACGGAGTATGCCGAGCAGTTCGGCTTGATAGTCTTTTTCGGTCAGTATATTATTCATGATCGCACCTCTTTCTTCCCCGTCACATACTCAAATATCAGCGATTTCTTGTATTCCTCTATTGTTTCGATCTGCTGTTGTTTGTCGGCAATAATAGTGTCAATTTCGGATATTTTGGTATCGAGGTAATTTGCGATTTCACGCTGTTCTTCGAGTGGAGGTACAGGTATCATAAAGTTATTGAAAGCAGAAGTCTGTAATCTCCACCGCCCTAAATTGGACACGCCTTGACCAAGAGAATAAAAGATACGGCTCATGTAGCAGCATTGCATGACATATTTGAAATAAGTAAGGTCATTATTCTCTTTATCTCGCAGACGGAACACACGATAGTCAGGGCTTGTTACGCCGAACATCGTAGAGCAGTCCACCCAGCCAGTCAGCAAGTCCATGTGGTTCATAACATAATCAGTAGGATAGACAAATTGATAACCTGCGTAGCTTTCTGCTTGCTGTCCGTTGTTACTTTCAATATCCTTGACCTTCAACCCTTTTTGAGTAACTGAAAGGACATCAAAGCCCTCTTGTCCTGCAATTCGCTTTACGATCTCAAACACATATTTTATGTCGATCAACTCCCAGGTTTCGGGAATCGCAGTCCATACATCAGAAACGGTGCTTTTCAAAGAGGCTTTCTTAATTCCCCTTGAAATAATACGGAACACCAAAGATTTCTTGTATTCTTCAAGGGCTTCGATTTGGGATTGAATATCGGAGATTAAAGTACTGATTTCTCCGCACTTTGTATCGAGAAATGATGAAATAATGTTTTGTTGATTGTATGGAGGAACTGGTAAATACTGCTTATCCCACACCCCCACTGACCAAGTAGCGATACTTACCGAGTCGACTACTTCGGAATAAATGCTCTGTTGTAGACAGTAACCAATATATTTTTTATCATACTTTTCATTAAGCGAAACTCTTATAATGTGATCTGTATACATCGCTCCAACAAATGGGAAGTAGACATAGGGTGTACCATTTCTCGCTAACAGTAAATCGTTGGGCTTTGTGTATTTCCACGCAGGAAACATTTTGTAAGTAGAGTGAATCGGCTTTAAGCCTGCTGTGTAAAACAACATATCGTTACTGTCATTTGACCAAAACTCTTTGTCAACAGCTTCGCCCACATTTGAATTATTGTGAAAATATTTGAATTTCCTGGTAATCCAATTGTTAGGCAATTGTCCAATCCACTCTATCCCGCTGTCTTTCATTTTACGCATTGCCGTTCACCTTCTTGTGCTTTTTTATAAATCTCATTATAAAGACCGCAAATATACAAATACAGATTGTGCCTATTATTGAGCTGCTTATCAGCAGGCATAATTTCCAATTTCTTATTACCCAAATCACAGCACGAGCAACCGCCCATATTATAAAGTATATAAAAATCCTTATGCTCCAATGTGCAAGCCTTGCTTCTGTGCCGCTTGCTCCACTTTCGCCAACAATATAAAATGCAATTCTATATGCTATTTCCCCGATTATTATCATTATTATCCATTCGATTATCGGGTTGATAGGCAGACCGAGGGGGTCTGTCAATAAATCAAATAATATTTTCAATTCGTTCTCCTTTCATTATCCAAACAGCCGTGCGATACGCTCACTTACCGACTTTTCAAGCTCCAAGAACCGCTGTTCAAGCTCCTCGCTGGGCTTCGGCTGCTGATACTTATAGAAATATCTTGTAAACGGGATCTCCGCACCTGTCTTGACAACAGGCGACTTCTTGCTCAGATCTTCCTCAAAGAACCACTGTGCATCGGGAACATGGGGAAGTACCTCACGAGCCATATAGTCCTCGATGCTCTCGTCAAACTTCACGATCTCCGTGTCCTTTGTCTCCTTATCGTAGATGATGTTACCCTTCTTGTCACGCTGGATCTCAGCAGACTTGGTCCTTTCCGACAGACCGTCAGCGATCTTGTCAATGAGCTTCTTGTCTGTTGTTGCCGTGCTGAGTATCTTAGTCAGTACGGGCATGAACTCCGCAGGGGACAGATATACCGCATCGGAAACAGCACCGCTCAGCGATTCAATGATCGCATCGTAAACGGGCTTGTTATTCTGATAGCTTTCGAGCTTCTTGACCTCTTTGCCCGTCAGCTCCTCTGCGTTTTCAAGCTCTGCCACCTTTGCAGGATCGTACAGCGAGGACAGCGAACCCTTTGACAGCATTGCCTGGATACGCTCCTCGGTCACAGCGTAGCTTCTCTGCAACGGCTGCATGACCGTGTATTCACGATAGATGAACTCGGTGTTCGGGTAGATCTTGCAAAGCTCGTTCTCTGTGAAGTCAGCATACAGCTTCGTGATAGCGGAACGGTCTTCGGGACTGATCTCGTTTTTCTTGTTGCCGAGTGCCTTGCGGAGCTTGTGGAAGATAGAGCCTGCATCAATGAGCTGAATCTTGCCACGGCGCTCCTCACGCTTATTCTTCGACAGCACCCAAATGTATGTAGCGATACCCGTATTATAGAAAAGGTCAACAGGAAGTGCGATAATTGCTTCGATCAGGTCATTTTCAAGCAGCCACCGTCTGATCTGGCTCTCGCCCGAAGATGTACCGCCCGAAAACAGCGGAGAGCCGTTCTCGATGATAGCAGCTCGACCGAGGGCATTGTCCATCTTGTTCACAGCCGACTGAATGAAAAGCAACTGCATATCGCCTGAACCCGGCAGTCCTGCACCGAAGCGACCGTCAAAGCCCTTCTGGTTCTCCTCCTTGACAGCCTGCTCAACACCCTCTGCTGCGTCCTTACCGCCCCATGGCGTACCGAACGGCGGATTTTCGATCACGAAACGCATCTGTCTGTCAGGGAAACAGTCAGCCTTCATCGTGTCCTGCATACGGATATTCTCGGCATTCTGCCCCTTGATGAGCATTTCAGCCACGCACATCGCATAGGACTCAGGGTTGATCTCCTGCCCGAACAGACGCACATTCGCAGTCGGGTTATAGCGATGAATGAAGTTATAGGAAGTTGAGAGCATACCGCCTGTGCCTGCTGCCTGGTCCAGTATGGTGATCTCCTTGTGGTCATCGAAAATATCGTCACAGCCCTCTGCAAGCAGAATATTGACCATGAGCTTGATAATATCTCTGCCCGTGTAGTGATCGCCGGCTTCGGCATTTTCGGAGAATCTACGGATCAAGTCCTCAAATATGTATCCCATTTTAACATTGTCAATGGTCTTGGGATCGAGGTCAAGCTCCGAGAAAGCCTTTACTACCGACAGCAGACGGTTGTTCTTATCCATTTTGTCGATCTGCTTGTCAAAGTCAAGGCTCTTGATGATGTCCTGCACATTGGCAGAAAAGCCCTCGATGTAGTTTCTGAAATTCGCCGCAAGGTGGTCGGGATCATTGACAAGCTCCGCAAGGGTGTACTCGCTCGTATTGAAGAACTGATACCCCGACACACGGCACATAGCCTTTGCAGGGTACGCAGGATTTTTCTTGTACTGCTCCACGACAGCCTGCTTCGTAGCTTCCAATGCACACTCAAAGCGGCGGATAATGACCATAGGAATGATAACATCCTTGTACTTGTCGCTCTGGTATGTACCTCTCAGCTTATTTGCAATAGACCAAATGAAGCCTACTTCGGTCGATACATCAATGGGGGCATCGTCCCACATTACATCTATTTTCTTATCAGTCATATTTTATTACTCCAATCATGAATTATATAAAAAAACCTTTAGCACATTATAACATATTATCTCAAAAATGTAAAGATTTTGCAGTCCGATAACTTGGACTGTATTGTAATATATTTATTTGACACACCCCTTCTAAACAAAGCCTATATTGTTGAGGGGTAATATAGTTTGTGTTACCCCTGACATATCCTGTTTTTATTTGTAATAATCACTTACCCGGTCAATTGATCCTTGTGGTAAAATCATCCAAATGCCCGACGGTAGATATTTATTGAATTATACAAAACGGAGAATTTGTTTCTTGCCCTCCTGTTTTGCCTTAACTCTAACCCTAAAATCCTAGGTATAAGTGAGAGGCTATTGTTTTCGATAAAATATTTTTTTTGATAAATCCCATCAGCTCCTCATTATTAAAAATGCTGTACAAGTCACACATTTTACATAGGGCTAATTTGTTGAATACAGAGAATTTGTACCATGATAGCGAAATATCACTTAAAAATATGCCGCATTATGTAGTGTCTTATGGAGGGAGTTTTACTCAATCGTTATGCAGACCGAGTGCATTTAAGCAGAGGGAGTATTCCGCAGCATCTATATGCAACCCATACATTTTCCATAGGGCTGATTTGTTGAATACAGAGATAATTATTACAGCTTTCCCGAAACCGCTTATATAATCGGCTCAAAATGTCGGTACTATTGAAGGCTATGCTGCACTCGCTACTGTCTGCACATATTTTGCAATAACTGCACACCCCAACACTCGCCCTTTGTGCAACCCTACGATTTTTTCAAAAGCCAATTAACTATTACGCTCGTCATTCAGAATTAACTTATGAAAGGCACAGTTTTTCCTGCCTCGCCAGCAGAAGAAAATTGCCATACCAATACACCCACAACCGTTCAGACCCGAAAGGAGGAAACAGCAGCGTACATTAAAACCATACAAAATAAAAACCATGTTGACGCATGACCTATCGCCAAGTCAAGCAGAATCAAAATCAGATAGAAGAATGACATTTGAATTTAACAGAAAAACAGCAGATCATTTCGCAGATAGCCCAGCTATTAGAACAGCTTATAGAAGCAGAAACGTCCGAGCCTTCACCGCAGCAAGATCAGACCGAAACTCAGCCGCTTGAAATGCTCACAGTCAAGGAGTGTGCTGCACTTGTAAATGGCTTATCCGAACACACAGTCCGCCAGCTTGTCGCACAGGACAAGGTCGCCTATGTAAGAGCAGGCAGCGGTGTGCGTGGCAAGATACTTGTAAGCAAAGCGTCTTTGCTAAAATATCTTGGAGTAGCAGATTGACCGCCAAAAAATCAACCCTGCCGAGAACGGCAGGGTGAAACGTGTAAATGCGTTTATTTGAATTTCCATTTCTCATAATTACGCAAGTACAGAAAGTCCCGGCATTTTACCGGCACTTTCCCGCAGGTGTTAACGAGGTTAACGCTGCGGTGTTTAGAGGTTTTGCAGCCCTAAACGCAGGCTCGAAAAAAGTGAGCCATTAGAACGATAATCAAAAAGAAAGGATTGATGAAAATAGCAAGAAAAAACAAATCGCTCCGCCGCAAGGAGATAGTGTATTCGGCGGAGGAATGGGCACAAATCGAGGAGAAGGCTAAGGGTTGCCATTTAAAAACCTCGACGTACATTAGGGCGATGTCGCTAAGTGGTGAGGTAAATGTTATTGATTTGAAAGAGATTGCACCCCTGCTCAATGGTATGAGAGTCATATCAAGAAATATCAATCAGGTGGCGAAGAAAGCAAATGAAATGTGCAGCATTTATGCTGCTGATGTGGAAAAGTTGAGAGGAGATGTGAGCCAGCTTTGCCATACTGTAAATCTGTGGCTATCCACCGTAATGTCAAACAAACGCTGACCTACATTCTCAACCCTGACAAGACCGACGAGCGAGTTTTGACAATCTCGCGGAATTGCATGACCGAGCCCGAGTACGCCTACACGCAGATGAAGACGGTTTACGAGCAGTACGCAAGGCGCAGCTACGATGCCCCTCCGAGCAAAAGCGGCAAAAGCCCCGTCAAGGCGATACATTACATAATGAGCTTTGCGGATTCTGAGAACGTCACGCCAGAGCTTGCACACAAGATAGGCATGGCATTTGTCCGCAAGATGTTCGGTGACGATGTGCAGGCGGTCATAGCAACTCATGTCAATACCGATCACGTTCACAATCATATCTTGATAAATTCTTACTCGCTCACCAGCAAGCGGTTTTATGACAACAAATCCACCGTCAGAAAAATGCGTGAGGTCACGAACGGGGTGTGTCGGGCATTTGGAGTTGAACCTGCCCTCAACTTTGAGAATGAGGGTAGGTCTATTAGTTACTCCGAATGTCAGCACAAGAAAAAGGGTACTTCTTGGAAAGAGCATATCAGAAAAGCAATTGACAGCTTGATACCCAGCGTCAGCAGCTTTGATGACCTGCTTGCGGAACTTGAAATGCAAGGGTTTACCGTCAAGCGAGATAAGAACATCTTGATAAAAGCCCCCGGGCAGCAGCGTTCGGTCAGTTTGTGGAAATTGGGAGAGGACTATACCGAGGAGTCGCTCAATGCGAGAATAGGTATGATTCAAGTTTTTGCAAAGCCTATTATAAAACAAGTTGATGTTTACAAACTCTCGGAGATGTTGTCTGTTATCAGCAAAGATCATATTTCATCAATCAGTGATCTGGAGGGGAGAATCATGCGATTGAGAAAAGAATATGAAAAGACTAAGGGTGAGGAATGTCGGGAGAAACTGAGAGAGTATTTGTATATTAGGGATACTTACAATGAGATTTCTAAGGGAGATTACATTTCAAAGCTCGTTAAGGAAGAAAAACTCCGCAGGGAGAAGGAACAGAAAAAGCAGCCGTACAGAAAGAAATTAAAAAGATAAACAGAACAGGAGACCAGCAGCGTATCTTGACTTTAAATCGTAAAAGTAATATAATAAAAGTGCAGAAATACGCCAATGGTCTCCGAAAGGAGGTAGCCACATGGCATCAATTGAAAAAAGAGGAAACAGTTACAGGATCAAGGTATCCTGCGGTTACAAGGTTGACGGAACACAGGTAGTGCATCGAATGACTTGGACTCCCGAGCCCGATATGACGCCCAAGCAGATCGAAAAGGAATTGCAAAGGCAGGCGATTCTTTTTGAGGAGGAGTGCAGTCATGGGCAGGTCGCTTCGGCGGTCAAATTTGAGGTACTGTCGGAGGAATGGTTCGAGCAGTATGCAAAGCTCAATCTGAAAAGCACTACATACACCAGACAACGCCAACTGACCAAACGTGTCTATAAGGCGATAGGTCATATCCGCATCGACAAGCTGACCGCAAGGGATATCCAGAAATTCATCAACAGCCTTGCCGGGGAAGGAGTAAACGAGCATACAGGCAAACCGCTGTCACACAAAACAATGATCCATTATTTATCGTTCATATCGACGGTGCTCGACTATGGTATAAAAATGGATATGCTGTCGGACAATCCGTGCAGGAGAGTGACCGTCCCGAAGGGCAGCAAGAAAAAGCGGCATATTCTCACAATGGAGGAAACACAGCATTTCTTTACGCTGCTTGATGAGCACGCAACGATCAAATGGAAAGCATTTTTTACGCTGATAATTTACAGCGGTATGCGTCGGGGGGAGATGCTCGGACTTGAATGGCATGACATTGATCTTCAAACGGGAGTTATCCACATTGAGCGAACGTCGAATTACACAAAGGCAAGGGGCATATATACCGATACCCCCAAGACCGAAAGCTCGGTGCGCTTCATAAAAGTCCCGATGAATGTGATAGACGTTTTGAAGGAATACAGAGAATGGCAGGATAGTGAGATCAGGCGACTCGGCAGCAAGTGGAACGAAACAGACCGCCTGTTTACAAAGTGGGATGGACGACCCATGAATCTTCAAACTCCATATGGCTGGCTGAAGGAGTTTTGCGAGGAACACAGCTTCCCATTTTATGGAATTCACCAATTCAGACACTTGCATACCAGCTTACTTATCGGTGCAGGTATCGACCCCACAACGGTTTCGGGCGTTTTAGGCCATGCCCAAGTTTCTACAACTTTGAACTTGTATTCTCATATGTTCAGAGAGAATCAGGTCAAGGCCTGCGATGCAGTTGCAAAGGCTCTGAGCTTTAACAATCCAGAACCTACACCTCCTAAAGATCCTGAACCGACTGTCACGGCAGACAATTGTAATGAAAGTGACATCAACCGTGCGAATATCATCTGCATCAAGACAGGGTACGGTGCGTGAAGAAAGCATAAGTCCCAAGTAAGTCCCAAGAGCGATTTTTCGGAAAATAAAAAACTCGGAAACTGGCGTATTTACGCTGTTTCCGAGCATATAGTCTGGTGACCCGTACGGGATTTGAAAATCCCCCACCCATTTATCTGATTTTCAGTAAATTTGAAAAAATGCGGAAAATACGGCATTTCAGAGCAAGTTGCAAAAGCTCACTTACTCTGTTTTATGCCAACTTTTTGTGATGATAAAGAACAAATAAAGAACAAGAATCACATCACGGCGTATCTTTTCAAATCTATTGTTGATCGGATTATTTTCATTTCAGATGAAATGAAAGCCAAACTGGAGGTTTTACAATGAGTAGAAACATTCTTGATGAACTTTACGACTATGACCTGTTTCACCTGACCGAAATTGAGGATGTGGACGGTTCATACAAGGCAGCACTCGACAGGCTCGTCAAGGCAGAAGCTGAGTTGAAGAAAGCCTATCCCGACCGTACTGACATTCTTGACGAATATCAGACAGCGGACATTGAACTGCACAACCTCTCCAACCGTAATGAGTTCCGCAAGGGTTTCAAGGTCGGCGCACAGCTCGTCCTTGAAATGATCAAGCCCATAAAGTGAGGTGGACGCTATGAGCAGATACAAGAGCGAACAGACCGCATACAGCCCACTGAAAAAGAAATACGTTCCGCTGTGGAAACTGGACACCAACAACGTGACTGTCACCCACTTCAATGCCGATACACAGACCGAGCAGAGCAAGACGTACAACACCGACTTCATCAGGTATCATCTTCATTTCTCTGACAGCCATTGCCCCGACAGGCTTCGCAGGCTCGTCAGCGAGGGGAAGATTATTCAGTACCTTGATGATCTGGAACGGAAAGTCAGCGATGCTATCTCCCGACAGGTGGAACTTTGTAAGCAGACTGATAGTTGCTATCAGAAAGCTGTCCTCAGTTGTGATGCTGAGAAAATGCTCGGTCTGGAGAACTGCTTCGTCTATATGGCAAGAGAAATCATCTTTGAATGTATGGTTTATATTTGAAATCAGACGGCTGTGCCTTCAGGTGCAGCCGTTTATTATACCATCATTTTGCGAATATCATAAACAAATTGCTTTTGAAAATAGAAGGCGTGATTTTTGTTTGATACATATCTATCATATACATCTGAGTAAATAGGGTGATAGTTACCATTTCTATCACGCGCATCCTTACTTCTAACTTGAATATGTATACCATTTGATGTATGGATAAATCCATCAGGGCTATTCTCAATATGGTTTCTAAGTTGTTGGCATATAGAGTAATAGTCGGCACGCCATATATCTTTTAGAGTTGCAAATTTACGAAGTGATAAATCAATATGAATGCTTGGTAAAAACATCCAGTCTTCTGGACGTCCATCTTTACATACTGGAACATACAGTATATTGCTTATTTTTTCAAATAGATGAGTTTCTTCAAATGTCCTTTCCTCGATCAACTCGTCAATAATGCTGCTAATTTGTGTAATAAAAACTGTTTCTTTAGGATTACCACGTGAATCACATTTGTTGGTTTTTAATTCACCATCATCAAAATCCATATTTGAACTTGAAAGATGTAATCCAAGCGCCAATTCAAGTAATTGACCTGTTTTCCCCTTATTAACAATGATCATATTCATATCATCTGGAGAAAAAAGTTCTCCAAATTTTATCCCAGCAATTCTGTTAAAACGAACACACGCCTCATCAAGATACATGATTATTCACTCCTTAAAAAACTCAGTAATTTCAATACTCAGCGTATTAGCTAACAAGTTAAGAAAAGAAAGAGAAACACTCTTATCACACTTAGCAGATTCCAGTTTCGTAAGATAGCTTAAACTGATTCCAGTTTTCTCACACAACTGAACTTGTGTTAGTCCTGCAATCGTCCTATACTTTTTTATATTTTTGCCGATAACCGCATACAATTTTTCGTCCGATTCAAACAACACATCGCTCACCCTTTCTCTATGATAATTATAACATAAAACTAAAAGCCGTATGTTTCACATATAGTGAAACATACGGCTTAATGCTATTATTTACTTTCTGAATACGAATAAGTATTCATGTGCTATCAAAAGAAAATTATACTTGACACTGTTAGTTTTCCAATATCCCGTTGCTTTGCAGTTATGTTGCTCTTTAATGATAAGCTCTTTCAGCGTAAATCCTGCTTCTTGGAATATCTTCATTACGTCAAAGCTCATAGGTATCATACAGCCCTTTTGACGAGTATCACCCATAAGCACAGCACAGAACTTTCCTTTTTTCAGCACACGATAACACTCAGCTGCAACAGGCTTCATAGCTTCCAGAAAGTCTTTTACTTTGAGCTGCGATAAATCCTCGGGTATTCCGTCACTGTATTTGATTATATCAGCATAGGGCGGGTGGGTGCATATAAGGTCTACGGATTCATCACTCTGGAAATACAAATCACGAGCGTCACCCTTATACAAAAACACTTTGCCCTGTGCAGGAGGATAGTCAAAATCTATTTTTTCACGGCAGCGTGTGAGTGCTTCATCATTGCAGTCAACACCAATTATATTTCTGTTGAGCAGCTTGGCTTCAACGAGGGTTGTTCCACCGCCTGCGAACTGATCAAGAACTAAATCGCCTTCCTGCGAATATCTGAGAATGATATTTCTCGGTATATATGGCGACCAGTTACCACGCCACTTAGCATCGTGGGTTGCCCAATCCCCACGTTTCGGAAATGACCAGTGCGTAGTCATTTCAAGTTCAAAATCATCGGGCTCCCATTTTTTGATTTTTTTCATACTTGTATAAATCTTTGCATTAATGGTATAAAATCTTTTGTAGGTATTTTTTCAACATTAGCACCTGACCTTTGATAATATTCATTTTCATACATTGCAGGTTCTGATAAGCCTTGTACCTTAAAGATTAATACCATTTTTCCGCCATAATCAAGAAACTTGATATTGTTTAATATGTCTTTTTTGTACGATTCTGATATGTCAATTTTCTGAATTTTATTAACTATATATTGGTAAAATTTATCTTCTCCCTTTCCGAACATATCAATATCAAAATTCACACCTGTAACATAGTAACTATGATATTGTACGGGTTTATACTTTTCATCAATATTAACAAGTTTATCAGAATCAGTTTTTTTGTCAGCAACTCCAACTATCACATATCCAATTGAATTCTTTCCTGCATTTGCCATTGCTGTGAGTGTTAATAATATTTTACATAATACATCATCGTTAAATTCTCGCTTAACTTTATTATAAAAGCCGAGTTTAAAATCAAAACAGGTTTGTTCTGTTTTTGATTGTTGTAATATAGTTTCTAATTGTGTACTCCATAGAACTGTAGCAGGGTCATCTAAGTTTTCAACAAAGTGATTCTGGATAATTCCTACAACCGCTGATATATTTGTTTCTCGTTCTTTAGCACTCCAATTTCCTCCACCTTGACTTAATCTAATATGGTTTGTTATTCCATTTAATGATGCCGATATTTCAGAAATACTCGTTAGTTTTTTATTCTGTTTAATCATTATATTATATAATGCTAAGAAGATTATTTCAAAATATCTTGGAACTTTACTAAAACTTCTACCACTTGAAATTAAGGAATTAAATGATTGTTCTGAGAAGTTTAGAATTGATTTAATTAAGTCATAAACTTTAATAAAATCATCGTGCGTCTTTTCAATGGAGGTCAACAGTATTCTGTTTTCTATTTCAGATGCTCTCTTGTTTTCACCTTTTAAAGAATAATAATCATCTAAGATATTACTATTTGAAGCGGGTATTTCATCAGATAGAATTGTTGCAATTATATCTGCTATTATTTCTTCATCTTTTGATTCACGAACCTGCTCTCTAGAAATAATTGCATTTTTCACCCAGAAAACTTCATCAACATTTATTCCATAATCAAGATCCCTAGATGTAACACTTATCATAGCCATTTTATTTAATTCAACTTTATCAGTTAATGATGTATCTCCTCTTATTTCTGAGGAAATTTTTCTAACCATATCAGCAAAATTTGATATAGCTCCTGCTTGTCTTATTTCTTGGCGTGATAGATGTTTGCCATTAGCATTAATTCTCCTGAAAACCTCATCTATTTCTTCTGCATTTGCTCCACGATATGTTGACATAGGTAACAAATATCCTGCAATATCCGAGCAAATAACTCTGTCAAGAATTGGTTCTTTTTGTTTAATTTTATTAGTATCCAGTAAGAGTTTTGTTTCTGCCATGGTTTCTAAATCAAAGTATTTACCGTTGACAGGAAATTCATTTTCAATAAATGACACGATAGCATTGAGTCGTTGCATTCCGTCTATTATTTCTAAATCAATATCTTTTTCATTTCCAGATTCAGCAAGTAGAATTAGCGGAACTGGGTATGATTTCATGATCGAATCGATGAAAGCAGCCTTTTCATCAATTGTCCAGACCAGTTTTCTTTGATATCTTCTATTTACAATGAGTTTTCTATCCAAATAGTATTTGTATACTCGTTGAATATTATCTGAGGTTACATTTAAATCTTTCATATAATACACCTTTCTTATTATCTGTTCATTATAAAAAATTATAAATAATCCCATTCTCCATATCCGATATAGAATACATTGTATCCAGCACATCAAACGTTTCCTCAAGGTTACGTCTTGCACTCTGCCACCCCTTGCCATCGGTGAACCACACGAAAGTAAATCCGTCTATGGTATCAACTTCCTGTGCTATCTGCTTATAGCTTCTTGCGGTTTCATTCAGCTTTGACCCACCACTTGCATAAAAGTTGGTTTCAATACCATAAATCATATTCTCGGTCTTTATAACGAAGTCAAAACGCTTTTCCGCCTTGCCCTGATTGGATATAGCAGAAAGGTCGATGCCCCATTTCTCGGTTATTTCGTGTATGTACATTTCCTTGAAATAATTCTGACCCTTGATATATCCCGCTTTTTTGATAAAGCTCTCAACAAGGTCTTCCATGAGATGCCCGCCACGATTTTTTCTTCCGTTGGAATCAAGACCTGTTTCAACACCTGTTGCATAATCGACCAGACTGTGGATGATATGCTTTTCCATAAGATCAAACAAGCCTGTCTTACGCATGAATACAGTGTACTGCTCGGGAGAGTAGTTCATCTTCTTGAAGTTATAAGAAAACTCCCCGTCACCGTCTATTGCATATATTTCATTCGCCCTGACAGCAAGCAGCAAAGGAATACATTTCAGCGTTTCGGGATACTTGCTTACTATTTGCATAAACTCGTTTTCAATATCCTTTGAGCCGACTAAGGCATTCAGAATATTAAGCTCAACCTTTATGCTGTCAACGTTCCTATGTACCTTTGCAAAGTCAATATAGTATTCATAGTTTGCTATACTATCCCGGAATTTTCCGAGCCATTCGTTAAAGTTTCGTTTCATAAGTTACCTCTTAACTTTACATGGCTTTCCTGCTTCGCAATGAGCACTTCTACATTCTCTACAATATGATTGAGGAATGGTTTTATTATTCGGTGTTCTCCAACCGAAGTATTTTTCTATATCATCTAATCCTTTTGCTGTTTTTTTACAGCAAGGACAACGAGCTTCAATAGTGTATGGCATAGATATCATCCTTTCGTTTCAATAATTGCATATCAACAGTTCACTGACTGTTCCTCGACCATTTGATTTGCTGTTTATCATTCTTGTAGCGGCAACTCTGTCAATGAAAAACATCTTGTAAATATCATCAAAGAAATTATCATTTTCATCTGCATTATGCGGATCAGAATTACTCGCTACAACCTTAGCACCCTTTTCAGAAATCTTTTCAATGAAATGTCCAAGCTGTATCTGCTGTTCATCGCCGAACTCTGTTTTGGCGTAAGAGGTAAAAGACGAAGTTGCATTCAATGGGCGGTATGGCGGATCTATGTAGACAAAAGCATTATCAGTAATAAATGATTCGCATTCACTATAATCGCCGCAGTGAACGTCTACTCTTTTTAGAAGTTCACTTATTGTGCGAATATTTTCAGCATCGCAAATAGGTGGTTTCTTATATGAACCAATAGGAACGTTGTACAGCCCTTTGCCATTGACTCTATAAAGTCCGTTAAAGCAAGTCTTGTTAATGAAAATAAATAAAGCAGCTTTTTCTTCAGTCGATGCACTTTGCTTTATAAGTTCATTAAAGCGCTCTCGCTGAGAATAAAAGTATTCTTTACGCTTTTCATCATTCATATCCCAAAAATCGCCCTGCATCTCTGAGAGCGTAGCAATAACACTTTCAGCATTATCTCTTATCTGAATATAGGTATTTGTCAGTTCGGGATTGATGTCGTTTATCAGCACTTCCTTCGGCTGAAAATTTGCAAGCACGTCAAGAAGCACTGCTCCGCCGCCGACAAACGGTTCACAGTAACGTTCGATCTTGGCAGGGTATTTCTTTCTTATTTCTTCAAGAAGCTGGCTTTTGCCGCCTGCCCACTTTATAAAAGGTTTTACAGTTGTGTACATTTCAATCACCCTAAAACAGCCTAATTATAGTTATCAATATTCAATTTACATTATAGCACAAAGGAAGCGAAAGATCAATGCTTTCGGCTATTATTTCCGCCATTTTTCATTAAATTGTAACTTTGGATCCACCGGAATCAAAGTCCCCATAATCACTTATTCTCCGCCAGCGCTTTATCCCTGAAAGCCTTGATAACAGCTTCCTGTTCCTCGATCGTATGAGCCAGCTCCGCAACAGGCAATCCAAATTCAACACATTCTGCCAGCTTGCTGTCAACGACAGACTTGCATTTCTTTTTCAGATCATCAAACTCGTCCATGACGTATGGGCTGACTTTGGCTATCCTCAAATCTTTTTTCTTGTTTCTGACATAGGCGGTGTAATTATCCATGTCACGGGTGTAGTCACTGTTTTTACGTTTCTCCCTTATCATCTGATTTTTCAGCCTTTTATTTTCAGCAAGACATTCTTCACGTTCACAACACACAGCTTCTTCCGTTCCGAGAAAATGGCGGTGACAGAACCTGCACTCGCATACTTTTAGCCCCGCATTGAACACTGCGAAACTGAATTCATAGAAGAAAGTGAGCAGAGGCTTATCGGCAACACGATACACTATGTTTGTATTTTCGGTGCGAATGACAGCAAGCTGCGATCTCGGAGTGGCAACAAGTATTTCGCCCGTAGCCGAGTAGTCAAAATTACGCTCATCGTTCATAGCCTGCAATATCTCGTCAAATTGCTTTTGAAGCTCGGCTCTTGCCGTTTCCACCAGCTTTTTATGGTTGAATCTCTCCTTAACATAGTCCTTCGGCATCAGGATAGGCTCACCGATGTTCATATAAGCTACCGTAAGCAGATTACTGTAATACTTGAAAAATACGTTGTCACTGTTTTGGATAACAGCAGACCCGACATTTTTTACAAGCTCCTGAACCTTGATACGCTCATTCAGACCGCTCATCATAGTGATACGGAGATTTTCAAAAATCTCGCTGCGGTTGTTGCGAAAATCCTCAAGCTGAGACAGTATCTCATCAAACGTATAGACCTTTTCTTTTTCAGAAGCCGACAGAAGTTCATTCTTATTGATAGACCACACGATACTCACGGTGTGGTCTTTTTCATTTATACGGTATAACAGCATATTCCAACCTCTCCTTTGATACGAAAACTTGTTTATTCGTATATACTGATTATACGCTTGATACGGTATCTTGTCAAGGATTTTTGCGTATTTTTTCAAAATTCACCGTATATTTTACAGTATATACGAATTTCATTTGCTTTATTATCGTTTCGTATGGTACAATGTTCATGTCAGCAAGAGAAAGACAGCTGACAGCGGAACAACATACTTCATGCTGACCGCAACAATTATAAAGCGCTTTATAAAATATCAAACGAAAGGACGATGATTTATCGTTGAACAATGAAACACAGTGGGCAACACCCACACCCTTACGTCCCGACGGAACAAACCTCCTGCCGTTCCCTGTGAACGCTTTGCCACCTATTATTGGTGACATGGCTGACGCAATTGCGACAACCACCTCAACGGACGTTGCAATGGCAGGGATTTCAATACTCTCGGCGGTGAGCTACTGCTTTTCGGGAGTTTACAGAATGTCCGCTAAGCGTGACCACACCGAACCGCTTGTGCTTTACTCTCTCACCGTGGCAGAACCCAGTTTCAAGAAATCGCCTGTTATTTCTTTGGTGAAGCGTCCTTACGCCACATTCGCCCATGACTGGAACGAGAGCAACAAGCAGGACATTTTCAAGTCGCAGGCTGAACGCAAGCTGTTGCAGAGCAAGCTGGAAGCCCTTGAAAAGAAGAAAGACGTTACCGCAGAGGAGATAGCAAAGCTGCAAACAGAGCTGAGCAACATTCCGCCCAGCAACTTCCGTAGGATAGCCGTGGACGATGTTACCCCCGAATCCCTTGTGAACCTGCTTGAAGAAAATGGCACTCTGCTGATGATCTCCGATGAAGCCGGAATGCTCGGCAATTTCAGCGGACGCTATTCCAACAATGTCCCCAACATTGACCTGCTGTTGAAGTGCTGGAACGGTGAAACGTTCATCAGCGACCGAGCAACAAGGTCGAGTATCGTGCTGAAAAAGCCCTATATGAGCATCTGCCTTGCCTGCCAGCCCTATGTTTTTGACAGCATGATAAACAACACGGCGTTCCGTGGAAGCGGTCTTATCGCACGTTTTCTCTACTGCTTCCCGAAAAGCAATATCGGCACACGCAAGTATGACACGCAGGCTGTCTCCGAAGCGGTGACTGTGAACTACAAAAATTTGGTCTACAAGCTGTTGCAGGACAAGTTCACTTTTCACAGCGATATGGAGAAATATCTCCATTTTGACAGCAAGGCTTACAGCGAGTTCGTTGACTACTACAACAACTACATAGAGCCTCAGCTTGTCACGGACATGGCGTTTTGCAAGGATTGGGGCGGCAAGTATCACGGACTTATCCTGCGTTTGTGCGGTATAATTCACTGCATCAAGTGTGCGCTGAATGGCTGTGATCCTGTTGAAGTTCGTGTCAATCTGGACACCTTTTGCAACGCCATTGAGATAGGCGAGTATTTCCGTGAACAGGCGATATACGCATACAGTTTGGGCGACACTGATTTCGCAACCGTCAAAGCCGAGAGGGTACTTGCCAAGATACGTTCAAAGCATATTCAGCAGATAAGGCAGAATGACCTTTACAAGCTGTGCAGATGTACACTTTTCAAGAATGCCGCCGACTTCGCTGAAACTGTGGAGATGTTGGAGGAATACAACTATATCGTCCGCACCACGAGCAAGGGAACGAACAACAAAACAATGATTGACGTGATCGTCAACCCGAACATTTACAGATGATGAAATCTGTACTTTCCGCATTTTGCACACTTTGTACTTGCAAAATGCTCAAAATGTCCAAAGTTCATAAAACACAAACCATAGAAAAAGAGAGGTTTACACTATGACTACAACAGAAAAGAAAGCTATCGTAGACAACATTCTGGAGCTGCTTATTCAGCTCACCGAGGACGGAGAGAACTCCGCTCCGCAGACCACCAAAGCACCGACCACCGACAAGGTCGAGATGCTGACTATCAAGGAGAGTGCCGCCCTCATCAGCGGACTTTCCGAACACACCGTCCGCCAGCTTGTGAAGCAGGGCAAGGTGAAGTCTGTTCGTACCGGCGAGGGCAGGAATGGAAAAATCCTTGTGAACAAGGCTGACCTGATCGCCTATTTCAACGGGAAGGGGGTGTGAAAAAATGGTCGATATGGAAAAGGTAAAAGCGTTGACTTCTATCCTTGAAGAAAGAAGCGGACTTGAAGTGCGTGAAGCACTGGTTCGTTACTATGATTTTTTGACGGACGATGAAGCTTGGGACTATGATACTGAGCTGGGTTTTCTTCTCAATAAATTCAATATTGAGGTGGACATTCCATTCTGATTTTTGCGATTTTTATGATCGCATTTTGGAATTTTTGTAATGCGTTTTCTGCATTACTGTGTCCACATTTTCGGCTGCTTTGTTAGCCGTCTTAGCCTCGCAGAGCGCAATAGATACTTCTGATAGACGGTCGCTCGGCTGTCGGAAGTGTCTTTGCGTTACTCTTGCCAAGAGTAACAGAAGCAAATTCGGCTCATGCCGAATTTTTCGGTGCTGCGCACCGCTTGCCTGCTGTGCAGGCTTCGATATATATGCCGCTCCGTCGGCAGTTGGCGAATAGCCTTTTACCGCTGTGCGGTATCAAAATTTTAGGAGATGATATTATCGTAAAAAGAACCCTGAGCGGCTGTATCGGCAAGGGTGATCTGAACCACAACAACCGCTCGATAATCACGGCGAACGTAGATAAAGAAAAGATCGCCGATGACATAATAATTTGTCAGCGTTCATTGAAAAAATTATACCATGAACTTTTCGATGAAGCGCTTGAAGAATTCAACGCAAAACAGACAAGGCGTGACAGGAAGATTGCAAACTATCAGGAACATATCCGTCACAGCCGACAGGAGAAAGAATTCTATGAAGTTCTGTTCCAGGTCGGCAACCGTGATGATACGGGTGTGGACTCCGAAATGTGCAAGGAAGCGGCGGCTGTTCTGGAAGAATATGCCCGTTCATTTGAGGAGAGAAATCCCAATTTGAAGCTGTTCAATGCCGTGATACACATGGACGAAAGCACGCCCCACCTGCACCTTGACTTTGTGCCTGTGACCGATGAGAAAAGAAAGAACGGTCTGCGTGTCCGCAACTCGCTGACGGGTGCTTTACGTCAGCAGGGCTGCGAGAGCAAGGGCATCGGCAGGACGATCACGATAGACTGGCTCGAACAAGAGAAGGCTCACATCGGTCAGCTGATGCTGGAACGTGGCATCGAATGGGTGAAGCTGGAAGAAGCGAAAGAGGGTCTGCCGCTGAAAGAATTCAAGCTGAAAAAACGTCAGGAGGAACTTGACGCTGCCGACAAGCTGATAGATATGAAGCTGTCTGAACTGAGTGCTGTGGAGGACAAAGTGCGGTCGGCTGAAAGCACGCTTGCAGTCACAAAGAAAGATATTTCCGAAAGCGAGGAAAAGCTTTCCTCGGTGACAGCAGAAACCGAAAAGGCAGATGCCAAGCTGTCACAAAAGATCGAGCAGGTCAACAAGGCATTGACCTATCTTCCCGATATGGAGAAAAACTTTGATGATGAACACGAATATCTTGTAGCCGTTTCGGAACTCGACAAACTGCTGAAAAGCGGTATGTCAATACTCAGGAACAAGGATTCTATCCTCAGTTGGATAGATACTTTGAAGAGCCTCACGAAAACGGCTATGGAGAAGCAGCGCAAAGCAGACCGCACCATTTTCAGCCTGCACAAGCGTGGTGATGAGTTTATCGCCGAGCGAGATGAAGCCCGAGCGGAACTGAATGCTGTCAGAAAAGAAAATTCGGGGCTTTCTTCCGAGCTGAAAACGGTCAAGTCCGAAAACAGGAGATACAGCGAGGTGTATTCAATGCTTGAAAGGATAGCACCCGATATTCTCGGACAGGCGAAAACGTTGGTGCAGGAAGAAAAAGAACAGCGTCAGCGAGAGCAGGCACAACAGTTAGAATACCGGTCCACTAAAAAGAAAAAATCGTGGGGACTGGAATAACGCAAGATAGAACAAGAGAAAAAATGTTACAGCGCACCTTGACAATGCCGATATATTGCGCTACAATAGGTATTGAAAAGGTACGCTGTGATATTACCGAGGAGGTACATATTATGGCAACTATACAGAAACGTGGCGACAGCTACTCTATCAGGGTGAGCTGTGGCTACGACAGCAAAGGCAAGCAGGTGATCCAGTCCATGACTTGGAAGCCTGAGCCGAAAATGACAGCAAAGCAGATCGAGAAAGAGCTGAACCGTCAGGCGGTCATGTTTGAGGAAGCCTGCAACAAGGGCTATCAGAGCAAGGCTATCAAGTTTGAGGTTTTCGCAGAACAGTGGTTTGAAGAATACGCACGTCCGAACCTCAGAAATACCACATATGAACGAATGCTCCAACTCCGCAAGAGAGTGTATGCCGCTATCGGTCATCTCCGAATGGACAAGATCACTCCGAGACAAATTCAGGCTTTCGTGAACTCGCTTTCAAAGGACGGTGCAAACGAGCGCACAGGCAAGCCACTCGCCCCTAAGACGATAAGGCATAACCTTAGCTTCGTGTCCGATGTGTTCGCCTACGCCGTGAAAATGGGCGTGGTCAGCGACAATCCCTGCGCAAAGGTCACGCTGCCGAAGAACGAGCAGACTGAAAAGAAAATCTATACTCCCGAACAGGTACAGAGATTTCTTTCTCTGCTGAACGATGAACCCTTGAAGTACCGCACTTTCTTCAACCTGATGATCTACAGCGGTTTCCGCCGTGGCGAGATGCTGGGACTTGAATGGAAAGATGTGGATTTTGAGAACAACATCATCAGTGTCCGCCGTACAAGCAACTATACGGCAAAGAAAGGCGTTTACACCGACACCACCAAAACACGCAAGTCCCAGAGAACGCTGAAATTTCCGCAGGAGATCATGGATATGCTCAAAGAGTATAAGGCGGAACAGGACGAGCAGGCGCTCAAATGCGGTGACAAGTGGGTGGAGACAGACCGTCTGTATGTCAAGTGGAATGGTGAACCTATGCAGAACGGCACTCCTTACTTCTGGCTCGGTGAGTTTTGTGAGAAGCACGACCTTCCGTTCTACGGCTTGCACAGCTTCCGACACTTGTTCGCATCGCTTCTTGTCAATCAGGGAGTGGACATCGTGACCGTTTCGGGAGCGTTAGGGCACTCGACAGTTTCTACAACAAGTAATATCTACTGTCATATGTTGGAAGAATCCAGAGCGAAAGTCTCCGATGCCGTCAGTTCGGCACTCGATTTCTCAGGCAAGAAAAAAGAGCCGAAGGGTGCTTGATCCACGGCTCAAACCTCCGCATTTTCAAAATAAAGAACAGATAAAGAACAAGGCGGATTTTCACTATAAAAGAAAAACTCGGAAACGGCGATATTACGCTGTTTCCGAGCATATGGTTTGGTGACCCGTACGGGATTTGAACCCATGATGCCGCCGTGAAAGGGCGGAGTCTTAACCACTTGACCAACGGGCCATAATTTATGGGGCTAAATGGTAGCGGCAACTGGATTTGAACCGGTGACACCCTGGGTATGAACCAAGTGCTCTAGCCAACTGAGCTATGCCGCCATTTATGCCCCATAAACGACTATATTATTATACACTGAATTCCCCGATTTGTCAAGCCTTTTTTGAAGATCGGGCGATTTTTTTTATTTTTGTAGGAACGCCTAAAATATCGCCGAAAATTTCGGCAGCTGATTGTGCATTTTGGCTTGAAAAACGTCCGAAAATGTGATATAATAATTAAAATCATTAATGACTGGGGAATAATTCATAAGATCTGCAGGGAATTTGCTCCCAATGAGAGCCTGCTGATCTTGTAACGACTAAAAGAAAAGAGGTAATAACTATGGCAGATAACCCTATCTATAAGCTCACCTACGGACTTTTCGTGGTGACGGCGAACTTAAACGGTAAGGATAACGGCTGTATCACAAATACAGTCGGGCAGGTGACGAGTGAGCCTAACCGTGTAAGCCTGACCGTCAATAAGGCAAACCTTACCCACGATATGATAGCTCAGACGGGTAAGTTCACAGCATCTATCATAAGCCAGGAGGCTGACTTTGAGCTGTTCAAGCACTTTGGCTTCCAGTCGGGCAGGGAGGTCGATAAGTTTATAAGCTTCCCCGATGTCAAGCGTGCTGAAAACGGCACCCTCGCTGTAACTCAGGGCACTAATGCTTTTATCAGCGCTCAGGTCTGCCAGTCGATAGACCTCGGCACGCATACAATGTTTATCGCAGATGTCGGTGAAACGGCTATGCTCTCGGCGGCACGCTCGGCTGACTATGCTTATTACCTTGAGAATATCAAGCCAAAGCCCAAGCCGATAGCCGTGACAGATGAGGGTCTGACAGTGTGGCGCTGTATCATCTGCGGCTATGAGTATGTGGGTGAGGAGCTGCCTGAGGACTTTGTGTGTCCGCTCTGTAAGCACCCGGCTTCCGATTTTGAGAAGGTAGTCTATGAGCCCGGCGCTGTTCCGGCAGGCATAGCAGGCGACGGCAGTATCATCTGGCGCTGCACTATCTGCGGCTATGAGTATGTCGGCGACGAGCTGCCTGAAAACTTTATCTGCCCGATATGCGGTGTGGACTATCAGAACTTCGAGAAGAAGAAAAGGTAGCGCTGTGAAAAAGCTGATATCATTTTTACTGACGGCTCTGCTGTCTGCTTTCGCTTGCAGCACTGCCCTGCTCGGCTAAGGAGCCTGCGCAGACATAGGCACCCAAGCATGATGACTTAGATGATATGGTGATGACAGAGCCGGGAAACGGTGGGCCGCTGGTCGAGTATGAGGGCGAGGGCTGCAAGATATGTTTGATACAGGCGAGACAAAAGCGCCTTTTCTTGCCGGCGATATGAAAGACGTCATCAGGATAGTAAGGACTGCAAAGCCGGGGTATATGAGCGAGGACGAGGAGAAGCTTTTTAAGCAAATGGCAGAGAAAAACGGTGAATCAGATCTTGTACACGTAAGGATATACCCGGTATATTTTGACGGGCATATCAAGCTTGATAGGAATATCCGTGTGAGGATCGACATACCCGTCGGTGCGCTTGACGGAGGATTGCTGTTGGGTATTTTAGCAACTGTCGTGATAATGAAGATGAAAAACAAGAAATGACATAATGCCGCATGGATATCGTCCGTGCGGTGTTTTTATAGGATATGTTAAAAACATATTATTGCCTTTTGGCTCATAATATGGTATAATAGCTTGTGGAAAAATAAAAGATGAGGAGAATAATGATGATATGCAATAATATACTCGAAGCTCTCGGGCATACGCCGATAATAAGGCTGGGCAGAATGAACGAGCCCGGCAGTGCTCAGATACTTGTCAAGTTCGAGGGGCTAAATGTCGGCGGCTCGGTCAAGACAAGAACTGCCTACAATATGATAAAGGCCGCCGAAAAGCAGGGGCTTATTAATAAAGACACTGTGATAGTCGAGCCGACAAGCGGCAACCAGGGCATAGGCCTTGCTCTTGTCGGTGCGGTGAGGGGCTATAAGACTGTCATAATCATGCCCGACTCGGTCAGCGAGGAGAGGCGAAAGCTCGTAAACCACTACGGCGCAGAGGTCATTCTTATCCACGATGACGGCGATATCGGCAAGTGCATTCAGACCTGCCTTGATACGGCGCTTGAAATGGCCGCCAATGACCCGAACGTCTATGTGCCGCAGCAGTTTGAAAACATCAACAACACCTACGCTCATAAGTATAACACCGCCCTTGAGATACTTGAACAGACAGCCTGCCGGATAGACGGCTTCTGCTCGGGCATAGGCACAGGCGGAACTATCACGGGCATAGGGGAGACACTAAGGTCTCAGAATCCAGATATGAAGATATGGGCAGTCGAGCCGGAGCACGCAGCTATTCTTGCAGGCGGCACGGTCGGTACGCACCTGCAAATGGGCATAGGCGACGGCGTGATACCCCCGATACTCAACACCGGGATATATGACCATATACACATAGTCACCGACGAGGACGCAATAAACACAGCCAAGCGCCTTGCATCTGAGGAGGGCATCATGTGCGGCATATCGAGCGGCACAAACGTTGCAGCCGCCCTTGAAATGGCAAGACAGCTCGGTGAGGGCAAGACGGTCGTGACTATTCTTCCCGACACCGCCGAGAGATATTTCTCAACACCGCTTTTTGAATAACTCTAAGGAGAAATAATATGAAAAAACGACTTATCCCTCTGCTTGCTGCGGCGGCTATGCTTGCCGGCTGTGCAGGCAGCGATACATCGTCATCTCAGTCGCTGACCGACAGCTCCGTTGCTGAAAGCAGCAAGGCAGACAGCAGCAAGGCAGACAGCAGCAGTGCAGAAAATGTTAGATCATCAGACCTTGCACTTGGCGACGTGATGCCTGTGCTTGCGATAGAGACAGAAAAGCAGGGCAGCGATGCGCTCGACTTTGCAACAAAGCCTGTGGCACGCCATGTCGCAGAGAACATCGCCGGCTGGACACCCGGTTATCAGATACCTGACGAGCCCTACTACGAGCAGTGCAGCATAACCGTCACCGGCACGGACGGCACAAAGTCGCTTGACAGCGTGGGCGCACAGGTCAAGGTCAGGGGCAACTGGACTACGACCTACGACAAAAAGCCCTTGCGCATAAAGTTTGATGAAAAGCAGTCGCTCCTCGGCCTAAACGGCGGCAATGAATTCAAAAACTGGGTGCTGCTCGCAGAGTATAAGGACGGCTCGATGCTCAGGAACAAGGCGGCATTTGATATATCAAACGATATCCTCGGCAGGGACGGGCTGTATGCTTCCGATTCGCAGCTTGTCGAGGTGACTATAAACGGTGAATACTTCGGCGTGTATCTGCTGTGTGAGTATTCGCAGGTAAACCAGAACAGGATAGATATAACAAAGCCCGACGAGGGCTACGAGGGCACGGATATCGGCTATTTCCTCGAATTTGACGGCTACTACAGCAATGAGGACAAGCTGCACGGCTTCAAGGTCGGCTATAACGGCGATGCAAAGCTCACCCCATACGACGGTGAGGGCGGCGGCAGGCAGCAGTCGCCTCTTAGCGGCGGCCGCAACTCTGTCGGCATAACGATAAAGAGCGATATCTACTCGCAGGCGCAGCATGACTTCATAGCAGGCTTTGTAGATAACGTATATAACATCATGTATCACGCCGCATATGATAACAAGGCATATGTCTTTGACGATGATTTTTCAAAGATACACGAGACTTCTTCGCTTACCCCTCAGCAGGCGGTGGAAAAGGTCGTCGATGTCGATTCGCTGGCCGATATGTATATCATAAGCGAGCTTACCTGCGATGCAGACCTCTACTGGTCGAGCTTCTTTATGTATGCAGACTTCGGCGAGGGCGGCAGTAACAAGCTCATCTTCGCAAACCCTTGGGATTTCGACTCAGCCCTCGGCAACAAAGAACGCTGCGAGGACGGCACAGGATATTACGCCGCAAACACCCTCTATGATGTCAACAACAGCTACACGACCATAAACCCCTGGCTTGCCGTGCTCATGTATCAGGACTGGTACACCGACATAATAAAGACCAAGTGGAAGGCAGCATACGACAGCGGCATTTTTGATAAGACTGTCAAAATGATAACCGACTCTGCCGATAGTTTAGCTCCTGCATTCGAGCGCAACTACGACAAGTGGGACAATATACGCCGCAATCAGGCCGCAAACGAGCTCTCACGCTCAGCCGCCGCCTGCAAGACTCAGGCCGAGTGCGCCGAATATCTTGCCGAGTGGCTCAAAAAGCGTGTGGAGTTTATGAACGGCTGCTGGAACTGATAACAATGCATAATGCATAATGCACAATGCATAATTGAGGTATCGCCCTTCGGGCGATGTATGGCCATTCGGCCTGTGGTGGGGGCAGCTTTCCTTCAAGGCGGCTCTCTCGCTGATCCCACGCTACGGTAGGGGGGCGCAGCTGCCGCCACCCCCTTCGGGTGCAAAGCCTACGACTTGATCGAAACCGTGCGACCAACACGCCCGAATGGGCATCTGCGGCTTTGCCGCACACCTTCATTATGCATTATGCATTCTTAATTATGCATTTAAAAAAGCCCCCGAGGGGGCTTTTTTTATTTTTCTCCATTTGCGTATCTCTGTGCATCGGTCATGGCGGCTCTTTGCTCTGACTGTTCTTCGAGCGATGAGAGGTCGTTCTGGAACTTTGAACTGTTCACCGTCTTTGAAGCGGCTATCGACGCATCGGCAACGGCATTCCTTGCGACTAACATATCGAGCCGTGCTTCGGCCTTGTTTATCTCGTCCACCATTTTGTCGTGGAGCTCTACCGCCTTGCAGCGTGTCTCATACACCTGCTCACGCTGGGGAGTGATGTCAGCGACCTTTTTGTCAAACTTGTATTTCTCGTTTAAGAACACCCTTGCATCAGCCTCACTGCCGGCTGCGAGAGCCTTCTTGGCGTATGCTGCGTATTCGTTGCTCTTGGCCTGGTAAGCGCTCAGGTCAGCATCTATCTCGCTCAGGCGCTTTGTCAGGCTGCCTACCTGCTCTCTGACATTTGCGAGCCTGACGGTTATGTCTGCTATCTGCAGCTTCAGCTCGTTCTGGTCTTTTGACTTGTCAAAAAGCCCCATGCGAGCACCTCCTTACATAAGGTCGTTATTCATGTTGTCGTATTTTTTCTTAAGCTCGTCTACCTCTGCTGAGCCTGATATGTCAGGCGGCGGTGTCGGGCCCGGGTTGGTCACAGTCGCTCCGGCGTTTGTCTGATAGCCTGCCGTGCTGAATGTGTTCAAGTCCTGGTCTATTATCTGCTGAGCCTTGTTGAGCTCTGCGAGCTTGGCCTTCTTGCGCTTTGACCACCATGTGAGCGATATCACCAGCACGATTATTATCAGTATGATGATAACGGCTATCCACCCGTAGCTCGGGGTCACGGTCATCATTCTGTCGGCCGACTCCCTGAATGCCCTTGCAAACATCTCGTCCTCGTCAAGGTCTGAGTAATAGTAGTGGTCGAGGTAATCAAGCAGTATCTCGCCGCCCTCGTCATCTACCACCGTCTTTGCCTCAACGCCCGTGACATAGCAGGTGTGGTATTCGCCTAAATTCTCATAAAAGACCACCACAAGATGAGCTTCGTCCTCAAACTCCTGGTCGTAAACGTCGTTTGCGAACCTCTCCATCTGGTCTTCGGAGTAAATGCCGCTGCCGCCTATCGAGTCGGTTATCACAAGAAACGGCTGCACGCCTGTCTGCTCGTAAAAGTATTCCATTCCGTCTTCAAGCGTCTTGCTTGATTTTATCCAGCCGAGCCGGTCTGAATAGTAGTCGTCCGACTCTACCAGTGCAGAGGATTCGAGCTTTTCACGCTGGGCGGTCGATCTCTGTATTCCGCCGTCAAGTGCCGAGCCGGCTGATGAAGATATCACCTCTGCAAGGATATACAGCGCAAAAACAATGATAAAAATAATTGCGCCCACCTTGTCAGAGCTGCTCGTGCCCGATACCGAGCGCCTTCTCGGGTTGCTGCCCGAGACCATAGAGCCGATTATATAACCGCTTGCAAAGCTGCTGCCTGAGCTGTGGCGGCTGCTGTGGGAACTGCTATGATAGCTGCTGTGCGAACTGCTGTGGAACGAGCTTCCCGAGTGCGAGCCGAAGCCTCTTGAACCGCCGAAGCCGCCGCCTCTTGAACCGCCGCCTCCTCCACGTCCTGCTCTGCCCATAGTCATTACCTCTTTTCATATAGTATCAAGGCAACACCGCACAAAGACCGCCTGAAGGCTTTGTATGCAATTTGCGCACGATCTTCGTGCGGTGTTGCCTTAGTATTTCTAATAATACTATACCAAATTTTCCCCCTCTTGTCAAGATAAAAGAGCCCCTGAGCGCAGGCGCAATAAAGAGGTATCGGCCTTTGTCCGATGATATTCAGATCATCGTCGCAGCCGATACCCTTATTATTTCTTATTATAGCAGCGGTGATGCTGACTCTGGCATTGTGATATGTCTTTGCCACTCATTTACCAAAATGCATTTTATTTCCTTAAACTGTTTAAGCTGAATATCATTCGTTAAAAAAACATCGCAACCAGAATAAACCGCAGCTGCAAGCTGTATTGAATCCATTGCTTTAAAATTCGGATATTGCGCTCTGATGCGTGCGGCCTTTTTTGATATTTCCAACGTGATAGAACAGATATCGATTTTATAACGTTTTATAAAATCAAATAACACCTCTTGCTTTTCAATGTTTTCTGTTCTGTATGGCATTACAAGATATTCCATACAGCTTATAGTAGAAAAGATAATTTCCTTTTTATCTGATATAAGTTCTTCAAAAATATGAAGTGTCTTTTCTCCGAAATTTTCGTCATTATCAAAAAAGTATATGAGCGGTGCTGTATCCATAAATACTTTTTTAAATTCTGTCATTATCTCTTAACTCCATTACATATTTATCTATTGCCGTCGTATCGTCAAACAGTTTTTTCCCTCTTCCCATAAAGCTTTTTATATCGCCTTTATCAGCACGAACATCACTTTGAAAAGGGTCAAGAACAGTAATTATGACTCTCTGCCCGTTTTTGAGCGTTATTTGCTCATCCATCACAATATGGTCTCCATTAAAGTAACCGCCTGTCGCTGTCATCATATAAATACACTCCTTCCTAATATAATATTCGCTCTTATTGACAACATTATACTACAAACCAACCTGATTGTCAATGCCGCTGCGTTTTTGTTATTCTGCTACATAGTCGTCTTCTACGAGACCGCCGTAATAATATATGTCCCTTTCCTGACCCTCAGGAATGAGTGAGACAAGGTCTGCCTCGTCGATAGTCTCAAATGTCTTTGAGTTTACCGATACAACGCCGTTGTCGTGGAAGAGGTAGTAAACATCGCCGATGTAGATAGCTCTTTCAAAGTCGATGTAGGGGTTCTTGCCCTCGTTTGCCCTGTCGTTCCAGAACTTGGTTACGTCTACTTCGTACTTGTACTCACCAACGAGCTCAAAGCCCTTGCCCTCGGTGTATCTGTAGAACTTGTAGCCTGCCATGTAGATGTCGGAGTCTTCCTTGGCTGTCGTGTCGTCTTCTTCTGTGTCTACAGCATATTCATAGCCGTCCTCATCAATGAAGGTGCTGTATGTTTGCTTTTCAGCGTAGTAGGGGAATGCTATGATGTTTCTCTCAGCATCTATGAGCAGAGCCTTCTCGTCGTATGTTGCAATGCTGCCGACGTAGGAATCCACGTCATCGCCGAACATACTCTTAAGCTCTACCTTGTCAAGCTCCTTGACATTGTTCGGGTCAGAGTTGTCGTATATCGAGAGCTTAAGGCCTGTTACACGGCCTGTATCCTCGTTTGCTGTGTTGCCGAAGCCTACTAATCTGCCTTCTGTGAATGCTCTCATGTGAGTCGAGAAGCCGGGCATCTTGAGCTCGCTTATTATAGTGGGCTTTGCAGGGTCTGATACGTCTATAGCGAATAACGGGTCAGTCTGCATGAATGTTACGATGTATGCGAGCTTGTCCTGGAAGGTAACGCTCTTTATCACCTCGCCGTCGCCGAAGCTCTCGCTCTGACCTAACTGTTCGAGCTTGTCGCTGAATGTGTAGAGATAGTTGTTGTAGATCGTCTTGTAGTTTACGTTGTCATACTTGCGGTCGTTTACAACAACGCTGAGCACGCTGTCTCTGTAGCTGAGCGAATACTTGTCCTTTACCTCGCCCTCTATCGATGTGCTTGCCATAGGTGCGAGTGTGCCGTTTGATGTGTCAAACATTGTCAGGCGTGTGAAGCTCTTCCAGGTGCCGTCTGCCTCGTCAGAGTAGCTGCCTAAGAGTATGAGCCTGTCGGCTGACTGGTATATCTCGTGAGTGCAGCCGAGTGATGACTTGATGCTCACGGGGTGGCACATATCCTTGGTGTCGATAAGCGATACTGTGGTGTAGCCGAGGTTTTCTTTTACATCTTCTGTGGGCACGAATATATCGCCCGAGCTTACATAGTGCTTCTCGCCGTTTACCTTGTATACGGGGGCAAATTCGGGCACGCCTGTTTTCTCGTAGCTATCACTTTCGCAGTACTGAATATTCTGTATTACTGTGAGGTAAAGCTTGCCGTCTACCATTCTTGAATTTGAGTATGTGCCCTGTATCGAATACTTGCCTGTTATCTTAATGTCGTCAATGTTGCTTACATCAAGGTCAACAGCATAGCAGGTAGGCTCGTAAATGGGGCGTATTTCCCTTGACTTGTTTTCCTCGTCCTCGTCATAATGCCACGAGTAGTAATAGCCTGCTGTGCTTTGCAGAACAACTGTCAGCGTGCCGCCGTCAAGATACATCTCACGGGCTGTGTAGCCGCCGAGATCCTCGCTGCAAAGCTTTGTAAAGTCTATCAGCTGACCTTTCATGCTGCCGTTGTCGCAGTCTATGGCGAACACACAGCTGCCTGCGAGGTAGAATATGTCCTCGCCGTTGGTCTTTACTATGTCGGCCTCATCGATGCCTGCTTCCTGATTGTAGGTCTGCGAATAATCGTGGCTGCCGCTGCTGCCTGTTACTGCTGCATCGCTGCTCTTGCCCGTTGTGGCTTCGGGCACTGCCTCGTCTTCGGCAACTGCGTCATTTGTTTCAAGCCCGCCGAAATCGTCTCTGAAGTAGTAGCTGCGGTCTTTGAAGTTTTCCTTTATATACTCGTTAAGTTCATCATAGTTCATCGACTTGAGGCCTGTAAGCTCTACAGACTTGCTGTCTTCATACTCAACGCCTGCATCAGAGGTCTTGATAGTACCTGTCTGGCTGTCATCGTCGTTACTGCTGCTGTCAGCCTTGCTGCTCGATGATGAAGAAGATGTCTGTATGCCGCCGTTTTTCTTGTCAAAGAAGCCTGTGCCGTAAAGATAGCCTGCTGTGCCGCCGCACACGATAGCCAGAGCAGCTGCTGCGCTTATCATTCTCTTTCTTAAGGATATCTTGCTGCGCTTTTGCTCGTATATCTTCTTTTCGATGTTCTCGGGGCTTATCCTCTCGGGAACGGGGGTAGTCTCTTTCATTTTCTCTGTAAACTGATTGTTCTGCATAACTATTCCTCCTCGTCTGACATATCACCAAGCAGTGACCGCAGCTTCTGCTTTGCTCTTGCGATGTGTGAACGGACAGTCGCATGACTTATGCCCGTCAGTTTTGTTATCTCCTCACCTTTGTACCCGCCGATGTATTTGAGCGCTATACATTCTCGCTCGGCATCACTCAGCAGCCCGAGTGCGTCCATTATCTCAACGCCTTCAAATTCACTGCTGTATGCCGCTATATCGACTTCATCGGTGCTCTGCATCTGCCTTGAAGCTATGTATTCTTTTTGTCTGAGCTTTATCTTGGTGATGAGTATCTTCATTATCCAGCCCTTAAAGGCTCCCTCGTCACGGAGCTTTTTTATCCCCGTGAAGGCATCGAGCGCTGCGTCCTGTACACAGTCAGCTGCGTCGTCCTCGTTGCCTAAGTTTGCAAGAGCGTAATAGAATATCTCCTCATACACCTGTTTGTAAAGCAAGGCAAAAGCCTTTGTGTCACCCTTGGCCGCCCGGCTCACGAGTGATATGTCAGTTTGTGTTTTCATAGTTTTTTCTCTCCCGGGATTCTATATTAAAACGCCGTTTTCATATAATAGGTAAGCAGAAATCGCCATAATGTTGCACGTTCATAATTCTTTTACAATTCAATCTAAAATTAAGAGGAATACATATTTTACGACGACAAAGACGAAGACGACAATGACGACGACAGGACAGTATATATCTTCTTCTGTGTCTTCTTCTGTGTCTGTGTTTCTTTCTTTTTCTTTTTCTGTCTCTCTTTCTTCTTCTATGTCTGTATCTGTATCTATGTCTTTATCTATATCTATATCTATATCGGCTTTTTTTGCTTTTGTTTGGTTTCGTTTGGTTTTTAGAATAACCATTTGGTTTTTTATGCATACAATATTTAAAAAAGCCGCCCCATAAAGGACGGCTCTTGATTATTCTTCTATGTATATCTTCTTTATTATCTGCGGCTCAACAGGTCTGTCGGTAAAGTCAGTCTTTACTGCGGCTATCCTGTCAACAGCCTCGATGCCCTCTACCACCTTGCCGAATGCAGCATACTGCCCGTCGAGGTGAGGGGAGTCCTGATGCATGATAAAGAACTGCGAGCTTGCCGAGTTAGGCAGCTGAGAGCGTGCCATTGATATTACGCCCCTGACGTGCTTTATGGGGTTGTTGACACCGTTTGCCAAAAACTCGCCCTTTATCTTTTCCTTGGCACCGCCCATGCCTGTGCCCTGCGGGTCACCGCCCTGAATCATAAAGCCGGATATAACCCTGTGGAAAATGAGCCCGTCATAAAAGCCCTGCTTAACGAGCTTTACAAAATTCTCAACTGTTATCGGTGCGGCCTCGGGATAAAGCTCGAGCTTCATCACGTCGCCGTTTTTCATTTCTATAACTACCATATATTTATTATCCTTCCTTGGTCTTGGGCAGGAAATCAGCGTCATACTGGTTCTTCAGGTCGCTGAAATACTTGGCAACGGGAGTATATTCTCCGTTTCTCTTGCCGAATAAGCCCTTGCTCTTTGGCTCAGTGTACATGATAAAGTCATGCTCGCCGCCTTCCTTTATTATGCAGTAGAGCCTGTTTGTGCGCTTGAAGTGGTCGCCGTCATCGAGATTGCGGTCAAAGCAGCAGAAAATATCCTTTGCGACAAGCTCAGCAAGATTCTGTGTCTTGTTGTACTGGTCAAGATTTGCCCAGTTATCGAGGTCTTCCTTGAAGAATTCGAGCACCGGCACGCCGTTTACATACATCTTCTTGAATATCCTTGCAAGACACCTTGCAGCGTCCTCAGGGGTCAGCTTGTCGAGTCTGACATTCTTGAATTCGAGTATATAGCTCTCCAAAGTCTCGTTGAACAGCTTCACGTAAGGGAAAGGCTTTCCCTTGTCAGAATACTTGATAATAGGATTATCAGTGTTAATGTTCATGGTCGCTTATTCTCCTTGCTATTGCTTTTTTATCTTTATAATTCTAAATTGTATTACCTTCTGGGTGCCTGCGGCAGCGTTGCCATGCTCTTTGCAAGCTCCTCATCGCTTACCTGAGATACCTCGTATACCTTGGCAGCCTCCTCAGCCCTGTGAGCGTTGACCTCATTCATCATGCTGTCTACCATGCTCGAAAGAGCGTCCTGATCGCTTACCTCGGTTATCGACTGATAGAGCTCGTCCTTAGTCTCGTCCTTGGGAGCCTGCTGGAGCTCGCTCATGCCCTTTGCAACTTCCTCGTCGCTTACCTGAGATACCTCGTATACCTTTGCAGCCTCCTCGGCTCTGTGAGCGTTGACCTCATTCATCATGCTGTCTACCTTGCTTGAAAGGTCGTCGGTATTTGCAGAGGATATATCCTGAACGTGAGACTTAAGATATCTCTCGTGCTCCTCCTTGTAGATAGCCTCGTACTTCTCCTGAGCATCAGCCACCTCGCTGTCGTCAACAAGGCCGTACTGCGAGTAGTCTATCTTGGGCTGTGCGCTCTTTTCAGCAAGCTCCTGCTCAAGCTCCTGCATCTTCTTCTTGATATCATCAGGATTGATGGAAGCAGGGCCGTCGAGCGGCTCGGAAACGGCAGCAGCCTTTCTCGGTGAAGGTGTACCGAATATATCATCAGCGTTCACAGTCTTCGGCTTGGCCGCAGGTGTGCCGAAAATATCATCAGCATTCACCGTCTTTGGCTTTACGGAAGGCGTTCCGAAAATATCATCGGCATTGACTGTCTTGGCAGGTGCCGAAGGCTTTATCGGCTCGGGTGTTTTCTTACGGTTGAACAGACCCATTGTTTTTCCCCCTTTAGTATATGATTTGATCTATATGTTTAGTATCAAAGCAGTACCGGAATAATATGTTTATTATAAAAACAATTATATCCCATAATATATAATTCTATTATACACTATTTTTTTGCAAATTGCAAATACTTTTTTATATTTTTTCAGAATTTTTTGGGGTAATTTTATTACAAATCAGTGATGTTAAATTTTAGTTAATGATTAGTTCATCGAATGTTGATAAATGAAGCCCGTTTTTTTGTTATAATATTTTATAGGTATAGATTTATGGACGAATATTATTTACTATTTATATTTATATATCAGAAGGGATTGATCTGAAAAATGGCAAACGTAACAATCGGCGTTACCGCAAAGGAGCTTTTTGCGTGCAACCCTTTCCGTGTGCTCGGCGTACCGGTAAATGCGCATTCAAGTGAGATAGAGGCAGCCTACAACAGGCTCTCGTCGCTTGCAGCAGCCGGCCAGCAGGGTTCATACACTACGGGCTTTGACTTTGATTCACTGCCCAAGCTCTCCAGAACTGCTGCTGATGTAAACACAGCTTACGGCAAGCTCTCAAGCAACGGCTACCGCTGCTTTGCTTACAGCGATCCGCAGTTCACAGTGGCTCTGACCATCGACGATGTAGCGCTCAATCTTCAGGATATAAGCTGCTATGACTGCTTCCTGCGCTGCTATATGTGGCTCGTTATCAACGATAAGGACTTTGAATATCCCGAGATGTGGACAGCGCTCGCTAAATACATAGACAAGCTGATAGATTCGACACCGGCTGAGTGGCCGCAGCTTTTTGACAACCGTTTCCCTGACGAGATGATAGGCCAGGGCGGCCAGGCATTTGCTTCCTTCCACCAGACCTTCTGCGAGATAATCCTTCTCCCTATCAAGGAAATGGTAAGAGGCTCGATGAGATGCCAGAAGGCTATTGATATCTTAAGAGTCGCAAAGCTCGATGTCGATACAGTATATCCGCCGATAGAGATCCCCCAGAGGAACAAGCCTGCTCCCGGCCAGCCGCAGCCTAAGCTCAAGCTCGCCGTTATCGAGGAGGAAATGATAGGCGGCTTCTCCGAGAACAATGACTTCGGTGCTGCATCAGGAAGCTCTATCTCGATAGGCGACCTTGCTGCTCCCGCTGCACCTGCTCCGGCTCCTGCACCTGCTCCGGCACCGGTACAGCAGACACCTGTGAGCTTTACTCAGCCTGCAGCTCCTGTTGCTCCGCCACCGGCACCTGTAAGGCCTGCAGCTCCTGTTGCTCCGCCTCCGGCACCTGTAAGGCCTGCAGCTCCTGCACCTGCCCCGGCTCCTGTAAGCCCGGCACCCTCGCTGCAGCCTACCACAGTTCAGCCTGTGAGCCTTTCGTCAGCACCTGCACAGCCTGCTCCTGCACCCGTGCAGCCGTCACCTGTGACACTTAACAGACCTGTTGCCCCTGCTCCGGCTCCTGCTCCAGCACCTGCTCCTGCACCGGCTCCGGCACCCGTGCCGCACTTTGACCCGATACAGAAGCTCGATAACAGCGGCCCGTCTCAGGCAGTATCGCTCGGCGGTTCTGCATCTGTAAGACCCGGCAACGTTATGCAGGCATCGACCCTCATGAGCGAGGCGGACATAGCGGCCGAGAAAGCAGAGCAGAGTATGTATACAGATACTCTTATCCAGCTGCTGCGTTCGAGCAACAACACCTCTATGAAGGCTGTTGATACAAAGCACGCATTCAACAACGGCGACGTTTCAGAGCTCGGCGACGGCCATACAAAGCAGGAGCTTTATATGGACGAGCTGAAGATAAACTCCAAGCTCTACGATGAGAGCAACCTCACAACAGGCAACGAGATGCCCAAGACCTTTGAGCAGAAGTACAAGAAGATAAACATCGACGATATGCTCAATCCCAAGCTCGTGGGCGCTGAAAGATCTCAGACTGTTGACCCGATAGCTGATTACTACAACAAGGAAAAGAACTTCAAGAAGGCAAGCAGCAGATGGCTAAAGCTCTCGCTTATCTTAGGCCTTGTAGTAGGTCTTATAGTTATCCTTTATATCCTTGATATATTCTAAATCATAAATCGTGAGCCCGGAAGCGCTTATCCGGGCTCTGTTTTTTTGTTGACAACTGATGTATTCTGCCGTGTTCAGGGGCGGATTTTGGCTTTTTTTAATAATTGACATTGTATGTGAGATATGGTATAATTCAAGTGGCCTGACAGGATAAACAGATCAAAAAGCATTACAGGCCATAACAGATACCTGTGCCCTTTGCGGCTCAGGCAGTAAATGAAAAGGAGAATCAACTATGAAAAAATTACTGGCGATCGCATTATCATTCGTAATGTCAGCTGCTATGCTCACAGCCTGCGGCGATGACGATTCCTCGTCCTCCAAGAAGAGCAAGGACAGCTCCTCTACATCAAGCTCTGCAGCAGCAGACAGCAGCAGTAAGTCTGATGACGACGCTTCCGACAGCGATGCAGACGCAGACGCAAGCTCTGACGATGCAGGCGATGCAGACGCAAGCTCCGATGATGCAGCAGGCGACGATGCAAGCTCTGACGGCGGCGATGTAAGTGTAGTTGCTGAGGGTGACGGCGCTCTCACAAAGGCTTTCTCTGAGAAGATGAAGGGCGGCAACTATACAATGGGCATGAAGATGAACCTTAAGGGTCTGGATATGAACGCTCTGATGAAGGTTGACGGTGAGGATCTCTACATGACATATGACCTTCTCGGTGATGCTGAGATAATCAAGTCCGGCGACAGAATGGTAGTTCTTTCACAGAGCCGGAAGATGTATTCTGAGGTAGGTGCTGACGAGGTAAATGAGTACAAGAGCCAGCTCGGTTCCTATACACTTGATGATGCTGCACAGTTTGTAAGCACAACAGAGGAAGACGGCATGACAGTTGAGACATTCAACGTTCCGTTAAGCATGAAGCTCGGCGAGGGCGTAACTCTTGATTCCGGCGCTGATTCCATGACAGAGGCAAAGTACTTCTACGATGCTGACGGCAATCTTAAGAAGATCATCACAGACGCTCCCATATTAGGTGAGACAACTATCGAGATCACTATCGAGATCACACAGCTCTCCTTCGGCGATGCTAAGATCGAGATCCCCGATCTCTCCGGCTTCACTCAGGTAGACGAAGAAGGCAAACCGGTTAAGTAACAGCTGACCGTTTCAAAAAAACACAAAGATATGAACAGACCCGGTGCTTTCATAGCGCCGGGTCTTTTGTGTGCGGTCTGGTATTATGTGAATAGTGAATAGTACTCCATAAACGCCCCTTAGGACACTCTTCACTCTTCACTCTTCACTATTCACTATTAACTGAGCCCTTGCTGCCGATGCAGCAAGGGCGTTTCTGGAGCAGATAACGGGAGTCGAACCCGCATCACCAGTTTGGGAAACTGGAGTAATGACCGCTATACTATATCTGCATATTTATGTACATTACTTAAGGCAACACCGCACGAAGATTGTGCGCAAATTGCGTACAAAGCCTTCAGGCGGTCTTTGTGCGGTGTTGCCTTAAATATTATATCATGTATGGCCGCCTTTGTCAAGCGAAAAATGTCGATAGGTAAATATCAGGTGCGCTATTGCCAATATCCTCCGGGTGTGGTATAATTGTCTTGATAAGATGATCTTTTTCGGGGAGGAAAGTGTTATGGTAGATATACTTTTAGTCGAGGATAATAAGGAGCTCAGCTCGCTTCTGTGTGACTTTTTAAGGGCTGAGGGGTATACAGTCAGTGTCAGCCCGGACGGGGAGAACGCTCTGTCGCTCTATGATAAATACGGCGCAAGACTTGTGCTGCTCGATATCAATCTCCCGGGAATGGACGGCTTTGCGGTGTGCAGGAGGATAAGGGAAAAGGAAAACACCCCCATAATCATCCTCACGGCAAGGCTTGATAAGGAGGATAAGCTAAACGGCATAATCTCCGGCGCTGATGACTATATAGAAAAGCCGTATGACATAGACATACTTATCGCAAAGATAAAGGGCATTTTCAAGCGCCGCCTTGCAATAGACACTCTGACCGACGGCGACCTGACGCTTGATATCGCAAACGAGTCGGTGACAAAAAACGGCGAGAGGCTTAATGTGACTGCCAAGGAATTCGAGCTGTTGAAAATGCTTATTGAAAACAAGGGGCAGACACTTTCAAAGGAGCTGCTCTTTGACAGGATATGGGGCGCAGACAGCGAGAGCGAGCCGCAGACGCTCACCGTGCATATAAAATGGCTTCGCCAGAAGATTGAGCGTGACCCTAAAGACCCCGAGCGCATACTCACAGTCTGGGGCAAGGGCTACCGCTATGAGAGCGCAGGAGGGCAGAAGGATTGAAAGGCTTTGATAAGTTCGCAGCGGCGGTCACAGCACTATTTCTGCTGACTGCGGCTGTGGTGAACATAGCTATCCTCAGTGCCGACACAGGCAGCGCTGATATGGCAAGGGTGGATACCGAGCGTGTAAAGTATCAGATACAAAACGGCACCGTGCCTGATGCGGACGATTACGAGCATATCATTGGCATATATAAATACGACGGCAGCGGGGACTTCTACGAGAGCCGCAACAGCTACGTCATATGCGCCCGGGGCGATGAGCTCTACCGCATTGAATACAAAGCAGCCGGCGAGGACGACGAAAAGCGCCGCACGCTGATAACGGTGAACACGGTCATGGGGCTGTCACTTGTAATGCTGGCAGGCGTGTTTGTATATATCAGAAGAAAGATAATCACCCCCTTCAACGAGCTCAGCGAGATGCCGATAGAGCTTGCAAAGGGCAACCTCACCACACCGCTGAAGGAGAGCAGGAGCAGGTTCTTCGGCAGATTTGTGTGGGGCACGAATATGCTCAGGGAGACTATGGAAAAGCAGCGTGAGCGTGAGCTTGTGTCGCAAAAGGACAAGCAGACGCTTATCCTTTCGCTGTCGCACGATATCAAGACACCTCTCTCCGCCATAAAGCTATATGCAAAGGCACTTGAAAAGGGACTGTATGACGACCCCGAAAAGCTCGCCGAGGTATACTCAGGCCTTGAAGAAAGAGCAGATGAGATAGAGGGGTATCTTTCAAAGCTGTCAAGCGCTGCGAGGGAGGATTTCTTAGGGCTTGAAGTACACATGAATGAAGCCTATCTGTCAGAGCTTATGACGGATATAAAGAAGCTGTACACATACAAGCTCGAAAACACCGGCACAAAGTTTATAACAGGCGAGTATTCCGACTGCCTGCTCAAGTGCGATGCCGAGCGTGCTGTCGAGGTGCTGCAAAACCTTATGGAAAACGCCATAAAATACGGCGACGGCGGAGAGATAGCCATTACCTTTTCTGACGAGGAGGACTGTCGCCTTGTCACAGTCTCAAACACCGGCTGCACGCTCTCTGAGGACGAGACTTTGCATATTTTCGAGAGCTTTTACCGTGGCTCGAATGTCGGCAGCAAGCCCGGCAGCGGTCTGGGGCTCTACATCGCAAGGCAGCTGATGCTCAAAATGGGCGGCGATATCTTCGCAGACATAAAAGACGGCAGAATGAACATAACGCTTGTCTTTGCCCGGGCTTAATGAGCGCTTATGCCCGGTTAGTTCGCTTTCTTTTTGTAAAAAATATGTTAAACCTGCATAATATGACAAAATATTCTTGAATTATTTTGGAGAATATGTTATAATATAATGTGACATAGAATAGAATATTACAACCAGAAGCAGGTGAATAATATGAAAATGATGTTTATTGGCGCAAACCATGAGGTAACAGGCAGCTGTACCTATATCGAGGCGTGCGGCAAGAGGTTCCTTGTTGATTTCGGTATGGAGCAGGGGTTTGATGAATTTGAGAATGTAGCTATCCCCTGCAACCCCTCACAGATAGATTTCGTGCTGCTGACCCATGCGCATATCGACCATTCGGGTCTGCTGCCGCTGCTGTTTGCAGGCGGCTTCAAGGGCGAGATACACGCTACCAAGCCCACAGCTCACCTTTGCGATATAATGCTGCGTGATTCGGCGCATATTCAGGAATTTGAAGCCGAGTGGAAAAACAGGCGTGGTATGCGTGAGGGCAAGGAGGAGTATATTCCGCTGTATACTATGGAAGATGCCCTCGGTGCGATACTATTATTCGTTGAGCACGAATACGGTGTCTACAAGGAGATATGCGACGGCATACAGATACGCTTTACCGATGCCGGGCATCTGCTTGGCTCGGCAAGCATCGAGATAAAGCTGTATGAGAACGGTGTCAAGAGAAAGCTCGTCTTCTCGGGCGATATCGGCAACAAGGCACAGCCGCTGATAAAAGACCCGACATATATCGAGAACGCAGATTTTGTCGTAATGGAGTCAACCTACGGCGACAGGCTGCATCACCGCCCGACCGATTATGTCGCAGCGCTCGCACAGGTTCTGAGGGAGACATTTGAAAAGGGCGGCAACGTCGTTATCCCGTCGTTCGCTGTCGGCAGAACGCAGGAGCTTTTATACTTTATCAGGCAGATAAAGGAGAGGGCACTTATCCCTGAGTATGCCGATTTCCCGGTGTTTGTAGATTCGCCGCTCGCAATAGAGGCTACCAACATCTTCATTAAAAACTACGCCTCCTGCTTTGATGACGAGGCTATGGAGTATATCGCAAAGGGCATAAACCCGATAAAGTTCGAGGGGCTCAACATCGCTGTCTCGCCTGATGAATCGAGGGCGATAAACTTTGACTCACGCCCCAAGGTCATCATATCATCAAGCGGTATGTGCGAGGCAGGCAGAATAAAGCACCACTTAAAGCATAACCTCTGGCGGCCTGAGTGTACGGTAATGTTTGTCGGCTATCAGGCGGTGAACACCTTGGGCAGAAAGCTCGCAGACGGTGCAAAGAGCGCCAAGCTGTTCGGTGAGGAGATAGCTGTAAAGGCAAGAGTGCTCACACTTCCGGGTATCAGCGGCCATGCTGACAAGAACGGCCTTGATGAATGGATAAAGGCTATCGACCACCCGAAGAAGGTGTTCGTAAACCACGGCGATGACAGGACATCGACACTGTATGCCGAGCATCTGCAAAACGACTTCGGGCTCGATGCGGTAGCGCCCTACAGCGGTGCTTCATTCGACCTTGTGACCGAGATATACGAAAACGGCTCACCTGTACGCAACGAGCGCAGGTTCAAGGCAGAGCCCAGCACTGTATACGGCAGGCTCGTGGCAGCTGTTGACAACCTCACAGCCCTTGTGCGTGAGAGCTCCGGCAGGACGAACAAGGATCTTGCCAAGCTGACCGACAGCATAAACAACCTTATACTGAAATTCAAATGACCAAGGAGCATCAAAACAATGTTTTTCTCAAATAAAAAGCAGATAGACCTGATAGACTGTATAATAATCGAGGTGTCGGGAATGCGCTTCCGCCATGAGTATTCGATACTTCAGAAGGAAGACACCGCAGAGGTGACACGCTACGAAATAAAGATAAGAGACGGCAGAGATGTAAAGGAGCGTGACGGCAGCGCCGAGGTGAGTGCAGCCGAGATACTGGAGCTTTGCAAAAACTGCGACATAGTCAAGTGGGACGGCTTCCACGGCGCACACCCCAAAAACGTGAGCGACGGCATAATGTTCAGATTCAAAGCCTCCGTCAATAACGGCGAGTTTCAGATACACGCTGACGGCTCTGAGAATTTCCCAAAGCACTACAAGGAGTTTATGAGTGCGCTTGATGAATACATCAGAGGGCAGCAGGCCTGAGCTGTGAACGGGCAAATACTGAGAATTAGGAGAACCGTAAATGAAAAAACTGAGTATAGCATCAATAAACGACCGCTGCAAGAACGATATGGGCGAGTTTATAGATGAGAGCGAGAAGAAATATTCAAGAAGGATACAAAAGGCAGCAGAGATACTTGCGCAGACGCATCAGGATAAGCCTATAATACTGCTTTCGGGGCCTTCGGGTGCCGGCAAGACAACAAGTGCAAAGCGCATAGAGGAGCTGCTCGACAAGCAGGATATCGAGACATACACGATATCTATGGATAACTATTTCCTGCCGGAGTCGGAGACACCCGATGCGGTGGACGAGAACGGCAAGGTAGACTACGAGTCGCCCTACAGAATGGATATCAAGCTGCTTAACGAGCACATGATGAAGATAGCAAACTGCGAGCCTGTCGAGATACCCACATTCAACTTCGCAGAGCAAAAGCGTGAGCCGGGCATAGTTTACAAGAGAAAGCCGGGCGAGCTGGTGCTCTTTGAGGGCATACACGCACTCAACCCCGAGGTGACAGGCATTTCCGATGACATAGCAAACTGCATCTATGTGTCTATCCGTACAAGACTGGAGCTTGACAACGGCGCATTGCTGCACCCGTCGCACATAAGGCTCATGAGGAGGCTTCTGCGTGACAAGCAGTACCGTGGCAGGGGCTTTGAGGCGACTATGGATATGTTTGACAGCGTAGAGCGTGGCGAGAGCCTTTACATAATGCCCTACAAGGACAGAGCAAAGATACACATCGACACATTCATCATGTATGAAGCATCGGTGTATAAGCCTTTCCTGTCAGACGAGCTGCACCAGGTCTTTGAGAAGAACGAGGATCACAAGAACCACGAGCAGATGGAGACATTTTTAAATGCCCTTGATGCGATACCTGCCGAGAGAGTGCCGGATTATTCGCTTGTCAGGGAATTTATCGGCGGCAGCAGATTTGAATAATAACACTCCGCCCCCTGCGCATTACACACAGGGGGCGGAGCTTATTATTTTATAGGGGAGTAAATGTGATGGCGTTTACTGTATCTCAAGCCTTCTTGCGGTCGGCACCTCGGGCTGCTTCTTGGGCAAGGTGAGAGTGAGTATGCCGTTTGTGTATTCGGCGGCTATCTTCTCTGCATCAACGCCTGTGAGGTCAAAGCTGCGCTTGTACGAGCCGTATGTCCTCTCACGCCTGATGTATTTGCCCTTATCGTCTTTGTCCTCGGTCTTTGCCTCGTGCTTTGCTGAGAGGGTGAGCACATCGCCGTTTATGTCGATGTTTATATCCTTCTTTTCAAAGCCCGGCAGCTCTGTTTCCATAACGAACCTGTCGCCCTCGTCCTTGATGTCTGTCCTTGCAGGTGCAAAGCCGCCTCTGCGGAAGTCCTCATCAAACCCTGCGAACGGGTCGAATATATCAAAGCCTCTGTTATCAAACGGTGTAAGTCCAAACATAATGATTCCTCCTTTAATTTGTATCTGTTGTTTTTATCTGTCAGAGCTCTCTTTATGTTCCATTGGTACCAGCCTCTTTCCTTTGGGGTATCGCCCTTGTCATTGTCTATATGATAGACCTGCAATATGATAATTGTGTGAACATTTAGTGGCTGTTTTCTGAAAATTAGCACTCGTGACAAGAGAGTGCTAAAAATGACAAATTACGGCAGATTGTCAGAAAAACTGCCGCCGGCATAGTATATATCAAAACGCAAAAGGAACATGATACTATGCTTGAAGTAGTTTTGATATGTATAGCCGTGTGCGCCGATGCCTTTGCCGCAGCCTACGCCTACGGGTTAAAGGGCGTGCAGATAGGGCTTCTCAGCTCGGCGGTGATAGGGTTTACGGGGGCGCTGTTTTTAGGGGTGTCGCTGTCGGCGGCAAGTGCTGTGAGCGCTTTGCTGTCGCCCTCGGTCTGCACGACGTTCTCAGCGGCGGTGCTGATACTCATCGCCATGAAAAACCTTGCCGATGTGCAGCCTGCCTCTCGGCCTGAGGGGGAGAGCACGCCTGACGATATATCCGCAAAGGGGTCGTTTGTGCTTGCGGCAGCACTGTCTGTTGACTCGCTCGGTGTAGGCTTCGGCGCAGGGGTGACTATGACCACGGCGCACAAGCTCTCTGCCGTGCTGCTCTGCCTGCTGCTCGGTGTTATCGGTGTCAGGCTCGGGCATTTCTTAGGCAGCATATTCTCCTGCAGGGCGAGCAGATACAAAACAGCCCTGCTCTCATCAGCGATACTGTTTCTTATCGCTGTAATGAAACTGGTTTAGCGCAGGCGCAAAAAAAGACCGCTCTTTTTACGGAGCGGTCTATCTGTCTGAGCGTTATCAGAGCTTTGAATAGCCGAAGCTGTTTACAAGCGCATCTACCTTCTTGCCTGCTTTGCACATCGGGCAATCAGCAGGAGCGTAGTTCTTGTAATCAGGCATATCCTTCTCACTGAAGAGAGCGTGTACTTCGATGCCGTTTATATCCTTGATAGCCGAGAATATAGCAGCCACAGCAGCGAGGTTGCCGCTGTAATACTTTAAGCACTCAACTGCTCTGTTGATAGTCTTGCCTGTTGATGCAGAGGATATGAGCAGCAGCACCTGCTTGCCCCAAATAGCCTTCTGCGTGTTGTCTCTGAATATCATCTGATTAACTGCGTTGAGCTCGGGCGTTACAACGCATATGTCCTCGCCCTTGTTGATGCCGCTCGCAGAGAGCTCCTGAGCGAGGAATGCGCCGAGTATCTCAGTGCCTTCCATGCAGATGATAGTCTCGATATGTGTGTTTGCGTATGTGAGTGCGAGCTCGCTTGCGGCTTCCTTAGCCATTTTGAAGCTCGACTTTATCTCGGTCATAGCAACGTAGTAGTTGATGTGTGAGTGGTTTGTTGCATAGTGGCCGGGTATAACACCTATCTTGACCTTTTTATTCTTTGCGGATTCAATGGTCTGCATACGTTCTTCCATTATCTTAGCCTCCCTGATAATAATTTCTTACCCTATTATTATAACACATAATATATGATTTTGCAAGAGGGAAAATGTGCAATATGACCTAAGAACCCAAAAAATCACACAAATACACACAAAAAACCGGCGCCGCCCTGACTGACGGTGCCGGTATATGCTTTACTTTTTGAAAAGGCTCTTTTTCTTTGCCTTTTTGTTCTGCTTGATGATCTCGAGCGGGTCGCCGAAGCGTGCCTTGTTGTCAAGCACAGGTGCCGGAGCCTGCTGAGTCATAAGGTTTGACATTTCCTTCATGAGCAGCTGCTGCTCGTAGATAGCCACAGCGTCTTCTATAGTCTCAGCCTCGCCGCTTTCAAGGTAGCCCTTTATCTGTGCGGCATTAGCCATATACTCAAGCGGTATAGCGCAAAGCTGTTTTTCCTGAAGACCCTTGTAGTATTCGTCCTTCTGCTTGATGAGCAGCTCTTCACGGGACTTAAGAGCGTCTATCTGCTCCTTGATGCCCTCGTTGACCTCTACCTGATTTTTCTCAGCCTCGGTGAGCTTGAACTTATTGAGCGATATAAGGAAAGCTGCCATAGCCACGAAAATGACAACAAAAGCGATAGCCGGAATGAACCACAGCGAAAAGCCGCAGAGCCCGAGCAGCATAAGCCCCATAATAACAGCACAGCCGCCTGATATCAGCAGCGAGCGCCTTATCTTATAGCCCATGTTGAAGTTTTCGACTACATAGTTGTTATCGTGTATATATGTTTTAAGATATTCTATATTCTCCTTGTTGACTGTTACAGCGTCTTCAAACTCAAAGTAACGCTCACAGTAGGTGACAGTCTGTTGCATTCTTTCAAGCTCTGTCAAAGAAGATCATCCCTTTTCTCTAAAAATGCTTTCGGCAGATATTGGTACGCCTTATATATTATAGCACGTTATAACAGTCTTGTCAATAATTAATTCATTATTATAATAAAGTTAGGCATTATTGACATATTGCAAATATCGTAGATAAGCACTTTAACGATGTTGTTACAATTCGGTGACAAGCGCAGGCGAGTTGTCTGCACATTTTGTGCTGATGTACTGTACTTTTGCGCTGAGGTTGAAAAAAGGAATGATATGTGGTATAATAGTAGGCGGTTAGATAACAGGTAACAGGTAACAGGTAACAGGTAACAGGTAAGGTGTCCTGCTTCGCAGGACGTATCAAAAAAGCTGTTATCCCATATTGCCCGAATGGGCATAAGCGGCTTTTCCGCACCTCAATTATGCATTATGCATTCTTAATTCTGCATTATAATCGTGCATTGATATGGTGATACTATGGAAAAAATAGACGGCATATGGTATATGAGCGGCCTGTCACGCAATGACAGCAGCCGTATAAAGAATACTGACGAGCTCACGGCGTTTGTTGATGCTATGGGCTTTGTTCCGCTTTTTAAAAACGACATCGAGGGCTTTTCGGTCGAGGAGCACACCGCAGCGCAGAGCTGGTGGACGGGGGCAGCTGATGACCCGTGGGAGATGCGTGAGCAGGCAGCGCCGCAGCATAAGATAGCCTACGGCAAGTTTTTCGGCGGCAAGGCAGGCTTTATCTCGCTGTCGCTGCTGCCCGACTTTGTAAACTACAGGCGTGACGGGTATGACTTTGACTCGCTGTGGGAGGAAGGCAAGGGCAAGCTACGGCAGAAAAAGCTCATGGATCTTTTTGAGCTTAAAAACGAGTGGTTCTCGTATGAAATGAAAAAGGCCGCAGGCTTCGGCAAGGGCGGAGAAAAGAACTTTGACGGCACTATAAACCTGCTGATGCAGCAGATGTATGTCGTGATAGGCGACTTTAAAAAGAAGGTAAACAAGCGCGGCGAGGAATACGGCCTTATGAAGTGCTCAAAATACTGCACCCCCGAGAGCATATGGGGGTATGACACAGTGTGCTCGGCATACAGCCGTGAGCCGGAGGAGAGCAGGCAGCTGATATACGAGCAGCTCTACAGGCTTTTCCCGGGTGCTGATGAAAAAGCAGCGAATAAGCTGATAGGATAGAAAGGAAGAATAAAAATGACAAAAAAGCTGTTTGACAACGGTGAGCTTTATGAATTCGAGGCAACAGTCCTCTCCTGCGAGCAGGGCAAGAAGTGCTGTGAGGTAACGCTTGATGAGACAGCGTTTTTCCCCGAGGGCGGCGGCCAGCCGGGCGATGTGGGAACCTTAGGCGGCGTTAAGGTGCTCGACACTCAGGAAAAGGACGGAGTCGTTATCCACAAGATAGACAAGCCCCTTGAAGTGGGTGCAAAGGTAACAGGCATCATTGACAAGTCAGTGCGCCTGCGCCGTATGCAGAACCACTCGGGCGAGCATCTTATCATGGGCTTTATACATAAGCGCTTTGGCTATGAAAATGTAGGCTTTCATCTTGGCAGGGACGAGGTGACGCTTGACCTGAATGGCCCTATCACCTACGAGGAACTTCTTGAATGCGAGCGCCGGGCAAACGAAGCGATAGCAGAAGATGTGAAGATAACCATATCCTACCCCGATGACAAGACGCTTGAAACGCTCCAGTACAGAAGCAAGCTCGAAAACATGGAGAATGTGAGGATAGTGACTATCGAGGGGATAGATGTCTGCGCCTGCTGTGCGCCGCACCTCTCATCTACCGGCAAGATAGGCATTGTAAAGGTGCTCACATCTGAAAGCTACAAGGGCGGTACGAGAGTGCATATCCTCTGCGGCCTTGATGCAGTCGAGGAGCTTGAAAAGAAGCAGGCATCAGTCAGGGAGATATCAAAGCTGCTCTCTGCCAAGCCTGACAAGACGGCTGATGCTGTAAAGCGCCTGCTCGATGAGAATATGGAGCTCAAGAAAAAGCTCACAGACATAGCAAACGCACAGGCCGACAGCATTATCGCATCGCTTTCAAATGACGGCAGGGGAGACTTCTGCGTGTTCACAGACGGCCTTGATGCAAACGCCATGCGCCGCATAGCAAACGAGGGCGTGAAGCTCACAGACGGAATGTTCGGAGTTTTCAGCAAGAACGCCGGCGGCTACAGCTATATCATCGCCTCCGAAAAGGTCGCTTTGCGTGCCAAGTCTAAAGAGATAAACGCAGCGCTTTCCGGCAAGGGCGGCGGCAGTGATGCCATGATACAGGGCAGCATCACAGCAGACGAGCAGACGGTGAGGGATTATTTCAGTTAACAGTTAACAGGTAACAGGTAACAGTTAAGGAGTCCGCCTTTGGCGGACGGATGCCCATTCGGGCGATATGGGGCAAACCGAAGGGGCTTGGGGGCGCATAAGCCGACACGGTCGGCTCGAAAGCCCCCAACCTGTAGCGCAGGAAAGCGAGAGCGTACCCTTGAAGGTGAAGCATTTGCTAAAAGAATAAAAGAGGTATCGTCTTCGGCGATGATTTAAAATATCATCGACCGTAGGTCGATACCTCTATTTTTATTTACTCAACTATTCACTATTCACTGAGCGTAAGCGCTTCACCATCCCATCTCCATGAGCCAGTTACTGAGGCTACGCTCACGGTCACGCAGGGGAGCTGAGCGGTCGAGTGTGAATTCGCCCTTGATGTTGCCGTCGTCTATGAAAAGCACCCTTGTACACCTTGCGGCGACCTTTGAATCGTGGGTCACGCACATTATCGTCGTGCCCTCGGAGTTTAGCTTGCACAGCTCGTCCATGACTTCCTCTGACGAGGTGCGGTTGAGAGCGCCGGTGGGCTCGTCTGCAAATATCATGTCGGGGTCGTTTATCATGCTGCGGCATATGCAGGCTCTTTGCAGCTGGCCGCCGGAGACTTCGTTGATGTCGTTGTCGGCTATATCAGCTATGCCGAGCTTTTTCATGAGCTCTCTTGCACGCTTGGCTGTCTGTGAGCGGCTCTCGGTGTTCTTTTTGCTCTTTACTGCCGGGAGGATAATGTTATCAAGCACTGAAAGGTTCTTCATCATGTACATCTGCTGGAATATAAATCCCATATCATCAAGCCTCATCTTTGCAAGCTCGTTTTCACTAAGGCCTTCCATGTCCCTGCCGCAGAATTTCACATTTCCGGCGGTCATTCTGTCCATTCCCGAAACGGTGTAGAGAAGCGTTGACTTGCCTGAGCCCGAAGGCCCCATAACAGCCACCATTTCCCCCTTGTCTATCCTGAAGCTGATGTTTTTGAGCACGTTGTTCTGCCTTTTGTTTACTATGTATGTCTTGCAGAGGTCATTTACTTCGAGTATTTTTTCCATGTTCAGTCTCTCCTTTTTTATTCTATGTTTGCCGTGTCAGATGCCTTTATCTTCCCTGTGTAAAGTGATGTGAAGAATACACCTGCGACTGTTGCGGCTATCACTGTGAGAGGTATTATTATAAATGCCTCGGGAATGTTCATTACATAAGGCACCTTTGTTATGCCGAATACGCCTTTGTATATAGGTGTCATCGTTATCCCGGTAAGAGGAACGCTGAGAGCTATTGCAAGTGCTGCCGAAAGCAGCCCTACTATTATAAAGCGTAATGTGTGGGTGAGTATTATCGTCCTGCCGGAGATGCCTAACGCCTTTTGCAGAGCTATCTCGCTTGTTTCCTTTGATATGAACGAACGCTCCATGAGCACGCTTATCATTATGATAACTATTATCGAGATTATCAGCATGAGGTTTTTTACATCGCCGAGAACTGATGACACGCCTGTGCAGTCATTTAAAAAGCCTACCGAGTCAAATGCCTGACATTCAAATATGTCTGCGAGCTTGTCGATGCGGCGTGCTGTCTCCTCATCGTCGGGGTGGTCGTCAAAGTCTATCTGGAAGGCGTAAGCTCCGCCGAACTGCTGGTATGGCACCGGGACGTCCTGGTGCAGCCTGCCGCTCTCGCCGCCCTGTGTAAAGCTGCCGTAAAGAGCTGTCAGCAGGTATTCTTCCTTTTTGCCGTTTATATCGAGCATCACCTTGTCGCCTATCTTAACGCCTAACTTTTCTGCTGCGACCTCGGTGAGGGCTATCTCGTGTGCATTCTGCGGTGCTGTGCCTTCGGTGTAGTCATAGTCTGTCGTCTTTGTCTTTTCACAATACTGGAAGGTGAGGCTTTTTACCTTGTCGCCGACTGAGATGTTTACCATGCACATAAGCTCTATGCGCACATCGCCGGGCATATCGTTTTCTCTGAGCACCTGTGCTATCTCGTCCTCTGCCTGCTGCACGGTCTTTCTGCCGTTAAGCAGATCAAACTGTGCCGTTGTGTATGCAAGGTATGCGTCGCTTTTCTTTACGCCGAGAAGCGTTACCATTTCCTCGCTGTTCATTGAGTTCGCCGTCGTCGAGAGTATCATGACGAGCAGCATACAGAGTGTGAATATCACGGTGATAATGCTGTATCTTCTTGGCGCTGAGAGAATGTCATTCGTTGCTAAGAAGGGTGCTGTGCCGAGCCTGCTCTTTGAAAGGCTCATGATGCCTCTTTTTCTGAAACGCTCGCCTGTCTGGCCGTTTCTTACAGCGTCTATGGGAGAGAGCTTCTTTATCTTTCTTGTGCATCTCCAGCCAAAGAGCATTATTATCACTACGACTGTCATCGAGTAGATAAAGCTCATGACCGTGCGGTTTTGGGTTTCAAGCACCATGTTGTCGCTTACCGACTTTATGAGCATATCGCCAAAGGGTGCGCTCAGTACAAAGCCTATCATTGCACCGATGAACGCTATGCCGAAATACTTTACAAGATAGAGTGCCCTGATAGAGCCGTTCTTGATGCCTATAGCCTTCATAACGCCTATCTCACGGAATTCCTCAGCTATCGTGAAGCCGATAGTGAACCTGAGCACCACGAATGATATGACAAGAAGGAAAATGCTCAGTACAAGTATCATCGCAGCGACCGATAAGTCCATAAAGTATGTCATCTTAAGCAGATCCTTGTCGCCCTTGAAGTAGATGCCGTCGACTTCTGCCGTTTCCTTTTCGAGAGCGTCTGCGTCTGTGGTGTCTATGTAGTAAAGCGAGCCCATGTTCTTTGAGGTTATCTGCTCGTTTGAGAGGAGCGTCTTGTAATCCTCCTCATTTATCAGAAAGCGCTTGACAGCCATCATGTCAGAGCCTAAGGGTGCGTCCTTGAAGCTGCCTGCGACTTCAAGCTCAAGCACTGTGCCGTCCATTTCCACGTTTATCCTCTGGCCGACGCTGAGTCCTGCCTTTTTGAAAAATCCGACGTTTGTGAGCACCTTGCCTCTTTCGACGCTCTCTATGACGTTGTTGTCGCTGTCAAAGTAATTGAGCTTTATCCTGTCGATGCTGTTGATGTCTGATGCGTTGCTGTATTCGAGCACCTTTTTGCCGTCGGGGTATCTTATGTTCGAGTCGTTGACGTAGATGCATTCCTCACGCTCTACATCTGTCACGACGCTGCTGTTTTTGAGTATCGTGTACAGCTTGCTGTCCTGGCCGGGGGTCTCGCCTCTTGCTATGATGAAGTAATCCTTCACCCCTGCCTTGTCAAAGTAGCTGTCACGCCCTGTGAGCACTGCCATGATGTTGTTTACACTCGATGCTGCGAACATCGCCGAGAGTATAACGAACAAAAGCAGTATGCAGTTCATTGTCTTTTTGCGTTTTAAGTCTTTCTTTAGTATCTGAAAAAACATCTTGCTGTCTCCTTTCCGTTGTCCTTTCCTTTGCTGTGTCTAAAGTATAACACGGCATTTATTAAATAATCCTTAAATGCCTTTTTGCGCTTGTTTTTGCCGGTGTTGTCAAAAAGAGAGGTGTGAGTTTGTGCAGATTTTACGAATCACAAAGCCCCTGCATTAATTTCGCACCCGTATCTTCTTAATAAAGGTATTATAAGTGAAGGGGCCGCAAAAGGCCGCCCAAAATACTAATACCGGGAGGTAAATATTATGGCAAATGAATTACTTGAAAAGGACACAGAACTGACCGAAGAAGCACTCGAAGCAGTATCAGGCGGCAGAGAGATGTATCCCGAGGAAAAGGAGCGCTTTGATAAGCTGGTCGAGAATTTTGACAGGCGTATGCGCTCAAGAGATGATAAAAAAGGTATGTCAAGGGTAGCGGACTTTGACAGAATGGTGGAAAAGTACAAAAGACGCATATGCTCATTGAGGGACGGCTCAGACCCGGTCATGTTTGATGATTTTCTCAGGGAGTACGGCTTTGATGAGCTGATATTCAGAAGCTGATGTTAATGATAAGAATTAAAGCCTGCGCTTTGGCGTGGGCTTTTCTTATGCCTTTATTCGTCAAAGTTCATAGTATGTTAACAGACTGTCTAATATATATAGATATATATAGATTATAATTGTTAACATATGGAATATGACAGGAGGAATAATAATGAAAGTCTTGGCAAAGATAAAGGTGCTGTTTCTGATATTCGCAATACTGTTTATACTCTTTGGCATAGCCTGTGTCGGCTCAAAGGGCTATATCGAGGATTTCAGAGACGATGTAAAGAAAAAGGGTGTGAGCGGTTTCACAAGGGTCGAGTATCTCGGCCAGAAGCTCAGCTATGATGAGTTTATGGACAAGTCTGAAAAGGACATCGACACTATGGCAGGCGCTATACCTGTATGCTTTGTAATGGGCGGCGTGAATGTTGTGCTTTTCGTGCTTGGCGAAGTAAAGGCAAAGCAGCTAAAAAAGAACGGATAATACACTTGTGCGGTGTTACCCTTGACTATAATAAGGAGAAATAGATATGAAAAAAATGTTAGCTTGCGCTCTTGCTATCTGCATGGCTGTGTCTATGGCTTCGTGCAGTGACAGCGACAGCAGCAGTAAAAAGGATAAGAATGAGAGCAGCAGCTCATCGTCAGCTGCCGACAAGCAGGATAAGACAGATGCGGCAGACGCTGAGGCGGCCGGCAACACCACCTCAGCCCCCGAGGAGAGCACTCCTGAGGAGACAACTACCACAGCCGAGCCTGAGCCTGAGGAGGACGGCACAAAGTATGCCTACTACGACGACCTTGCAGCTGAGTATGAAAAGTCAGGCAACACCACCTGCTATGGCGCAAAGCAGAGCTATTCGGGAACTGCCTATGGCAACGACCTGAAGACCCCCGTCGTGTCAAACGGCGAGGTATACGGCTTTAACGTCCGCAAGCAGATACTCTGGCATATCGACAAAAACGGCAATAGCAACGTTGTTGCAGCAGAGGTCAGCCGTGATAATACACCCGTTTTCTGCGCGGGGTATTTCTACTACAAAAAGGACGAGACTATCCACAAGGTAGGCGCAGACGGCAAGGAAGCCGGCTCGCTTAAGATAGACACCGACAAATATGGCTGGGGCTTGGAGATACAGTATGTAACACCTGCCGGACAGGTCATCGTCGGCGACTATTCAGGCCACTACTATGTGGCAGACAGCTCGCTCAAAGGCCTTAAGGAGATGCCCCTGCCTGACGGTGTGTCTGACTATTCCGGATTAGGCTTCGGCCCTGCATACGGCAGCAAGGTATTCATGGAAAAGGTAAACTACGCCTTTGACTGCGACAGCCTGACCTATACAGAATCAAGCTACAACACAAACGTCGGCGACAACGGCTACAGAGTCGTAGGCAAGTATATGCTCGGCAGAAACAATAAGGGCACAGCGCTCGGCGACTATATCTACGACCTTGAAGCTGACAGCGTGGTCATCCAGGGCATAAAGATAGAGGTCAATACGCCCTTCTGGCGTTCCTACTTCGGCGGTAACTATAACATAGACCAGTCAACAAGCTGGAGAGTTATCAGATACTCGACCACCCAGGGCGACGAGGAGCTTGTGAACACCTACGCCACAGTTGACAGCGAGATAGCAACGCCCATTGACGACAAGAGCTATGTGATAGTCAAGGACGACGGCGTTTACATCAAGCCCTTTGAAGGCGGCGAAGAAAAGCAGGCGTTAAAGTTTTAAATAGCTAAGGATACCTCCGGGATCTCCGGGGGTATTATTTGTAAACGTTGACAAATGCTTAAAAACGTGATATTATAGTTATGATACATATAGGCAACACCGCACGACCCCTGTGCATCAGATGCGCCGTCCAGATTTTCGTCAGATTGCCTATATTCGACGCAGGCTTGCTGACGCAAGTCAAGGAGAATTTGGGTAATATGACGGAAAGCTGGCAAGCAGATGATGTGCAGAGGCGTTAGCTGCGGGTTGTGCGGTGTTGCCTATAATAAAATAAGGAGATAAAACCTATGAGCGTAACTATAAAGGACGTAGCCCGTGAGGCCGGCGTGTCGGTCGCAACTGTGTCAAGGGTATTAAACGGCAGCGCAAATGTCAGCGAGGCATCGTCAAAGCTCGTCCATGAGACGGTGCAGAGACTTGGCTATTCGCCGAACTTCCTCGGCCGTAACCTCAGAAAGCGTGAGACAAATGTCATACTCGTGATAATGCCCACCTCAGAGCACTCGCTCTACGGCAGCATAATCTCGGGTATGCAGGAGTATGCTTCTACGCTTGGCTATGATATAATATCCTCGGCATATAATAATGTGTCGGCTAACGAGATAAGGCAGATGAATATGCTCTTTAACAGAACGGTTGACGGCGCAGTGCTGCTCGGAACATCGCTCTCTGCCGAAAAGCTCAATGAGATAGCAAGGAATTACGATATAGCTCTCTGCTGCGAGGGCGTTGAGGGCGCAGATGTGCTCACCGTCGCAGTCGATGACGAGCAGGCAGGCTATGACGCTGCAAAGGTGCTCGTAGGCCTTGGCCATAAGAGGATAGGGCTTATCTGCGTTGACTCGGCAAGCGTCTCCTCCCGCAAGCGTGAGAACGGCTATCTGCGTGCGCTCGCCGATTCGGGGATAGAGGTAAAGAACGAGTATATCTGGCGTGGCACATACGAAGCCCACAACGGCGCAGATGCTATGGAGCATTTTATGAGCCTTGACGAAAAGCCTACAGCCTTGTTCGCCGTTTCCGACCTGCTTGCTGTGGCTGCCTGCAAAAAGGCACAGAATATGGGGCTCACAGTCGGTAAGGATATCTCTGTCATGGGCTTTGATAATATCTCGATGTGCGAGATGTTCACCCCCACCCTTTCGACAGTCTCTCAGCCCTGCCGTAAAATGGGCGAGTTCGTTGCAAGAAAGCTCATCGAGAATTTCGGCACAGCCAATAAGGACAAGAAATTCTACCACCTGGGGCATGATGTCATCATCAGGGAATCGACAGGGAAGATATAACACCAGCGTTGCACGCTAAAAGAATAAAGAAGAAAGAATAAATAAGAAATAATAAAAGAGGTATCGACCTATGGACGATGATCCAAAAAATCATCGGCGCAGGAAATGTTTTGCAAAGCAAAACTTTCTTCTTATCGACTTTCGCCGATAAGATACGATACCTTTATTATTCGTTATTCTTTCTTCTTTTTTATTTCTTATTTTAGCAGTGGCGGCGAAGACGTTGTATTGTAAAACACATTTACCGCCACTGCGCCTCCGGGCGGCTCGCTTTTTTATGCTCATATTTAGTAAGAATATGAAAAATACCGAAAATATGAAACTGACGAGGGCGTATCATAATGTGCAGCTCTTGTATTTTTGTGTAACGGCGGCACTTGCTGCCGATGTGCCGCCATGCCGGCTGCCGGTGCTATTTCAGGGCAATTTCAGAAAACGTTTGCGTAATGATATGACACCTCTCAGGTGAATTTTTGTGCAAGGCGATTAACAAACGGTAACGGCGGGGTGTGCTATATTCACAAAACGAAACCTTCAAAATTGTGCAACCCACCAAATCTTATGACAAATAATATACATAGGCAGTAGATTTCTTGACAGGGGATTTATTATTTGCTATACTTAAATTCGGGTAAGAGGGTATTGCGCCCATTTTCCCGAAAATATGAAAGCTCTATTTTCAGATACACTGATTTCAAGTGAAACGGAGGAAATGCATTATGAAGAATATCAAAAAGATCCTTGCGGGCTCTATGGCTCTTCTTATGGCATTCGGCGTTGTCGGCTGCGGCAAGAGCGACGGCAGCAGCGAGGAAAGCTACGAGCAGAAGGTCGAAGTTGATACTGAGGCTGTAAAGGATACTATCGAGGCTATCCCTGACGGCGCAGAGAAGGAGATCACATGGATGTCCTACTTCGATATCAACCCCGGCAAGGCAGTAAAGGAAAAGAGAACTGACCTTACACTTTTCGAGTCTCTCGGCGGTTCTATCAAGTATTCAAGAACGACATCACTCAACAAGTTTGAAAAGCTCGCTACAGCAGTTATGTCAGACCAGGTGCCTGATATATTCTGGTATGAGCAGGGCATGACATTCCCTTACAGCGTTATCGCAGGAATGTTCCAGCCTGTCGACGAGATAGTTGACTTTGACAAGCCGCTGTGGAAGGACGTTAAGTCCACTGCTGACCAGTTCGTTCTCAACGGCCAGCACTTCGTTGCACCTATCAATATGCTCCCGCTGTCTGTTATGACATACGACAAGCATATCCTTGAGGCTGCAAACCTTGACGATCCCTATGAGTACTACCAGAACGGTGAGTGGACATGGGATAAGTGGTATGAGATGATGGAAGAATACTGCGCTCAGTCTACTGAGGAAGAGCCGCTTTACGGTGTAAACGGCTGGTTCGCACCTTTCTTCTACCACTCCACAGGCTCTACTCTCGTTAAGTATGATGCTGACAAGAATGAGTATGTAAACAACCTCAACGACGGCAACCTTGAAAGAGCTGCAAACTTCCTTTCTGAGGTAAAGAAGAACGGCTTCTATAACCCCGAGTGGATAGGCGGCGCTCCCGAGGCATTCCAGAAGAAGACTCTGTTCTACGCTATGGGCCCGTGGGCATCGTTTGATGACCATACACCGGCTGACGGCGAAGAGTGGGGCATGGTTCCGATCCCGAGAGATCCTGACACAGACACACTTTACCAGTCGATAGACGTTAACGCTTATATGTGGGTAAAGGGCTCCAAGAAGAAGGAAGCTGTTAAGTGCTGGCAGGAGTGCGCAAGAATAGTATACGTTGACGATCAGTACAAGCAGACTGAGAAGGAGAAGTTCGACGCAGTTAACCCCAACTGGTCTGATGAGATGTATAACCTCGTTTATGAAGAGCTTATCGACGAATCCAAGTATACTCAGGTATTCGACCCCGGCTACGGTATCTCCACCAAGCTGTCTGATAACGATGCAGCTACAAACGAAACCAAGGAAGCAGTTGTTGCTCTCGTTTACAGAGGCGTTATGACCGATGACGAAAACGGCAACCAGCTCACATGGACACAGCTCAAGGAGACATATACAAACGTATTCGACTCCGAGCTTGCAGAGTTCAACAAGAAGCTCCACGAGTACACAGGCAAGTAATTGCATATCACAAGCGGCAGGTGACCCCTGCCGCTTTTTTTGTGTCGTACTGCTGTGCTTGCTATTTGTCATCAGGTGTGGTAAAATAGAAAAGTGGTTTTACCTTAAGAAATATTTAAGAAAAATCTCCGCACCTTCTTAAGAAAAGTGTGCTATTATATATTCAAAGGAGAAGTGAAGCAAATGGATAAGCAAACGGTTCTTGTAGTGGACGATGACAGGGATATAGTGTCGGCGATAGCCAGGCTGCTCAATGATGAGGGCATATCGGTGCTCAAAGCATACGACGGGCTCGAAGCACTCGATGTCATAGCCACCCGACAGGTTGACCTGCTGGTGATAGATGTTATGATGCCCAGGCTCGACGGCCTTTCGGCTCTTATGCGCATAAGGCAGAACAACAATATCCCGGTCATAGTGCTCTCTGCAAAGAGCGAGGACACCGACAAGATACTCGGGCTTTCCATGGGGGCTGACGATTACATAACCAAACCCTATAACCCCCTTGAGCTGATAGCGAGAGTAAAGGCCAATTTGAGAAGATATCTCACTCTCGGTTCGGCGGCTGCATCTTCTCCTGCGAAAAGCGTCATAACCGTCGGCGGCCTGGAGCTTGACAAGGAGACAAAGAGCATCACCGCAGACGGCAGAAAAAGCACGCTGACCGCTACTGAGTATAAGATACTCGAACTGCTCATGGAAAACGCAGGCAGGGTGTTCTCGGCAGAGGAGATATATCAGCGTGTATGGCGTGAAGATGCATATGCGGTGGAAAACACCGTAATGGTACACATTCGGCACATAAGGGAGAAAATAGAGATAGACCCTAAGGAGCCGAGATACTTGAAGGTGGTGTGGGGCGTTGGATACAAAATTGAAAAAAGATGAAGACAACAAAACGGATGAGATGATCTCAGACAGCCTGGAGGTGACAGCTCCGCCTGATGATAAAGAGGGCTTTTTACCTCCTCCTGCAAAGGGGACGGTCGCCTATAAGCTGCGTGCAAGGTGGATAAGGATGCTGATGTTTATACTGTCGGCGTTTTTGGTGGCATACGGGCTCACGGCGGTAATGGCGCTTTCCTGTATCGAATATGCGTGGGATATCGAAGCGGCCGTCATGGGCGACAAGCAGATAAACGAGACCTACAGCGATAAGGCAGAGCACCGTGTGGGTGCAGACGAGATAGAAAACCTCTACAGCAGCCTGTGTATAGTGTCGTCGCAGGTGCTCAGATATGACGATATGCCGTTTGATTACCTGAGCTCTGTGAGCAATGAGATACGGGCGGTAACGGACAAGGTGTTTCTTGACGAAGGCGAGGGCTTTACAAGGCTTGCGGGCGTTGATGACAGGTTTGAATACTTTGTGTCATACGGCGGCAGATATATGACAAATATCGAAGGCCTGTCGGCAAATTCCGGCTATGACGAGATAGTAAAAAAGCTCGGCAGCGATGATGCTTACTATCTAAGGCTCGGCGACAAGACCTACTCGGGCGGTGTCAACAAGCAGCGTGTAGGCCGCACCGACTATGAGAGCGGCGACTTAAAGGCAGCAGAGCCTTATCTTCCTCTTGGTTCGGCCTATTATGATGAGGATTACAAGGCGCATATTTTCAGCTACTATAAATACGCATATGACACGACAGTGTTTGAAAACGAGGAGCTGCCGTCAGCAGACAGCAGCGGTGACTACCCTTATTACAAGGGCGGTGTGAGATATAAGTATAACGAAAAGCTCGACGAGCTGATAGCTGACAAGACGCTGAAAAAGCTCGATGACAGCGGCATAAAGGTGGCATTAGGCCTTAAGCCATACACCGACAAGGCAGCAGGTGCGCTTGATAAGGACGAGCAGGTGTCGCTCTCAAAGGGGCTTGTTATAAGCCTTATGCCTGTGGGGGCAGTGCTGTTTGTGATAGTCATTCTTCTTATGGTGCGCTGCGGCTATGACCGTGACACGGGCAGGTTTGTGGCATCATACTGGCTTGATAAGAGGTTCTCGGCCGAGGTTTTCCTGTTCTCGGCAATAGCAGCGCTTGCCGGCGAGGGTGCGCTTTTTGACTCGCTCAGCGGTGAGATAAAGTTGGCGCTCGACCGCAAGGATATCGTGTTTTTCAGCTCGTTTGCGCTCGGTACACTGCTGCTTTGGATAATAGGCTTCGGCAGCGTGCTCGTGATGCTCAGAAAGCTCAAAACAAGGACGTTTTTCTCGACCTCGCTGCTCGTTAAGCTGATAGGCTTCGTTTCTAAGGGCTTATCTGATGTGTATGAGAGGAGCAGCCGCAGACTTATGCGCACCTCCTACCACAAGCTCAGCGTCAGCAAGCGGGTCTTTGTCAGGAGCATCATCTTCGCAGTGCTCACGGGCTTTGCGATACTGCTGCCTGCTGTGATATATCTTGACGGCGGCTGGTCGCCTGATGATATGTCGGTGGTGTTTGTGTTCTTAACTGTGTATGCAGTGTACTTTGTATGGTATGTGCTCACAAGCCTTGACTATTTCCACAATTCCGAGCTGCTTTGCAAAAAGCTTGAAACTATCAGCAGCGGCGAAAAGTACGAGGGCGATAAACCGCAGCCCACCTCGCCTTTCTATGAGCCGTTCATGGGGCTTGACAAGCTCGATGAGAGGATAAAGTTCCAGGCTCAGGAAATGGTAAGGAGCGAGCGCACAAAGGTCGAGCTGGTTACTAATGTCTCGCACGACCTGAAAACTCCGCTCACGTCGATAATCAGCTATACCTACCTTCTCTCAAAGGAGGAGATGAGCGACGAAGCAAGAGACTATGTGAAGATACTCTCTCAGAAATCCGAAAAGCTCAAAGCTATAGTGAATGACGTGTTCACTCTTGCAAAGGCAGCAAGCGGTGCAGAGATAAAGCACGAGCGCCTTGACCTTGCGATGCTCATAAACCAGACAATAGCCAGCAATCAGGATATCATCGAGCAGAGCGGCTTTGCAGTCAAGACGACTGTGCCGGACGAGGCTGTGTTTATCATGGGTGACGGCGACAAGCTGTCAAGGGTGCTGCAAAACCTTCTTGACAATGCGCTGAAATACTCGCTCAGAGGGACAAGGGTGTATATCGAGCTTAGTGTATCAGAGCGCAGGGCACAGGCAATATTCAAGAACACCGCCGCTGAGGAGATGCAGTTTACCGCCGAGGAGATAACCGAGCGCTTTACAAGGGGCGATAAATCCCGTACTGACGGCGGCAGCGGTCTTGGGCTGTCTATTGCCAAGACCTTCACCGAAGCCTGCGGAGGAGCTTTCCGCATAGAGCTTGACGGCGATGTGTTCAAGGCGATAGCTGAGTTTGATACGCTTTACGACCAGTGATGAAGTTCTCGTATTTAAGGCAACACCGCACAAAGACCGCCTGAAGGCTTTGTACGCAACTTACTTGCATCTTTTCCGTCATATTACACATTTTTTCCTTGAAATACGGTAGTATTCCTTCGGAAAATCTGTGCGATCTGACGAAAAAGCTGACTGCGCAATTTGCGCACAATCTTCGTGCGGTGTTGCCTTAGCAGGATAACGCAGTATAGTTAAAGGCACTTGGGTCAGTCGGTATTCTGACAAAGGTGCCTTTTTGCTGTCAGAAGACGACGAAGACAAGGACGAAGAAGACAGTATGTCCTTTTCCTTGTCCTTTTCTTTTTCATTATCCTTGTCTTCTTCCTTAACATTATCATTATCTTTATCATTATCTTTATCCTTATCCTTATCAGCATAGGTTTGCATTGCAAATAAATGCATTTGCATACATTTGTAAGCATATGCATAGTATAGCACAGGCTTTGGGATATTTGCCTTTTGAAAATCATTACAAATTGAAAACATTTGCAGATAAACTATTGAAAAATAAAATAAAGCATTGTATAATAGTTATGATTGGATAATTATGCAAGGGAGATAGTAAGTATGAAAGCAACAGTAAAAACAGCTTCACTTGAAATATCTGCAAACACCTCGGGCGCTGAGCTTTGCTCGGTGAAAAAGGACGGTGTGGAGTATATCTGGCAGGCAGGCGATGCCTGGAAAAGATATGCACCGATACTGTTCCCGTTCATCTGCTCGCCCAAGGGCAAGAAATATAAGGCAAACGGTGTCGAATACACCATGCCCACAAACCACGGCTTTGCAAGGGATAAGGAGTTTGCGCTCAAAGAGCAGACTGATAACAGCCTGAGCTTTGTCCTCACATCAGATGAGGAAACGCTTAAGGTATACCCCTATGATTTCGAGCTGACTGTCAGCTTTACTGTAGACGGCGACAGCGTCGAGGTGCTTAATTCTGTAAAGAATACCGGCAAGGGAGATATGTATTTCTACCTCGGCGGCCACCCGGCTTTCAACTGTCCGCTTGAAGAAGGGCTTTCGTTTGATGATTATGAGATAAGATATGAAAAGACTGAAACGATAATCCAGCCGCTGCTCACCGGCGGTGAGAGGACTGTTATTGATAACGCCCAGGGCTATAAGCTCACCCGTGCGCTCTTTGACCACGATGTTATCATGAAGGATAAGCCGAATTCCAAGAGCATAACCCTTATGTCAGACAAGGGCAGCAGGAGCGTGACTCTGCGCTTCCCGGAGAGCGAGTGCATAGCTGTGTGGTCGTCTACCGGCAACGATGAGGCGAGATTTGTCTGCCTTGAGCCCTGGACGAGCGTGCCTGTATATGCTGACGACGAGTTTGAGGACATCGAGAAAAAGCCCCACGCTGTAAAGCTCGCAGCAGGCGGTAAGTTTGACTACCGCTACTATATAGAGGTGAAGTGATGAAGGCCGTCATACAGCGTGTAAACTATGCGGATGTAAAGGTCGGCGGTGAGACGGTCGGCGAGACAGGCAAGGGCTATCTCATACTTTTCGGCGCCGCTGTGGGCGATACCGAGGAGGACGCTGACAGGCTCGCTGCAAAGATATCCACCCTGCGTATCTTTTCTGATGAGAACGATAAGATAAACCTCTCGATAAAAGATGTGGGAGGAGATATACTCTGCGTGTCGCAGTTCACCCTGTGTGCTGACTGCCGCAAGGGCAACAGGCCGAGCTTTACTGATGCAATGCCGCCCGAAGAAGCAAACAGGCTTTATGAGTATTTCTGCGATAAGTGCGCAGAGCTTGCAGAATGTAAGGTCGGCAGGGGAGTTTTCGGGGCTGATATGAAAGTCACCCTGCAAAACGACGGCCCGTTCACTGTTATGCTCGAATGTAAGGAAGGTAAGATCATCTGATGAATATACAGTTATTCGGAAAGAATAAATGCTTCGACACCAAGAAGGCACAGCGCTTTTTCAAGGAGAGGGGCATTAAGTTCCAGTATATAGACCTTAAGCAGAAGCCTATGAGCCGCGGCGAGCTTGAAAGCGTTATAAAGGCTGTCGGCGGCCTTGACAAGGTCATTGATGAAAACAACAAGTCGCAGACTGCCACGCTTATAAAGTATCTCGCAGACGATGAGGCGAAAAAGGAAAAGCTGCTCGAAGACGGCACGCTTATGAAAACGCCTGTCGTGCGAAACGGCAAAGAGGCGGCTGTGGGATTTGCCCCCGATGTGTGGGAAAAATGGATAAAGGGATAGATTGGAGAATAAAATGAAAAGACCGATTTGTTTTCTGATTGCGGCAGTGATGAGCTCAGCACTGCTTGCAGCGTGCGGCGAGAGCGATTCAAGCTCAAAGCACCCCTCGCTGCTCGATGAGATAAATAATTCCTCGCAGACGGAGGACACGGGCGGCGGAACGAGCGGGCGCTCGACAAGCTATGAGTGGGTGCTCTCACCGACCATAGAGGCCGAGAATATCATAGCCCCCGACGGCGCACAGGTCAACACCGAGGGCATCGAGAACAATGCCTATATGCGTGTTGCTATACTTAAGCGTGACGGTATGTACGGCTTTATCGACTACAACGGCGTTATAATGGTAAAGCCTGAGTATTCCGGCTACTATATCGACTATGACGGCAAAATGACCCTTTCCCGTGTGACATCTGAGGGTACTGAATACTGCGCTATCGACGAGTCGGGCTATATCACCCACGTCGGCACTGACAGAGCGATAAAGGACAGGTTCTTCTTCTACGACGACGCAAAGCATCAGTGCTACTACCAGAACTACAAGGATAAGTTCGCAAAGCCCTATAACGGCAAGAAAATGGTCGCTGTTCAGAGCATAAACGCCACCGACAAGGGCAACGATAAGTTTGAAGTCGAGATAACAGATGAGAGGTTCGCTCTCTGCCAGAACAATGAGCTGCTGACCGAATATGAATATGACGATGCGTATCTTCCTATATATAAAGGAACAGGCTCGACCTGTATCGCACTTTGCAAGGACGGCAAGTGGGGCTATGTAAACGGCAAGGGCGAGCAGATAATAGACTTCATCTGCGATGCCATACCCCAGTCGTCACTTGCGAGCGACCTTCAGGTATCAGAGGGCTTACACCCGTATCTTTTCGCAGGAAAGTATATCGCAGTATCGGTAAACAGCCGCTTCGGCTACTATAATAAGAAGGGCGAGGTCATCGTTACCCCCGGCGAGTTCGAGCAGGCAAGACCTGTGCTCAACGGCCTTGCGTGGGTAAGAAAGGACGGCAAGTGGGGCGTTGTGCAGATAGGCGAGATAGACGAGTCGCTCGTTATCACCACGACGACCACGACGACCACCAAGAAGGTCGAGACTACCAAGTACACCGGCACATGGGCGACGACGACTACAACGGCCGCCGAAACGACCACAGAGACCGAGAAGACCAAGAAGACCAAAAAGACCAAAAAGACCAAGGAAACAGAGCCCCCGGCTCCTACCGAGACCGAGACGCCTGCACCTACAGAGACTGAGCCCCCGGCACCCACCGAGACCGAGCCTCCGCAGACCGAGGCACCTGCGACAGACCCTCCTGCCACTGACCCTCCTGCGACCGACCCTCCGGCCGAGCAGCCGGCAGAGCAGGGTGCGGAACAGTAAATAACAAAACCGCTGCTTACACATAGCAGCGGTTTTTATACTTGACATTTTTATAATAATGTGCTATAATTATAGCAGTAAATGAGAACTAAGCCCCCGAGGGACGCTGGTAACGCCCTCAGGTTGATCGGCAGTTCTCCTTTGTGATTTAGTGATTAGAAAACACCGCCATCATTTCAGGAGTTGGCGGTGCTTTCCTTTTTTTGTTGCCTTTTTCAGGTCTACATTAAGTACTTGCTTATCTCTTCTTGTTTATCTTGAAGAGGACGATCAGAACTGCTATCACATTTATAATACCTATGATAGTGTTAACAAACAGAAAAAGATCTGAATATGTCACATAGCTCATCACGCACACCTCCCTTTCGGGAGAACCGCCGTTTCTGCTTTGCTTAGCCCCTCGCCTTCCGGCTCAGTCTGCCTTTTGGCATTGAATGTATTATAGCACATAAATTCACACTTGTCAAACTGAAGATCATTGCGTTTTCACACATCTGTCACATTCCGCAAAAGCCACGAAAACACCTGCGAAAACCGCTGTGATTGTATACATACAATACAGCATTTATATCAGAAATATGACATAAAAGAAACACCGCTGAGAACTTCAATGTTTTAACAAATAATTTATTAGCTAAACCGCATATACTTGTAAATGCCCGATTTTAAACGATTTCGTAATAATAGACAGGCTATCATCTATTAATATGATGTTCATTTTCACTAAACACACACATTCAAACTGAGCACATTGTACAAAATTATAAAACTTGCGAAAAACCTATTGACAAACCTGATGAAAGGTGCTATACTGTCTATAGTGAAAGGGAAAGCAAAGGGCTTTACCCGAGATCACAAAAGCAAGCATGTGCCCCTATACACAGGCTGCTTAAAAAATAATTTATATTATGGAGGGATTTCTTATGAAGAAGTCAAACAAAGGTTTTACACTCGTTGAGCTGATCGTTGTTATCGCAATCATCGGCGTACTCGCTGCAATCCTCGTACCTTCCCTTATGGGTTATGTAAAGGATTCCAAGATCTCTACAGCTAACGCTAACGCTAAGCAGGTTTACACATCTGCAGCTACAGTAGCTACAAAGCAGGAGACAGCTGGTTATCCTATCGATGATTCTGCCAAGTCTGGTACTTGCTTCCTCGGCACAAAGAGCGGTGTTACAACAGCTACAGTTGCTGGTGGCCCTTACTCTGCAGACCTTGAGCAGGGTGTTAAGGACAACCTCGGTTCCGGTGATGACATTTCTTGGATCGTAAAATTTGTTGACGGTGCTCCCGAGTGCTGCTATGCTGGTAAGACAGGTGCTGATAAGTATGTAGGTTCTTATCCTGCAGAGGCTGATGACAAGTGCTCTAACGGTGTTGACAGCGCTACAGGTGCTAACATGAGCAAGACAACAAAGGCTAACGATGACGCTAATCTTAAGTAATCAGTAAAACCTTTAGTCAACCAAATCAAATCTTTAAAAGGACTGCTTCGGCAGTCCTTTTTCTTTTGCGTATTTTCAGACCGCCGGGATATAATAATATTAACTTTTCGTAAACCCCCTTGACAAATACTTGTTTGTACTGTATAATATAAATATAGATTTGATAAAACATAATCTCATAAAATAGAAAGGAATGGTAACTATGGCAGCAACAGTTGTAACAAAGGCAAATTTCGAGGCAGAGGTATTAAAGTCTGACAAGCCGGTCATCGTTGATTTCTGGGCTTCGTGGTGCGGCCCCTGCAGAATGCTCTCGCCCGTTATCGAGGAAATATCTGAAACTGAGCCCGGCATCAAGGTCTGCTCGGTCAATGTCGATGAGCAAATGGAGCTGGCTGCACAGTTCCAGATAAGCTCTATACCCACGCTCCTCGCATTCAAGGGAGGGCAGCTTGTCAATCAGTCGCTCGGCGTTATACCAAAAGCGCAGATCCTCGGCCTTGTTAAGTGAGGTGAGCTATGTTTGATATCATAATCGTTGGTGCAGGGCCGGCAGGGCTCACGGCGGCTATCTATGCGCAGCGTGCCGGCAGAAAGGCGCTTGTCTTTGAGGCAGGCAGCTACGGCGGCCAGATAATCAAGGCGGCAAAGGTTGAGAATTATCCGGGGCTTAAGTCTGTTTCGGGATTTGAGTTTGCGCAGACGCTCTATGACCAGGCGACGGCTCTCGGTGCTGAGATAAGGCTTGAGCGTGTCATCCGTGTTGCCGACGGCGGAAGTGTCAAGACGGTGACGACCGACAGCGGTGAATATCAGGCAAAGGCCGTTATCCTTGCTACCGGTGCTAAAAACCGTCCCCTCGGCCTTGAAAATGAAAAAGCCCTTACAGGCAAGGGCGTTTCCTACTGTGCGACCTGCGACGGAATGTTTTTCCGGGGCAAGAGCGTCGTTGTGGCAGGCGGCGAGAGAACAGCCGTGCTCGATGCGCTGTTTTTGGCCGACATCTGCGAGAAGGTGTATGTTGTCTACAAGGGCAGCGAGCTTGGCGTGCAGGGCGTTGATGCTGACAGGCTCTCGCAGAAGTCAAATGTCGAGCTGATGCTTGGCAGCCGTGTCACTAAGCTCATTGACGAGGGAGGCAGGCTCTCGGGTATTGAAGTCACATCACAGGACGGTGTCAGGACTCTCGATGTGCAGGGGCTTTTCGTGGCAGTGGGCAATGCGCCTGACAATTCAGGCTACGCCGATGTCGCAAAGCTCGATGATAAGGGGTATTTTTGCTCTGATGAGAGCTGCCTGACCGTTACACCCGGAATATTTGTAGCAGGTGACTGCCGTGCAAAGAAGATACGCCAGCTCACCACAGCAGCCGCCGACGGCACCACAGCCGCCCTCGCAGCTTGCAGCTATCTGAGAACTATAGAATGAAAAAAGGACTGCGTCATGCAGTCCTTTTTAGTATGCCGTTATTCAAGTGCGATGTACTTTTCCTCAAACTCGCTTACCGGGATAGCCTTGTCAAAAAGCCAGCCCTGAGCCATTTTGTAGCCTATGTCGCTGAGGAAATTCGCCTGCTCCTCAGTCTCAACGCCCTCGAACAAGACCTCCTTGTGGGTCGTGGCGATGAGCCTGCATATCTGCTTGACGTATTCACGTTCGAGCAGGTTGGTGGCGATGTTGTCGATGAACACCTTGTCTACCTTGACGATGTCAACAGGCGCATTGAGCAGCACGCTCAGCGATGAATAGCCAATGCCGAAGTCGTCAATGTCTATCTTGAAGCCGTATTCACGCAGCTTGCTCATGTATCTTATCATGATGTTCACGTCTTCGACAAAGGCGCTCTCAGTTATCTCGACCTCGATAAGGCTCTTGTCAACGCCGTATTTGTCGGCAAGGTCGTTTACCCTGTTTACGAAATTCTCCTTGCTCGAATGTACCCGTGAGAAGTTGACGCTTATCGGAACAAGCCTCCTGCCCTCGTTTTTCCACTTGACATATGCTTTGAGCACCTGCTCGTACATATAGAAATCGAACTCGATTATAAGCCCGACCCTTTCAAGCACGGGTATGAACTCATACGGCATCTTGTAGCTGCCGTCTTGGTTTCTCCAGCGTGCCAGAGCCTCGGCACCGATTATCTGCCTTGTCACAAGGTCAAATTTCGGCTGTAGGAAAAGCTCTATCATGCCCTGATCCATAGCGTTCTTTACCTCGCTCGCTATCGACTGGTCACGCAGACGTTCCTTTCTCATACGCTCGCTGTATATTCCGCAAAGCACATCGTCCGAGCCCTTGACACTTCGCCTTGCAAGGTTTGCATTGTCCATTGCTATGGTTATGTCTATGCTCTTGTCGGTGATGAAATACATTCCGCTTGAAATGTTTATGTCGCTTGCCGGGTAGTGTATCTTCTGGAGCTCGGCAAACGCCTGGTTTCGGGCATTTATCTCTTTTATCAGCTTGTCTCTCGACTCAGCAACATAAAGCCCTGTATAAAAGTCTGAGTAGATACGGCAGGCAAATACCGTTGCCTCGCTGCCGGTTATCACGTTTGCAAAGTCGTTGAGCATACTGTTTCCGGCGTCGTATCCGAAGTTCTCGTTGACATAGGAAAAGTCGTTTATATCCGAGTAAACTATCGCATAGCAGCGCTTGTCGTTTATGTTTTCGATATATTTCTGCGCCTTCTCCTTGAAGGTGTGCCTGTTGTAAAGGCCGGTTATGTAGTCACGCTCGGTGAGCCTCTCGATGAGCTTTTTATCAGAGTCGATGCGGCGCTTGAGCATCTGCTCTGTCTCGATAGATGATATACGGCCGTACACATTGGTGATCTTGCCGTCTTTATCTGCGACGGTGGTGTAGCTCATCTTATACCATGTGTAGTCATCATCGAACGCTATCGTTCTGTATTCGACAGAGCCTGACATGAGCGTCGTTCTTGCCTGCTCTATCTTCTGCTCGATTTCGGGGATATCCTCCTCCTTCAAAAAGCGCGAGAATTTCTTTTGTGAAAAGAAGTTTTCCACCACATTGTCATATCTGCTGATATAGTTGTCGTTGTTCGGCAGATAGAATGTGTCGTGTATTATGTCATAGTCGTAGTATATATCGTTGGTGGACTGAGCGATTATCTCAAAACGCCTGTTCTGGCGCTTTATCTCCTCCTCCTGCTCCTTCGACTTTGTGATGTCTGTCATTATAACGAAGAAATACTGCTTGTTGTCCTTCTGTGTAAAGGGCTTCATTCTTGCGTCGAACCAGCGCTTTACGCCGTCAGGGCAGGGAACACAGAATTCCCCCGAAACTGTCTTGTTCTCAGACACGCATTCATCCATTTTGCCGAACATTCCCTTGTATGCGTCCTTTGAGAAGCTGTTGCCCAGTATCTTGTTGTACTCGTCCACGTCCTTGTATCCGAGCTTCTTGTAGTAGTTGTCTGATGCCTTGAATACCTTTACGGTCTCTCCGTCTGATTCGTATATGGCAACAGCCCCCGGTATACCGGAGATAATAGTATCAAACACCTTGAGCGAGGTTATCTCATATATATCAAGATTTCTGATAAGCGCACCCTTCGGCTTGTTGACATAGAGGATAGCTTTTCTGCTTTCACCCTCTCTGTTTACACATACAAAATCAGTCACAGCAACACTCTCGCCGTTTTTGGGGCTCATGTAATGCTCAAAGCACATGACATCGCTTCCGCTGTTTCCCTGAGCCGCAAGAGCCTTGACAGCCGCTGCTGTATCGCTGTCGCACAAAGCATCAACAGGCAGACCGCCCTCGATCTCCTCAGATGAATACCCCGAAAGGGCGCAAAAACCCTCGTCGCACTTGATAGTCCTGAAATTTTCAAGGTCTATATGAAGCACGCCGTATTCAATACTGTACAGGCTTTCTGTTCTTTTCTCTGCTTCCATATCTTGCACCGCCAAATCCTTTTATTGCTGCAAACGGGTACAAATACCCAAATATATTATACCACATTAAATAATTATTGGCAATGTAATAGATTAATTTTCGTCATTTTGGATAGTGGTATTGTGTAAAATTCACAAAAAAGCAAAAAAGTCAAATGTTCAATGATTTATCTTATCTCAGCAGACTTTTTGACGGTTTTTTTAAGGATAATAAGCAGTGCCGCCATAACTGCCGACGCCACAGGCAGCACGAATATCGCTTTGCCGTAGCCGACACCCTCGACCAGCGAGCCGAAAAATGCGTTGAAGCCTATGTCAAAAAGCGTTGCTATGCTGAGAATGAAGCCTGTTGCAGTGCCGGCGCAGGAGGGGTCAAAAAAGCTGCCGATGAGCATTACGAGCAGCGGATATAGCACCGAGTAAGCCGCACCCGATATGCCGAGCAGAATAAGCCCCTGCCTGCCGAGAATGATGCCTGCCGTGTAGAGCACAGCGCCGACTGACGATGTGATGATAAGGCAGCGGAAAATGCCTATCTTCTCGATAAAGGGGGCAAGTATCAGCCTGCCGACGGTCATGCAGCCGTAGAACATCGAAAGATACATAGCCGATTTGCTGACCGTTAGCCCAAGATGCTCGCCGCCGTAAGAGGTAAGCCAGTTCTGCAAGCCGTGCTCGGATATGAAATACCCGCCGCATATGAGTATGAGCAGCACGCTCTGAGGTGTTTTGAGTATCGCTGCAGGGTCGGGCTTTTGCTGCTTTTGCTCGGGGTCGGGGAGCTTAAGGGTCATAAGCAGTGCAAAGCTGATAACTGCAAGAGCGACTATGATAGCATTAGCGCCGTGCCAGCCCTTTAAGCTGTCAGCGAACCGACCGCCGATATTCTGCGAAGCCGTGATGCCGATGCCCTGAAGGAAGTTGAATATGCTCACATACATAGCAGGGGAAGCAAACATCAGCGGTGTTACGACATTGACAGAGGTGGATATCATAGTTGAGCCGCCCATTGAGAATATCATGCAGACAAGCAGCACATAGTAATTCTCGGTGAGCACATACATAGTCAGCGCCGCAGTCCATATACACAGCACGCCGCCGATAAAGCGCTTTCTCGGCATTCTGTCAGAGAGCGTGCCGCCGACTGAGAGGAAAAGCAGGTTGCCTATGTAGCTTATCATGATTATGCGCCCTGCCTGCGGCTCGGAAAGCGAGAAGCTGCTGCGAAACTGCGGCAAAAACACCCCTCGCAGAGCGTCCGACCCGGCTGTTATCAGCATTACAAGACAGCAAAACAAAATTGCAGTCAGCTTTTTGCTATTTTTTCGAGTATTATTGATATTTTCCATTATATCACCATATTAAAAAAGCTCTTTCACACAAATACCGAGCTGTTGCGAATTTCGCAACAACCCGGTACTGGATACATTGTTCTGTTTCTAAGGCAACACCGCACAAAGACCGCCTGAAGGCTTTGTACGCAACTTACTTGCATCTTTTCCGTCATATTACACATTTTTTCCTTGAAATACGGTAGTATTCCTTCGGAAAATCTGTGCAATCTGACGAAAAAGCTGACTGCGCAATTTGCGCACAATCTTCGTGCGGTGTTGCCTTAAAGAAATTACTTAAGGATAACTCTGCCGTCGAGAACGTAAGCTACATTTTCCTCAGCATCGTCATCGTCGTCATCTTCATCGTCTTCATCTTCGTCATCGTCTTCATCGTCGTCAGACTTTGAGGACTTGCTGCTGCTGCTTTCATCATCATCGTCCTTCGAGCCGAATATCTTGTCGGGGAAAAGCACGAATATATCCACAGCGATAACTGCAAGAATAAGTATTATAAGGATTATCGGGGCTACCATGCTGCCCTTCTTCTCAGCACCCTGTATCGGCACACCGTTAGGTATGGGGTTCTGGTCATATGCTGCCTGGGGAACGGGGTTGGGGTTGAACGCAGGCTGCTGTATCGGAGGCTCTGTGAATGCAGGCTTAGGCTGCTCAAACACAGGCTGAGTCTGCTCTATTACAGGCTCGGGAGCAGGCATCGGAACAGGTGCCGGTGCAGGAGCCGGTGCTGCTGCAACTCTTGTGCCGCAGCCGTTGCAGAATTTAGCAGTAGGTGAGAGCTCTTTTCCGCAGCTCGGGCAGAAAACAGGTGCTGCCGCAGCAGGAGCTTCTTCTACCTTAGCGCCGCAGCCGCCGCAGAATTTTGTTCCGTCCTGGAGCTCTGCGCCGCAGTTTTTACAAATAATAGCCATAACTATCTGTCCTTTCTTAAACTATTAGTCACTTTCATTTTTGCCTGATGCAGTTCTGACTATCTCAGAGAAAATGCCCTCTTCCGAGATAAAGTCGAAATCGTCCAGCACGCTGCCGTAGATATACCATGTGTTGTTGACTCTTACAACGATCAGCTCCTTGGTGTCTGAGCGTTTGAGGTTTTTCTGATACAGCTTGAAGTGAACTTCCAGCCTTTCGGCCTTGGTTATCTTTATCCTGCGTGAGAAGTTCTTCACATAGTCCTTTTCAAGCGCCTCTATCTCCTTGCTGTCAAGCTCCTTATGGCTCACTATTGATACGGTGAGCTTCTGGCCGCTTGAAGATTCGGGGTAAAGAAGCTGGATAAAATCCTCATTATAATCCTTCCGGCTTTGAAATTCCTGTTTTGCTGCCGCCGTGAAGCAATCAAGATATCCTCTTTCGTCATATGCCTGCATGGTCTGTGCAAGTGTTCTTACGGGCTGCTCATAGTTTACCGACTGCTCTTTTTCCTTGCCGCAGCCCGACAGCATCATCACAAGTGCCAATGCAGCCGATAAGCAGATCGCTCTGTTTTGCTTTTTCATAATACTCTTGTTATTCAAAAACAGACGGGAATCACACCCGTCCGTTTTATCCTTTTAAACTATTTGGTCTTTAAGATCAGATCTCAGTGTCAACTATGCACCACTGACCGTCTACCTTAGCGCAAGTAAATGTGAGAGTCTTTGTATCCTCATCATCATCGCCCTTGATCTTAGCCTTGATCTTAACTTCGTAAGCAGCTGTTACGCTTACGCCCTTAGCATCGTATCTGTCCTTAAGGTCGTCCTCGATATCGTCGACCTTCTTGTCAGAGAGCTTCTTTTCCTTCTTGATGTCATAAGTGATCTTAGCACCGTCGCCGTAATCGTCTTCAAGAGAATCCTGCATATCCTCTGCGAGATCGCTGAAGTAATCATCAGCATCGAAATCATCATCGTTATCCTCAAGATACTCGATCCTGCACTCAGGAACAGTCTTCTTGTAAAGATCACCGTCGCCCTTTGTGATAGCCTTGAAGTAGTTGTCGATAGCGCCCTTGTAGGGGTGAGCGAAGATGAGGTTGAAAAGAACGATTATAACTATTATAGCCACGATAACAATACCGCCGAGAACTATAAGAGTAGTCTTGTTGGGGTTAGTCTTAAGGTTCTTGATGTTCTCCATCGAAAGGGATTCCTTAGCCTTGTTGAAGCCTTCCTTTACAGCACCGCCTGCCTGAGCAGCAGCGTTCTGGAAAGAAGCGCCTGCGTTGCCCTGAGGAGCAGCACCGCCCTGAGGAGCAGCCGAAGGAGCAGAACCTAACTGTGCGCCGCAGGATGTGCAGAATGTAGCGTTATCATCGAGCTGTGCGCCGCATGATGTACAGAATTTAGCCATATTGTTTTCCTCCATATAATCAATAGTATTCAAAGCTTTGCTTTGTTATAAATATTACTACATTTATAATAATATAATATAAAAATGCTTTTGTCAATAGGTTTTACGTTTTTTGGCTATGCCCAAATCAAATTTTAGCGATTTTAAGCAAATAAGTCTCTCAGAACACTGCAATTTCAGCATTATTGCTCATAATCACTCTCGGCACTCTTGACGATATGCCGCACACTATCTCGTAGCCGATAGTCCCCGTCATATCGGCGATATCATCGGCTGTTATCTGCTCGCTGCCGCTTTTGCCGATAAGTATCGCATAGCCGCCCACCTGAGCGTCTTCTATATCTGTCACATCGCACATGAACTGGTCCATGCACACCCTGCCGGTTATGGGGGCTTTTTTGCCGTTTATGAGCACATAGCCCTTGTTTGACAGAGCTCTCGGATAGCCGTCTGCATAGCCGCAGGTTATCGTTGCAAGGCGTGTAGGCTTGTCTGCCGTGTATGTCCTGCCGTAGCTGACCTGAGTTCCGGGCTCGACTGTCTTTATCATGGATATCGTTGCTCTGAGCGTCATTACAGGTGCAAGCTCAAACGGCACCGGCTTTGCGGTGTTAGGCATCAGCCCGTAGAGGATGATACCGAGCCTTGCGAGACTGCTGCGTGGGTCGTTTCTGTATACGCCTGCCGCCGAGTTCATAAAGTGCGAGTGCTTAAGTGTCAGCCCACGCTTTTTAAGCTCCTCGGTGACATCGAGTATCTTCTGCTGCTGCATATCAGAGTATGCATAGTTGTCCTCACCGTCCGAGTCGGCAACGGCGAAGTGTGTGAACACGCCCTCCAAGGCTATATTCTCAAGCCCACTTATCTTTTCTATCTCGTCAGCACATTCGCTCACACTGCCACGAACGCCTATCCTTGTCATGCCGGTGTCTATGGCACAGTGGCACCTTATCTTTTTGCCGCCGGACTTTTCATCAAGTGCCCTGGCGTAGGAGTATTCGGTGAGCGCCTGTATTATATCGTACTTTGCAAGGTTCTTGGCTTCGTCGGGGCAGGTGTAGCCGAGAATGAGTATATCACCCTTTATGCCGCAGTCACGCAGCCTTATCGCCTCGGTGATGTTTGACACGGCAAAGTATCTTATCCCGTGCTTTTGCTGTAGGTAGGGAACTATCGCCCTGTCACAGTGGCCGTAGCATGAAGCCTTCACGACACACATCAGCTCTGTGCCTTCTTTTAAGTATGTCCGGTAGTTTTCTAAGTTGCGGCTCACAGCATCAAGGTCGATGACTGCTTCGCAGCGTTTTAAATAATCCATTTTGCTTTCACTCTTTTCGATTTATTTTAGGCAATACCGCACAAAGACCGCCTGAAGGCTTTGTACGCAACTTACTTGCATCTTTTCCGTCATATTACACATTTTTTCCTTGAAATACGGTAGTATTCCTTCGGAAAATCTGTGCAATCTGACGAAAAAGCTGACTGCGCAATTTGCGCACAATCTTCGTGCGGTGTTGCCTTTATTGCCGCAAATATCTGCGGCAAAAAAGTGCTTTTTTGGGAGATTTGCTATTGAAATGAATAAAAAAATGTGATATAATAACATTGTATGCAGTTTTTGTGCTTGTCGCTGGAGGTGTATCTAAGATGAATGATGTTTTTCCGACACTCACTCTTTCAGACCTCGATATCAGCAGGACCTGCTGCTTTTCCGGACACCGCAGCATCAAGCTGCCCGGCGAGGGCGACAGGGACAATGCAGGCATGAAGCGCCTTGAAAGCACCCTTGAAATGGAGATATACAAGCTCATTCAGGAAAAGGGCATCAGGTATTTCATATCCGGCATGGCGAACGGTGTTGACCTTATCTGCGCCGAAGCCGTGGTAAGGCTCGCAAGCACCTCCTGCCCGGGGGCAAAGCTCATCTGCGCTATACCTTATCTCGGCCAGATGTCTGAGATGCGCAGCCCGAGAGATAAATATATCTATTCCATGATAGAGCAGAGCAGCTACAGGTCGGTCATCCTTGCCGAAGGCTATCACAAGGAATGCTACAAGGAACGCAACAGGTTCATGGTGGATAACTCCTCCTGCCTGCTCGCAGTATATAAGCCCTCATTAAAGGGCTCAGGCACTTTTCAGACTATGAATTATGCAAAGACTCAGGGGCTCGATATCCGGGCCATAGACCTTGACAAGAACCCGCAGTTTTATTCATGATTATATTTTACAACTTTTTTCATAAAATTTCAAGCCTTGAACGGTCTGTTTGAAATTTTTTTTACTGATACCGCCAGAAAGGGGAATACTATATAAAATGTCCAAAAAAACAACCAAGAAGAAAAAGAAAAGATCTCAGGCGCCGATAGCGCTGGTATACTTTGCAGCACTTTGTGCCTGCCTTGTAGTTGTGGGCGCACTGGTGATATCCGTCTTCCAGAAGTTTGATATTCTCTCTTTCGGAAAGAATGACTCCGAGACGTATGAGGGCTATACCTCAGACGACTGCACGACGATACTCTTTGCAAGGATAAATTCAAAGAACGTGCTGCACGATATGCTCGTCTACAGGCTCGACCCCACAAAGGATAAGATCTATATCGTGCCTGTTACGCCGTATATGCTCGATGAGACTACCGGCAAGACGCTCAAGCAGACGCTTGACGGCGGCGATATGCACCAGCTCGCAGCGGCAGTCGGCAGATGCTTAGGTGTTGAGATACCTTACTATATGACAGTGAGCAACGGCTCGTTTGACAGCATATGCGACCAGTTCGGCGGATATACCTACACAGCACAGGAGGATCTGTATTACCTCTCGGGCGACAAGGACACCGAAAAGAACGATGTCACCATAAAGAAGGGCAGCACGCTCAACCTTATGGGCAGGCAGATAAGGCTCGTTATGACCTACCCTGTGTTCTCAGAGGGCAGGCAGGGCAATGTCAGGTTCATGGCATCTGCTTTCGAGACTATGATAGCAAGTGCATTCGCACTGCCGGATTCGACAAAGGGCGATATAGACATCATCTATAACTTCGCCAAGAAGAAATCCGACACAAACTATACGGACGATGATTTCAGAAAGATGAAGACAGTGCTCATAGAGATGCTCGGCAGGGGCGTATCGCCTGCAATGAGCTTAACACCTACAGGCACATGGAATGATGACGAATCGCAGTTCGTTGTCGATCAGTCCTTCAAGGATGAGCTGGAAAAGCAGTTCACCCCTGAGGTAATGGCAAAGAAGAAAGACGACAGCAGCGAAAAGCGCTGATAAGAATACTCGCCCTACAGGAGGCACGTTATGAAGCTGATGGTAATAATCCTTAACAGAATAGATGCGCTCGAATCACTGCTCGAGGGGCTCTCCTCGGTCGGTGTCGGCGGTGCTACCATAATCGAATCCTCCGGTATGGCAATGACACTGTCAAGGCTTGAGAGCAGCGTGCTCTCGGCATCTATCAGGAGCCTTTTCAGCGGCGACGAGGATAACCGCACGATATTCTCGGTAATAAGAGACGACCAGCTCGACACAGTCAGAAAAGTCGTCTATAAGACGGTCGGCGACCTTTCAAAGCCGAACACCGGTATCCTCTTTACCATACCTCTCGATTTCGTAGAGGGCACCAAGAAGGGCAGGAAAAAGCCGGGGGACAAGCCCGAGGCCGAGGCAAAGCCCGAGCCTGACAAGCAGGCAGGCGAGGCAGATAAGGCGGAGGAAAAACCGGAAAAAACAAGCTGATATAAGAATGTTTACTTTGCGTTAAATAAAAATTCAAAAACCAGCTTGAAAAATACGATTATTCGCTTGCAAATGCCGGGCAGTTGTGGTATAATATTTATGATATCTTTAGTAGAAAGGCTGGAACTTGACTTCCGGTCTTTTGATTTTGTATGGGTTATTTTTGCGGTGCTTAAGTCATGTGCCGCCGGAGAGAAATGGGGAATTCAATGGAAAAGAAGAATACGGCAGCTCTTGTCAGAGAGCTCGCACAGCCGATATGCGACGAGCTGGGGCTGTTTTTGTGGGACGTAAGGTATGAAAAGGAAGGCTCGAGCTTTTACCTTCGTGTGTTTATCGACAGCGACGACGGCATCTCGATAGAAGACTGCGAGAATGTCACAAGGCCGCTGAGCAAGGCGCTCGATGAGGCTGACCCGATAAAGGAGCAGTATGTGCTCGAAGTCGGCTCGCCGGGGCTCGGCAGAGAACTCAGGCGCCCTGAGCATTTTGAAGCCTGCATAGGCGATGCGCTCAAAGTCAAGCTCATACGCCCTGCGGCGGACGGAAGAAAGGAATTCATAGTCGGGCTTGATTCGTATGACAAGGAAAAGATATACGGCCATGAGACTGACGATGACGGCAATGTGCTCGACCCTATAGAGATAAAGATAAGCGACTGCGCTTATATAAAACTGTATGACGACAATGACCTGTTCTGACGGGTGATAAAGATATAATCAATTAGGAGGAATTTGGAAAAATGAACAACGATTTTTTTGACGCTCTGTCAACACTCGAAACGGATAACCACATTGATGCCGAGGTGCTTATCGAAAAGATACAGGCCGGTATTATAATGGCAATAAAGAAGGATTATCCCGGCAGTGAGAATATCAATGTGACTATCGACCCGGCAGCAGGCAAGTTTGAGATGAAGATACTTAAGGAAGTGGTCGAGGGTGAGCCTGAGGATCCTGCAAACCAGATATCTCTTGACGAGGCGCTGACGATAAGCAAGCGTGCAAGAGTGGGCGGCACGGTCGAGATAAAGCTCAACTCCGCTAAATTCGGCAGAGTTGCTGCTATGGCTGCAAAGCAGTCGATAAGAAACGACATCAAGAGAATTGAAAAGGAAAGACTGATAGCTCAGTATTCCGACAAGGCCAAGGAGTGTATCTCGGCAACAGTCGAGAAGGTCGAGCCTGAGACACTCAATGCTATACTCGTTATCGACAAGAACGATGCAAACAACAGAAATGAGATATTCCTCTCACGCAGAGAGCAGATACCCGGCGAGGTGCTTCGCCCGGGCGATATCATAAAGGTATATGTAGTCGGCGTTTCCGACCCTGACAAGAGATTTACCGTAAAGATATCAAGAACACACAAGGACCTTGTAAAGAGACTTTTCGAGCTTGAGGTTCCTGAGATATATGACGGAACAGTTGAGATAAAGGCTATATCAAGAGTAGCCGGCTCACGCTCGAAGATGGCAGTATGGAGCAATGACCCGAACGTAGATGCAGTAGGTGCCTGCATAGGCCCGAGACGTTCGAGGATACAGAATGTAGTAAACGAGCTCAAGGGCGAGAAGATAGACATCATCGGCTACAGCGAGAACGATGAGGAATTCATCGCAATGGCACTTGCCCCCGCAGAGGTCACAAAGGTAGAGATACTTGATGATGACCCCGAGGTAAAGGCTTGCAGAGTAACAGTCCCCAACAGGCAGCTCTCGCTTGCTATAGGCAATAAGGGACAGAATGCTAAGCTTGCTAACCTTCTTACGGGCTATAAGATAGATATAGTTCCCGAGGAGCCTGACCTTGCGGATATGAAGCCCCGTGAGGAAAAGGTGACTGACGAGGAGCCGGAGGAGGACGAGGAGTAAGCCCGTATCTGAATCTGAGGAGTGACCGCTATGAAAGTTAAAAAGATACCTATGAGAATGTGCCTCGGCTGCGGTGAGATGAAGCCGAAAAGAGAGCTTATAAGGATAGTAAAGCCGGCCGAGGGCGAGATAAGCCTTGACCTGACAGGCAAGAAAAACGGCAGAGGCGCATATATATGCAGGAGTGCAGATTGCTTAAGGCTCGCAAGGAAAGCAAGGAAGCTCGAAAAGAGCTTTCAGTGCAGGATAGACGATGCGGTGTACGACAGCATGGAAAGTGAGCTGACGGAGAATGAGTAAAAACATTATGGGGCTCGTGACCATGTGCCGCAGGGCAGGAAAGCTGAGCCTCGGCCTTGATATGGCAAAGGAGGCCTGCAAAAACGGCACGGCCTTCGGGTGCGCCGCAGCAAGCGACCTGTCGCCAAAGTCGCTTAAGGAGCTGAAATACGTCTGCTATAAGAATGAAGTTCCCCTTTATTCACTGGGGCTCACGATGGACGAGGTCTGGCAGGAGCTCGGAAAGCGTGCAGGTATCATGGCGGTAAACGACAAGGGCTTCTGGAAGGCGCTCACAAAGAGCCTTCAGCCCATAGAAATAGATGAAAATGAATTCTACAGCATATAAGATTTGAGGAGGACACAGTGCCTATGAAAAATTCAGCGATAAAGTTAAACCAGCTTGCAAAGGATATGAAGCTGACGAACAATGACCTTTTTGAGTGCCTTGCACAGCTCGGCGGCGAGCCGAAGAAGGCTATGAGCGCTCTTACACCTGAGGAGGTCAGCTTTGTATTCGAGTATTTCACACAGAAGACCGCAGTGACGGATCTGAGCGCATATTTTGCTAATAATGTAGCGCCCGAGAAGCCCAGGAAGGAAACCAAGAAGGCTGCGGACAAGACAGAGAAGCCTGCAAAGGCTGCAAAGGCAGAAAAGCCCGAAAAGGCAGAAAAGGCTGCCGAGAAGCCTGCAAAGGCAGAAAAGCCGGCTGCAAAGGCAGAGAAAAAGGCTGAGCCTGCAAAGGAAGAAGCTGCCCCCAAGGCAGAGAAGAAGCCTGAGCCCGAAAAGTCCAAGGCTGACAAGTTCGACACTGCAAAGGCAATGGGCGGCTCTAAGAAAAAGGAAGAAAAGAAAAAGGAAAAGAAGCACGACCACGGCAAGCAGACTATACTCGGCGGCGGCTCGTCTTCGCAGAGCAGCACAGGATATACCGTATCTGAGGAGCAGAGCAGCAGCGGCAGACGTATAGTTGATACAAGAGGCAGCTATACCGAGCTTGACAAGTACAACGAGAAGTATGACAACATGGCAAGCTCCAAGCAGGGCGGCAAGGACAACTACTCGAAGAAGCAGAAGCTCACTCAGAAGTCCCAGCAGTATAAAAAGCAGAAGGGCAACCACGGCAAGAGAGAGAACGAGTCTGAGAAGGATAAGCTGCGCAGGCTTGAGCTTGAGCGTGCAAGAAAGCAGCAGCTCAAGGTGCTTATCCCTGATGAGATAGTTGTTTCCGAGCTCGCATCACGCCTTAAGGTAACAGCTACCGAGGTAATAAAGAAGCTCATGGGTCTTGGCGTTATGGCATCAATAAACGAAGTGATAGACTTTGATACGGCATCGCTCGTTGCTGATGAGCTGGGCGCTAAGGTAGAGAAGGAAGTTATCGTAACTATCGAGGAAAGACTTATCGAGGACGAGGCTGACAAGGAAGAAGACCTCGTTGAGAGATGCCCTGTAGTAGTTGTTATGGGTCACGTTGACCACGGTAAGACATCTATCCTCGACAGGATAAGAAATGCAAACGTAGCCGCAGGCGAGGCAGGCGGTATCACACAGCATATCGGTGCATATCAGGTGCGCTACAACGGCAAGAAGATAACCTTCCTCGACACCCCCGGCCATGAGGCGTTCACATCAATGAGAGCAAGAGGTGCAAATATCACAGATATCGCTATCCTCGTTGTTGCGGCTGATGACGGTATCATGCCGCAGACTATCGAGTCTATAAATCACGCAAAGGCAGCAGGCGTTTCCGTTATCGTTGCTATAAACAAGATGGATAAAGAGGGTGCAGACCCCGACAGAGTAAAGCAGCAGCTCACCGAGCACGAGCTCGTAGTTGAGGAATGGGGCGGCGACGTTATCGCAGTTCCCGTGTCTGCAAAGACCGGTATGGGTATTGACGAGCTTCTTGAAAACGTTCTGCTCGTAGCTGAGGTCAAGGAGCTTAAGGCTAACCCCAACAGGCTCGCTAAGGGTACTGTTATAGAAGCAAGACTTGACAAGGGCAAGGGCCCTGTTGCAACACTTCTTGTTGAGAACGGTACACTCAACGCAGGCGATGTCATCATCGCAGGCCAGTCTGTCGGCAGAGTAAGAACAATGACAGACTACCACGGCAAGAGCATAACCAAGGCAGGCCCCTCGACACCTGTAGAGATAACAGGTCTTGCAGAGGTGCCTTCGGCAGGCGATACATTCAACGCAGTTGAGGACGAGAAGCTCGCAAGAGAGCTCGTTGAGCAGCGTAAGTTCGACGCTAAAGAGGAGCAGTTCAAGCAGTACCAGAAGGTAACTCTTGAAAACCTGTTCAGCCAGATATCCGAGGGCGAGATGAAGGAGCTTCCTATCATCGTAAAGGCTGACGTTCAGGGCTCGGTAGAAGCAGTTAAGCAGAGCTTAGAAAAGCTCTCAAACGACGAAGTAAGAGTAAAGGTGATCCACGGCGGCGTCGGAGCTGTTTCCGAGAGCGATGTAATGCTCGCTACAGCTTCCAATGCTATCATCGTAGGCTTCAATGTTCGTCCTGACCCCGTTGCCAAGGAGAACGCAAAGCGTGACGGCGTTGATATAAGACTTTACAGGATAATCTATGATGCTATAGAGGAGATAACCGATGCTATGAAGGGTATGCTCGCACCTAAGTTCAGAGAGGTCGAGACTGCACGCATCGAGGTCAGACAGGTATACAAGATCACAGGTGTCGGCAATGTTGCAGGTGCTTATGTTCTTGAAGGCAAGATAGGCCGCAACGACGAGATAAGAGTTGTCCGTGACGGTATTGTTATCGCCGAGGACAAGATGAGCACACTCAAGCGCTTCAAGGACGATGTCAAGGAAGTTGCTTCCGGCTTTGAGTGCGGTATCACACTTGAAAAGTTCAGCGATATCAAGGAAGGCGATATATTCGAGGCCTTCGTAATGGAGGAGTACAGAGAGTAATATCTCGAAGACATTAATAAGGGAAGATGAGCTTGTGGACCGTAAGAGGATAGTTTCGGCATTTCTCGCTTTTGCCGTTTGCTTTGCAATGGCAGGCTGCGACAGGGACGACAGCAGCAAGAGCGATGAAAGCAGCACAGACAAAAAGCAAAGTGTCAGCGAAAGCGCTTCTGACAGCGACGTTTCGGGAATATACGTCCCCTTTGAGGGCATACGCAGACTTGGCAATGATCCCAAGCAGCTAATGACAAACTTTGACTCGGCAATAGATCAGTCGCAGTCATATTTCAGCGGCGGCAGCGACGGTGACACCGACAAGCTCGACAAGATAGCAGCCGTGTCTGTGCTCGAGCTTGATGAAGACGGCGGCTTTACGGCCTATTATCAGCCTACATCGTCGGGCACCGATATGGAGTTTACAGGCAGCTATAAGACCGACGGCGGCAAGCTCAGCTTTGAGTATAAGCATGAAAAGCGCACTGTTACTTCGGATAAGTTCGGCGAAAAGCTCGACACCCCCGAGGTAAGTGAGGCCGATGCCGGCAGCGGTGAGCTTTTCGGCAAGAATATGGAGCTTATGAACACGGTAGGCGAGGGAACTTATCTGCAATACGCAGCGCCCATGTGGTTTGCTGCTGACTATCTTAAATTCGATATGTGCGTGATGCCTATGCCTATGGGTATGAGAAGCTTTAGCCAGTGTCCGATCCATATGGACGAAAAGGTGCTCAAAGACGCTAAGAGGCAGTATTTCACCGTGCATAACGGCGTGCTCTGTGCCGACACAGCCGGCTGGGAGCTTGACGGAAGCTACTCAAAGGGCGGGAGCTTCAGCGTGAAGTTTGACCCTATGGCGGCGGCTGACGACTGGTATTTCTACGCTAATGAGACTCCCGATGACATAAAGGATATGCTTAAAGCAAGCCTTAAAACTGAGGATATGACCACGATAGAGTTTTCATCAAACAAGTGGGAGTGGAAAAACGCCGAGGGTGATACCCTGAACTCCGGCAGCTACACCGAGAGCGACAAGATAGACGGGCTGTTCTGTATGTATATAGATGAAAACTCATCGCACGGCACGCCTGAAAACAACATCTATCAGTTTATGTATATAAACGGCTCACAGATATACTACCCCTACGCATTCAAGGCATAACATGATTACAGGAGAATAATTTATGGGACATAAAGCAGGAAGAATGAGCGAGGATATCAAGCGCATAATCTCGGGCAAGATGAGAGACTTGAAAGACCCGAGGATAAGTAAAAACGGTATGCTCACCATAGTCAGATGCGACGTTGCAGGCGACGGGTCGTTTTGCAAGGTGTATGTTTCCTCTTTTGAGGGCTATGACAAGGCAAAGGAGGCCGTTAAGGGCTTTGAGAGCGCAAGCGGCTTTTTAAAGCGTGAGATATCAAATGTTCTGGGCTTAAGAAAATGCCCCGAGCTTAAATTCATAGCAGATGATTCTATGGAGCATTCTGCACAGATAAATGAAAAGCTCAAAAGCATCGCTGCAAAGACTGCGGCAGATGACAGCGAAAATGATGATAATGATGAGGTTTAGAAAGGACAGCATCACATGAATAAATCTGATTACCTCGAGCTGAAGGACATACTTGAAGGGTGCGACAACGTGCTCATACTCACCCATAAGAGCCCCGACGGGGACACCTTAGGGTGCGGCTTTGCGCTCTGTGCGTATCTGCGTGACCTCGGCAAAAAGGCAAACGTCATAAACAACGAGAATTTCCCGGTAAGGTATAATTTCCTTTATGACGGGTATTATGTTCAGGATTTTGAGCCGCAGTTTATTATTGCGGTGGATGTTGCCGACAAGTCGCTTTTCGGCTCGCACCTTAAGGCGTATATGGAGGAGGGCGCAGTCGATGTCTGCATCGACCACCATATCTCAAACAGGGGCTTTGCCAAAAAGACATTCCTTGACGGCAGGGCATCTGCGGCAGCACTGATACTCTATGAGTATTTCAAGACGGTGGGTTATAAGATATCTGACTTTATAGCTATGTGCCTTTATACGGCAATAGCCACGGATACAGGGTGCTTCAAGTATCAGAACACCACCCCCGAGACGCATATCGCAGCAGCCGAGCTTATGCAGTATGATATAGGCTTTGAGCATATAAACAGAAAAATGTTTGACGTAAAGTCAAAGGGCAGGATAAAGGTCGAGCAGAGCGTTATCAACCATATGGAGTATTATTTCAATGACAGGTGTACCATGATAGTTCTGACCACCGAGCTTATGAAAAACTGCGGCGCTGAGCCGGCTGAGTTTGAGGGGCTTGCTTCCATACCGCTCGAGATAGAGGGCGTTGTTATCGGTATCACGGTAAAGCAGAGGCATGAGAATGTCTTCAAGCTCTCAGTGCGCACCACCGAGGAGGTAGATGCTTCGGCATTCTGCCGTAAATTCGGCGGCGGCGGTCATATAAGGGCTGCCGGCTGTGAGATACAGGGCTCGCTCCAGGAGGTCAGGGAAACAGTCATAAAGGCTGTTGCTGAGGCTATCGGAGAGGAATACGATGACTGAGCGCAATAACGAGCCGGCAGGGATACTGCTGATAAACAAGCCCGAGGGCTGGACGTCTTTTGATGTCTGCGGAAAGCTGCGTGGCATACTTCATACAAAGCGCATAGGCCATACCGGAACGCTTGACCCGCTTGCTACAGGTGTGCTGCCTGTGCTGATAGGCAAGGCCGCAAGGGCTGCCGATATACTGCCTGAGAGCGGGAAGGAATACAAAGCGCATTTTAAGCTCGGCATCGACACCGACACGCAGGATATCACAGGCAAGACTCTCAGTGAAGACGACACCCGTGTGACACGAGAGCAGCTGAAAGCGGCTTTTGACAGCTTTGTGGGCGAGTATATGCAGATACCGCCTATGTATTCGGCAGTCAAGGTCGGCGGCAAAAAGCTCTACGAATATGCAAGAGAGGGCGTTGAGATAAAGCGTGAGCCGAAGAGAAGATATGTTGACTTCATAACGCTTGATGAGTATGACGAGCAGACAAGAGAGGGCGTTATCACCCTGTCTGTCAGCAAGGGAACTTATATAAGGACGCTTATCTGCGACGCAGCAAGGAGCGTGGGCACAGTCGGTGTTATGACAGCGCTTGAAAGAACATCTGCCTGCGGCTTTAAGGTGTCTGAGTGCATGACCATAGAGCAGGCACAGCAGCTTGCAGACAGCGGTCAGATAAACGAACGTATCTTAAGCCTTGAAAGGGTGTTCTCGCAGTACCCGAAAATAAGGCTTGACGAAAAAAGAACGACACTTTACAAAAACGGCGTCAAGCTCCGCCCGGAGCAGCTGGGTATAAAGAGCTTTGACAAGGACAGCCGCTTTTGCATTATTTCAGATAAGGGCGGGCTTATCTCGGTGGCATATGTCGATGTGCAAAAAAACGAGGTAAGGGCGCTCAGGAATTTTTACTGAGGGGGAAGATCCCTTGAAGGATATTACACAAACAGGTATAGTCACCAATGATAATACCGCAGTGGCACTCGGTATCTTTGACGGGGTACACAGAGGGCACAGACAGGTGCTTGAAAAGGCTTTTTCGCACAGCGAGCTGAAAAAGGCTGTCTTCACCTTCAACACACAGACGGTAGACTCAAAGGGCAGCGACTATAAGATGCTCATAACCAACAGCTTCAAGAAAAAGCTGTTAGACAGGGCAGGTGCGGAATATATTTATTCGCCCGATTTCTATAAGCTCAAAATGATGCCGGCGGAGGACTTCGCAAGGGATATACTCAAAGGCGCTCTGCACGCAGAGGCGGCAGTGTGCGGCGAGAAGTTCCGCTTCGGGCATATGGCCGAGGGCGACAGTGATGCGCTTGTAAGATACGGCCGGAAATTCGGCTTCTCGGTCGAGATAGTCGAGCGCCTTGACGATAACGGCACAAGGATAAGCTCCTCGCTTATAAGAAAGCTCGTAAGCAAGGGCGAGATAGAAAAGGCAAACAAGCTGCTCGGCTATAACTACGGCTACTGCCTCGATGTCATACACGGCAACGAGATAGGCAGAACGTGGGATTTCCCGACGATAAACCAGCTTATCCCCGACGGGCTCGTGCTGCCGAGGTTCGGCGTGTATGTGTCGAACGTCCATGTTGACGGCAGACAGTATACGGGTGTCACCAATATCGGTGTCAAGCCGACAGTCGAGCATGATATCAAACCGCTTGCCGAGACGTTTATCGTGGGTTATGACGGTGACCTCTACGGCCGTGAGATAGAGATAGAGCTTTATGAGTTCATAAGGCCTGAGCGAAAGTTTGACAGCTTCGACGAGCTCAGGGCAGAGATAAAAAGGAACACCGAGTATGCCTGCAAGGCGTATTTGAAATATACAGGAAAGGACTTTTGAAGATGAAAAAGGTTAGAACGAGATTTGCGCCCTCACCGACAGGGTATATGCATATAGGTAATCTCCGTACTGCTTTGTTTACATATCTTATCGCAAAGCAGAACGACGGCGATTTTATCCTGAGAATAGAGGATACCGACCGTGAGCGCTATGTCGAAGGCGCAGTTGACGTTATATACAACACACTCAGACAGTGCGGCCTTAACTGGGACGAGGGTCCTGATGTCGGCGGCCCTGTAGGCCCTTATATCCAAAGCGAGAGAATGGGTATGTTCAAGAAATATGCCGAGGAGCTCGTTGAAAAGGGCGAGGCTTACTACTGCTTCTGCGACAAGGAAAGACTTGACGGCCTGAAGGCTGAGTGCGAGGCACAGGGCAAGACCTACAGCTATGACAGACACTGCCGTGACCTCTCAAAAGACGAAATAAAGGCCAGACTCGATGCCGGCACACCCTATGTTATCAGACAGAAGATGCCGCTTGAGGGCAGTGTTACCTTCCACGATGAGCTTTACGGCGATATCACTGTTGAGTGCTCTGAGCTTGAAGACCAGATACTTATCAAGACAGACGGTATGCCTACATATAACTTCGCAAACGTAGTCGATGACCACCTCATGGGCATCACACACGTTGTAAGAGGCAACGAGTATCTTTCCTCAGCGCCCAAGTACGAGCTGCTCTATAAGGCATTCGGCTGGGAAGTCCCTACATATATCCACGTTGAGCATATCATGAAGGACAAGCAGCACAAGCTCTCAAAGCGTGACGGAGATGCTTCTTTTGAAGACCTGATAAACAAGGGCTACCTCACCGAGGCTGTTGTCAACTACATAGCACTTCTCGGCTGGGCACCCAAGGGCGAGGAGGAGATATTCACCCTCGATGAGCTCATAAAGGAATTCGATATACAGGGTCTTTCAAAGTCGCCTGCTATCTTCGACCCGTTAAAGCTCAAGGCGATAAATGCAAAGTATATAAAGAAGCTCACACCTGAGGAGTTTGAAAAGTACGCAACACCCTACATCAGACAGACTGTTAAGAGAGACACCGACATATCACGCATATGCTCGCTGCTCCAGGACAGAACAGAGGTGTTCACTGATATCCCCGAGAAGGTAGACTTCTTAGACGAGCTCAGAGAGTATGACAAGGCTCTTTACTTCAACAAGAAAAACAAGATAGACGAGGAGAAGTCGCTTAAGTCGCTTAAGGATATACTCCCTGTAATGGAGGGCATAGATGAAGCGGACTGGACTGAGGAGAATATCCACGACAGGCTCTTTGAGCTGATAGCTGCCAAAGAGGTAAAGAACGCACTGATACTCCTGCCGCTTCGTGTGGCAGTGTCCGGCAAGGCATCTACCCCCGGCGGCGGTATCGAGATATCATACCTGATAGGCAGGCAGGATACCCTTGACAGGATAGCAAAGGGCATCGAGCTTTTATCAAAGTAATATACAGCTGTCACTAATCAAACACATTTGCGGTATATAATATCATAGGCAATTATGTGATATGTGACATTACAATAAACGGAGGAACTACAAAATGATAGAGGTCAGCAACCTATCAAAGCATTACGGCGATAAAAAGGCCGTGGATAATATATCCTTCAAGGCTGAAGACGGCGAGATACTTGGCTTTCTGGGACCTAACGGTGCCGGAAAATCCACCACGATGAATATCCTCACAGGCTATATCTCCGCCACCTCGGGCAAGGCGCTCATAAACGGCATAGATATACTCGAAGACCCCATAAAGGCAAAGCGAGAGCTTGGCTATCTGCCTGAGCTGCCGCCGCTTTATATGGATATGACGGTCAAGGAGTACTTAAACTTTGTCTATGACCTGAAAAAATGCAAGCTGCCGAGAAATTCCCACCTTAAGGATATATGCTCGCTCGTCAAGATAGACAATGTCTATAAGCGTGTTATCAAGAACCTTTCAAAGGGCTATAAGCAGCGTGTGGGTCTTGCTCAGGCGCTTATCGGCAACCCGAAGGTGCTCATTCTCGATGAGCCGACCGTCGGCCTTGACCCGAAGCAGATAATCGAGATAAGAACGCTTATCAAAAAGCTCGGCAAGAACAGAACAGTCATACTCTCCTCGCATATACTCTCTGAGGTGCAGGCAGTGTGTGATAAGATAGTAGTCATCAACGAAGGCAAGGTCGTGGCAGACGATACCGAGGACAACCTCTCACGCAAGCTCATAAACGAGCACCTGCTCACAGCCCGTATCGAGGGCAGGAGCGATGCAGTAGAGCCGCTTATAAGCTCTATCAAGGGCGTTATCAAGGTAGAGGTCGGCTCGGAGCGTGAAAAGGGCGTATGGGAATACCGCATCGAGGCCAAGGAGGGCGTTGATATAAGGCGTGAGCTCTTTAAGCGTATGGCAGAGCGCAATATGCCTATACTCGACCTGCGTGCAAGCGAGCTGTCGCTTGAGGATATCTTCCTTAAGCTCACAATGGGCGAGGCAGTGCCCGGGCTCACAAATGACGATGATGACGATACAGCAGATAAAGAATAAAGAAAGGAAAGATGTTATCACATGGGCGCAATATTCAGACGAGAGGTCTCGTCTTACTTCATCTCCCCGATAGGATATATTTTCCTTGCAGGCTTTTATTGCTGTACGGGAGTTATTTTCTCACAGAATTCACTGCAGTACGGCTCGACTAAGCTCGATGCTGTGTTCGCAGACCTCATACTCGTGCTTATAGTTCTGATACCTATACTCACGATGAAAACTATCTCGGAAGAGAAAAAGCAGAAAACTGACCAGTGCCTGCTCACATCTCCTGTGTCGCTCGGCGGCATAGTAGTCGGCAAGTTTTTAGCGAGCTTTCTTATCTATGCGCTCGGCGTTGCTATAACGTTTGTTTATGCTATCGTCGTTTCCGCATACGCAAAGCCCGACTGGAACGTTATCATGGGCAATATAGTGGGACTTCTGCTGCTCGGGTCTGCTTATATAGCAGTCGGCATCTTCTGCTCGTCGCTCACAGAGAATCAGATAGTAGCGGCTGTAATATCATTCTTTGCAATGGTGGGGCTCTACCTTCTCTCGACTCTTGGAAGCCTTATCCCTGTTGAATTCATAGGCAAGGTGTTCAATTCGCTCTGCTTCTGGAACAGGTATTATGACTTCACGCTCGGGCTTTTCAATATGTCAAACGTTCTGTTCTTTATCTCGGCGGCTGTGGCATTCCTTTTCCTTACGGTAAGAGTGCTTGAAAAGCGCCGCTGGAGCTAAGGGAAGGGGGCGTTTGTAAATGGCAAAGTTAGACGAAAACAAGGTATCGACCGACAGCAAGGATCTCCTCGCCGGCGTGCTGGCTGAGGAAAAGAAGAAAAAGGCTGAAACAGGCGGCAAAAAGGAAGACAAGCCTGAAAAGACAAAGAAGAATAAGGGTGAGTCGGGCAGCGTCAAGAAATTAAAGCACGGCGCTATGGCAACGACTCTCACGGTAGTGTTCTTTGTATTCCTGGTGCTTGTGAATATCGTGGCAACAAAGCTCTTTGAGAGATATCCTATAACCATCGACCTTACAAAGGAGAAGATATACTCTATCTCCGAGGACAGTGAGGATTATATCAAGAGCATAGACATGGACGTAATGATCACCGTCTGCGCTGATGAAAAGGCTTTCTCAGGCCTTTCGACCTATACACAGCAGGCAAACGAGGTCATGAAGTCATACTCAAAGTATAACAGCAAAATAAAGTATCAGTATAAGGATATAAACGCAAACCCTGACTTCTATAAGGATTACACCGACGAGGTGGCTCAGTACGATATCATCGTCGAGACAAACCCTAAGGGCGATGACGGCAAGGAGATAAAGAGAACAAGAGTTATAGGCCTTATCGACCTTGTGCAGTTCAATGATGAGCTCACACAAATGTTCTCGCAGTACGGCGTTTCCGTTGAGGAGTATGCAAAGCAGGTCGGCAATGACCTGACATTTATCAGCTACTACGGCAACTATATCGAGAGCTCGTCGGCAGAGCAGGCTTTCACATCTGCTATCATGGCAGTTACTGACCCGTCGCCTGTCACAGTCACCTTCCTTGAAGGCAGAAATGAGCTCAGCGAGTTCAGCTATTTCCGTACACTTCTCACAGCAAACGGCTATACGGTAAAGAGCATCAATATCACAACGGACGATATCCCCGAGGACAGCAACGTGCTCGTAATGGGCGCACCTAAGGTAGACTATCTCCCCGAGGAGCTCGATAAGGTGGATAAGTTCCTGCTCAATGACGGTATACTCGGCAGACAGCTCATATATGTCTCCGACTACGGCCAGTCGGATACACCGAATATCGACGAGTTCCTTAAGGAATACGGTCTCGAGATAGGCAAGGGCGTTGTCTGCGAGACATATCAGTCAAACTACTATCAGAAGAATTACTATACGATAGCAAACGAGATATCCGATGATTTCAGACAGGATATGACAAATTCCAACCCTGAGCTTCTCGTGCTCAGCTCACGCCCTGTCAACCCCCTCTATGAGGAGGACGGCATGATAAAGACCTTCAAGTATGTTTCTTCAAGCAAGGACGCATACACTATGGACACCCAGACAGAGGAAACTCTCACCAAGGGTCAGCAGAACTATATCGTGCTCGCATCAAAGGCAGCCTTCGGCGTTGATAATGACGATACCTACTACAGCAATATCCTGGCTATCGGAGGTGCTTCCATAATCTCCGACCAGGTGCTCGCATATGACCAGTATCAGAACAGAGAGTATATCTTAAGTGTAATAAACGGCCTTACAGGCAAGACCAAGGGCATCACCGTTACACCCAAGGTAATAAGCGGCAATATCTTCGATATCAACGAAGGACAAAAGACCAAGCTCAAATGGACATTCATCGTGATAATACCTGTTATAGTGCTTATCACAGGGCTTGTTATCTGGATAAGGAGAAAGAACAAGTAATGAACAGTAAACTGACAGGCATAATCGTCACAGGTGTTCTTGCAGCCTCTCTGGGCGGCGTGCTCCTGTTTCTGGAGAAGACAGGCGGCCCTGAGGAAAGCTCCTCGCAGGACGAGAGCAGCAACAGCGTTGTTCTCAACAAGCGTGAGAACACCAAGACGCAGATAGTTGACCGTACAGCAGATGATGTCGAGAGCATCGCTGTAGAGAATAAGTCCGGCAGCTTTACAATGTCAAAGAACGCCTCCGGCAAGAGCAAGTGGGAGATACCCGAGCTCGAAGGGCTGACACTCGGCCTTTCCGAGTGCAACTCCCTTGCAGACTGCGCAGCGACGCTCAAATCCTTCGATACTGTCGAGGAGGACTCAAAGGATCTGTCAAAGTACGGCTTTGATGACCCTAACGGCAAGTTCACCGTGACCTTCAACGACGGCGAAAAAAGGACGTTCATCATAGGCGATTATCTGCCCAAGAGCGACAGATACCTCTATCTCTATGAGGAAGGCACAACGACCGTCTATGAGGTGCTCCAGACCTATGTTTCCTATATGACAGAGGCTAAGGAGGCCTATGTGAACCGTGTGTTCATATCACAGCCGAGCGAGAATGACTACCCCGAGTACGGCAAGCTCACTGTAAAGAGAAAAGACGCAGACTATGACGTAGTTATTGTAAACGATGATAAGGAGGAGGGCTCTGTTTCGGCGCAGGTAATGACATCGCCTGTGTACGGCTACCTCAATATCACTTCATCGACAGACTATTCTCACGGTATGTGGGGGCTTACAGCTTCTATGGCAGAGGTGCTCCACCCCGATGATAAAGCACTTAAGGAATACGGCCTTAAAGACCCGGCAGCAGTCGTTACTCTCGTGGGCGAGAGCTATGACTATAAGCTCACTATCGGCAACGCAGTTCACGTCAAGGACGAGGACGGCAACGATATGGACGAGATAGCTTCCTACTACTGCACTATCGAGGGCGTAAACGGCATGGACTGCATATTCTCGGTAAGCGCATCTTCGCTGCCCTGGGTATCCCAGACACCGTCAGATATCCTTTCAAGCCTTATGACCTTCAACTATATCAAGGACGTAGGCGAGATAGTGATAACCAAGAAGAACGGCACTGACGATATCAAGCTCACATATGACAGCGAAGCCGAAGACCTTAAGTCGGCTGAGATGAACGGAAAAGCTCTTGATACCGAGAGCCTTAAGACATTCTATGAGTTCCTGCTGACCTGCCCGACCTCCGAGCTCTGTTTTGATGACCCGGACGAGAGCGCATTTGTAATGAAGATAGAGATAAAGCGCTATGACGGCGGCGGAGATACCATAGAGCTTTATACCGACACCGGCAGAAGAATGATAGTCAAGCTGAACGGTGTCACAAGCTACAGGATAGAGTCGAAGTGGATAACTCAGTTCGAGGAGAACATCAAGGCTCTTGAAGAAGGCAAGAAGATAGGGGAGTCTTACTGATGATATGCCCCATTTCGGGCATATTCTCAGACAACACAGTATATAATAGACCTAAGGCGATCTGCGCACGATCCTTGTGCGGTATTGCCTAACACCAAATATGGAAAGGAATGGTTCTGAATGGCAGATGCTAATTTTTTCACCTATAAGGGGCTTCCGCTCGTAAGAATGGGCAAGCAGCTTTATTTCGGCAATATGTATGATGAGTATGTCATCTGGATGGAGATACTCGAAACTGCAAAGCAGGCAGATATCGACGTAGCTACAAAGGTAAGGATAAGAAAAATGGCTACCGACAGCTCGCTGCCGCCTACAGAGGCTATCGTCAAGACCAAGGAAGTTGACAGCCTTTATACCGCACTTGACTATGCTTGTGCATGGCTCAAGGTAAGCTGATAAAGAAATGACCAGGCATTAAGTGAATAGTGAATAACGAATAGTGGATAGTCAAGGGATCACCTTCGGTGATGATTTTAAAAATCGCTCGTAAAGCGGGCTCCTTTTCTATTCACTATTCTCTTTTTATTATTCACTATACATTGTATAAGGGGCTAATAGGTTAAAAGTAACAATAAAATAATATTAAATCTGTGATAACCTACAAATATTAATTTTTTATTGTCGAATTTTAAAAAATGCTTGACAATGAATAATAAAAATGCTATTATAAATATGCACATTTATATTATCAGACGGGCTGCTGTATGCGGTATGGCGGCGGTTTGTGCGTAGGAACGCATAGGGGGAGCTATGGCAGTAGAGCTTAGTGATGAAGAGCTTGCCGTTCTTTCAAGGACGGATAATAATGCTATGAACGAGCTGCTCTCTCGCTATACCTTCGTGGCGTATGCAAAGGCGTGGGCTATCTCTCCTGAGTATTATGAAGACCTTTTTCAGGAGGGGCTTATAGGCTGCCTGACAGCTGCCAAGACCTATGACCCGGACAAGGGCGCAGGCTTTGCGACATACGCTAACAGATGTATGAAAAACCGTATGATAAACGCCGTCAAGAAGCTCGATAACATTAAGGAAGAGCCGCTTGATGAGGAAAAGGAGAATATGTGCGCCGACAAGAGCGAGCTGATACCCTATAATATAGTGGAGCAGAAGGAACGTGTGCAGGAGATAAATAAAAAGGCCGCCACGGTGCTCTCGGATAAGGAATGGCGTGTATTCAGGCTTTTCTCGGTGGGGCTCAGCTATGAGGCGATAGGCTATGAGCTGGGTATGACCCCGAAACAGGTGAACAATGCTATGCAGCGTGCAAGAAAGAAGCTACGGGCAGAGCTTGGCAATATTTAAAAGCGAGGTAAAACGATTATGTACGAAGACAAGACATTGGTATGTAAGGACTGTGGAAAGGAATTCATTTTCACAGCAGGTGAGCAGGAATTCTTTGCAGAGAAAGGCTTTGAGAACGAGCCCCAGAGATGCAAGGAGTGCCGTGATGCAAGAAAAGGCGCTAACAGAGGCGGAAGACAGCTCTATACAGCAGTTTGTGCTGCTTGCGGCGGCGAGGCTAAGGTTCCCTTCCAGCCGAGGGAGGACAGGCCTGTATATTGCAGCGAGTGCTTCGCTAAGATGAAGGAAGAAGCATAAGCCCGTTAATAATGACAGTTTTCACAGCCGGATAAAGCATATCGCTTGTCCGGCTGTATCTATCGCTTAAAAATTGTTTAAAGTATTGACATTTAGGGTGCTATATGCTATTATAATTATGGCAGGAGAAAGCAATGCTCCTGAGATATTATGGAAATAAGGAGAGTAGTATTATGAAAAGAATGAAGAAGGTTTTAGCACTCGTTTTCTGTGCGGTTGTTGCCTGCGTTGTACTTACGGGCTGTGCAAGCCAGTTCCACGGCACATGGAAGAGCGTTGCAGTTGAGTCAGACGGCAAGAAGATCACTAAGGACGACAAAGATGGCGGCGAAATGGTAAAGGACTTCATGACCGTAGAGATCGAAAAGGGCGGCGACGCTACAGTTTCTTTCAGTGGCACTAAGAAGAGCGTTGAGTGGGAAGCAGACGGCGACAATATCACCCTCACAGCTGACGGTGATGACCTCGACGGCAAGCTCGACGGCGATCAGCTCGTTTTCGATCTTGAGGGCGAAAAGATCTACCTCGAAAAGGAAGACTGATGATCGTCTTTAAGACTGCATAATGCATTTGCTGGCACTTCTGGTAATTGTTTATCAGAAGTGCTTTTTGTGTATTTTTGCAGGGGTATCACTGATGTCCGGATAAGAAAATTAACATTATATCCTATTGACTTTTTTGAAAAAAGCGTGTATAATTAAAACGATAGCATAGACCCCGTAAAATGCCTCGGGGTAGCTGTTGAGAGCTGGTATGTTTTGCGAAGATCGGCGCAGAAACTATCGGCTTTATTTATGGATTTCCAAAAACGAAAGGAGTTTTTTGTAATGATCTATTCGCACGAAGTAGAAACGATGTGTCCTATCGCACAGGGCGCAGCTCACGGTGCTGCTCCGATCCCGGAAGAAGCAAAGTGGGTCAAGGCTAAGGAGATCAAGGATATCTCCGGTTTTACACATGGTATTGGCTGGTGTGCTCCCCAGCAGGGTACCTGCAAGCTCACACTTAATGTTAAGGAGGGCGTTATACAGGAGGCACTCGTTGAGACTATCGGCTGCTCGGGTATGACACATTCGGCTGCTATGGCTTCCGAGATACTCCCCGGCAGAACAATTCTTGAAGCACTCAATACAGACCTTGTATGTGATGCTATCAATACAGCTATGAGAGAGCTCTTCCTCCAGATCGTGTACGGCCGTTCACAGTCTGCATTCTCCGAGGGCGGCCTTGTAGTAGGCGCAGGCCTTGAGGATCTCGGTAAGGGTCTCCGTTCCCAGGTAGGTACAATGTACGGTACACTCGCTAAGGGTCCCCGCTACCTCGAGATGACAGACGGCTATGTTACAAAGCTCGCTCTTAATGAGGATAACGAGATCATCGGCTATAAGTTCGTAAACTTCGGCAAGATGATGGACTTCATCAAGGCTGGCGACGATGCAAATACTGCATTTGAGAAGGCTCAGGGTCAGTACGGCAGAGTCGGCGATGCTGTTAAGCTCGTTGACCCGAGAAAGGAATAAGGAGGGCTTAGAAAATGGCATTATTTGAATCTTACGAGAGAAGAGAAAAGCAGATACTTGCTGTTATAAAGGAATACGGCATCAACTCTATCGAAGAGTGCGCTGAGGTTTGCAAGGCTAAGGGTCTTGACATCTATAAGCTCGTTGAGGGCATTCAGCCTATCTGCTTCGAGAACGCTAAGTGGGCTTACACAGTAGGCTGCGCTATCGCTATAAAGAAGGGCTGCACAAAGGCTTCTGAGGCTGCTGCTGCAATTGGCGAGGGTCTTCAGGCATTCTGCATCCCCGGCTCTGTTGCTGACCAGCGTAAGGTCGGCCTTGGCCACGGTAACCTCGGCAAGATGCTCCTCGAGGAGGAGACAGAGTGCTTCGCATTCCTTGCAGGCCACGAGTCATTCGCTGCTGCTGAGGGCGCTATAGGTATCGCTGAGAAGGCTAACAAGGTTCGTCAGAAGCCCCTTAGAGTTATCCTTAACGGTCTTGGTAAGGACGCAGCTCAGATAATCGCTCGTATCAACGGCTTTACATATGTTGAGACAGAGATGGATTACCACACAGGCGAGGTAAAGGAAGTATTCCGCAAGGCTTACTCTGACGGCCTCCGCGCCAAGGTTAACTGCTACGGCGCTAACGATGTTACAGAGGGCGTTGCTATCATGTGGAAGGAGAACGTTGACGTTTCTATCACAGGTAACTCCACAAACCCGACACGTTTCCAGCACCCCGTTGCAGGTACATATAAGAAGGAGAGAACAGACGCTGGCAAGAAGTACTTCTCAGTTGCTTCCGGCGGCGGTACAGGCAGAACTCTCCACCCCGATAACATGGCAGCAGGCCCTGCTTCCTACGGTATGACAGATACTATGGGCAGAATGCACTCCGATGCACAGTTCGCAGGTTCTTCCTCCGTTCCGGCTCACGTTGAGATGATGGGTCTTATCGGTATGGGCAACAACCCCATGGTCGGTGCAACAGTTGCTTGCGCAGTTGCTGTTGAAGAGGCTATGAAGGGCTAATTCCTGATAATGATTATTCCAGAGCGTATGGCGAAAGCTGTGCGCTCTGTTGCTTTTTGTTATGTCTTGTGGTATAATACATAAAAAAGGAGTGATAGCCATGCCTGAGAAGAATTATCCGACTATAGAAGAGCTTAATGAAAAGACTGTGCCACACGGCAATCTTGTCGGCTGCTCCTACAGCGCAAGCTCCAGTGGGATGATGTATAACTCAAACGCCCTCTACTATATCAGCGTCGATGCAGATGATGAGGGGCAGCTCATCACCCTTCGCCGTAAACAGTCGCTTCAAAACGAAACACAGAGCACCTACAGGGCGGCTGCGGATATCCTGGCTTTGATAAACTCTCTCGCAGAGCGTGAGAATATGCCTGCCTGGGGCGAGCTTGAATACAGGCAGGAGTATGTGGTGTTTGATTATTCTCAGAGCGAGGGGCTCACACTTTATTATGACGACACACCCACAGGCGGCTATAAAAAGACCCCCGTCAATATAAACGCTCAGGCTGTCAGGCAGCAGGGCAGAGGCGATGTGATAAAGGAGTTTGTCGATATCCTCGAAAAGGGGATAGACAATGCCGAGGTCATCGAGGAAGCTGCCCCCACGCCCCCTGCGCCGGATATGCGAGGCCTTATGCTGTTCAAAGACATAGACAACACCCCCAAAGCCGAGCCCAAAGAGCCTGCCCCCGGCTGCTGGTGCTGCCGCTGCTGCGGCTGTGTGACCAATACAGGCCGTTTCTGCTGCGAGTGCGGCTCGAAAAGGCCGCAGGAATGACAGGATATGGGAATCTATTATAACCACCTTATAGTTTTGATATAGGCAATATTGCACAATTTTTGTGTGATATTGCTATATTTTTTACAATGCGATTGACAATTATTAATTTTTCTGTTATAATTTATATAATAGTATTGTTGTGTAAAAATTTTTGAATATCACATTCATGTGAGGTGAAGAGTAATGGAAAATTTCAGGTTTACCGATGCAGAGATAATAATGATGGAATCATCGGGAATACCTTTTGCATTTTATCAGTTCGTTGATAAGAGGGTGGTGACGCTTCTCCTGTCAAGGGGCTTCCGTGATATGTTCGGTTATGAAGATAAGGCGCAGGCGTACTATGATATGGATAACGATATGTACAAGGACGTTCACCCTGATGACGCTGCCCGTATAGCTGATGCTGCCGTGAGATTTGCGACAGAGGGCGGAAAGTATGACGTTATCTACCGCTCGAAATCACCTGACGGCGACGGCTATAATATTATCCACGCACAGGGCGAGCATTTCTATACAAATACAGGTGTTAAGCTCGCACAGGTGTGGTATATAAACGAGGGCAAGCATAACGAGAACGAGTCCTCTGACGGCCAGCTCAGCCGCAGTCTTAATAAAGCCCTGCATGACGACAGCTTTCAGCGTGCAACTGTGTATGACCACCTTACCGGCCTTCCGAGCATGACGTATTTCTTTGAGCTCGCAACATCTAAAAAGACCGAGATGCTTAGCCGTGACGGCCACCCGGCGCTGCTTTATATGGACTTTGCCGGAATGAAGTATTTCAACCATAAACACGGCTTCACCGAGGGCGACAAGCTGCTCCAGGCGTTTGCAAGAACGATAGCAGCTGAATTCGGCAACGAGAACTGCTGCCGCTTGGGGCAGGACCATTTTGCTGTAATAACCACAGGCGATGACCTTGAAGCTACGCTCGAAAGGCTCTTTGAGAAGTGCAAGACCATAAACGAGGGGCGCTCTCTGCCTGTCCATGTTGGTGTGTTTCTGCACTGGTATGAAGGCATAGTTGCAAGTACAGCGTGCGACAGGGCGAAGTTTGCCTGCGATACGCTCACAAACAACCTGTCAAGCGGCTACGGCTTTTATAATATGTCTATGATGGACGCTGAGGAAAAGCAGCAGTATATCATAGCAAACCTCGACCGTGCGATATCCGAGGGCTGGATAAAGGTGTACTACCAGCCGATAGTGCGTGCGGTAAACGGCAGGGTCTGCGATGAGGAGGCTCTTGCAAGGTGGATAGACCCGCTTAAGGGCTTTATGTCGCCTGCTGATTTTATACCCGTGCTGGAGGAGCATAATCTTATATACAAGCTCGACCTCTATGTGGTCGACTGTGTGCTCAAAAAGATAAGAGTTATTGAGGAGGCTGGGCTCAACCTGATGCCCCAGTCTGTCAACCTCTCACGCTCGGATTTCGACTGCTGCGATATGGTGGAGGAGATACGCCGCCGTGTCGATGACGCAGGCATCAGCCGCAGCCTTCTGACCATTGAGATAACCGAGAGCACTCTCGGGCAGGATTTTGAATTTATAAAGGCTCAGGTCGAGCGTTTCAGAGAGCTTGGCTTCGCTGTGTGGATGGACGACTTCGGAAGCGGCTATTCATCGCTCGATGTTTTGCAAAGTGTCAGGTTTGACCTTATCAAGTTCGATATGCACTTTATGCGCCAGTTTGACGAGGGCAATAACGCCAAGGTCATTCTTACAGAGCTTCTCAAAATGGCCACCTCGCTCGGCATAGACACTATATGCGAGGGCGTTGAGACGGCAGAGCAGGTGCAGTTCTTGCAGGAAACAGGCTGCCTTAAGCTGCAGGGCTTCTATTTTGACAGGCCTATACCAGTTGAAAAGATAATTGAAAAATACGCAAAGGGTATGCAGATAGGCTTCGAGAACCCCGATGAGTCGTCATATTACGAGGCCATAGGCCGTGTTAATCTTCACGACCTTGCTGTTATAACGCAGGAGAACCTGGGCGAATTCGACAATATATTTAATACCCTGCCTATGGGTATAATAGAGACACATAATGGCCAGGTGCGCTTTGCACGCACCAACCAGACCTACAGAGACTTTATGCTGCGCAATTTCGGGCTTAAGGTCACAGACAAGCCGGAGCCGTTTTTCAACACCCCCGGTGCGCTCGCTTCACCCTTTATGAAAGGGCTTTTGCAGAGCAGCCAGTATGACGGGCTTTTGTATATTGATGAGACTATGCCTGACGGCTCGCTCGCTCACTCGTGTATGCGCCGCCTTGCTGTAAACCCCGTCACCGGCACGACAGCGACGGCTGTGGTAGTTCTGTCTGTATCAAACGCAGAGCAGGGCATCACATATGCAAATATCGCAAGAGCTCTCGCAGCCGATTACTTTAACCTTTTCTATGTGAATATCGAGACTGAGAGATTTATAGAATATACCTCGGCAGCAGGCTATGATGAGCTCGCAGTTGAAAGACACGGCGAGAACTTCTTCGAGCAGAGCCGTATCGACGCCGTGAAGTATATCCACAGTGAGGACAGCGAGAGCTTTGTAAACGCCTTTACAAAGGAAAACGTTCTGCGCATGATAGACGAGCAGGGGCAGTTTATGACGACCTACAGGCTCGTTTCGACCGCCGACCCCTTATATGTGCAGATGAAGGGTATGCGTATGCCGCATGACCCGAAGCATATAATAATAGGTGTCAGCAATATCGACATGCAGATGAAGCAGAAGCTCAAGCTCGAACACGCACACCGCAACGAGATGGTATTCTCACGCATAATGGCGCTCTCGGGCGACTATATATGCATATACTTTGTTGATATCGTCAGCGGAGATTACATCGAGTACAACGCTGCGAATGCCTACAGCTCGCTCGGCTTTGCCAAGGAGGGCAAGGATTTCTTCGAGCAGTCAAGGACAGACGGTAAAACAGTTATGCTGCCCGATGAATACGAGAGGTTTTTCAGCAGCTTCAGCAAGGAAAAGATATTTGAAGCGATAAGAAAGAACGGCCAGTTCGTACTGAGCTATCACCTTCTGATAGACGGTGAGCAGATACCGGTCGAGCTGAAGGCCGCACTCGTTCGTGAGGGAAATGCTGACAAGCTCATAGTGGGAGTATACAAGCAAAGATAAAAGACACTTCAGAGGAGAATTGAGATAATGGGAAAAAAGCGTTTTTTCTCTATAAGAATAAAGATGTATATATTCGTTTTCCTTGCAACGTTCACAGTCGTTTTCGGAGTGTCGATGATAGCATACAAAACAAGTGCGAAAAGCATAGACGACTACTACAAGCAGGCAGCTTCCAACAATGCAAAGAATGTCGCTTCCTTTGTTGACGGCGATTTCCTTGCGGAGTTTGGCAAAGTGTTGGCAACTGATGAATACCAGCAGCTCCGTGAAAAGGCGGAGGAGGAAGATGACGAACAGGCTATAGAGGACTATCTCAAAGAAAAAGGCGTTTGGGATAAGTTTTCCGAGATACGAGGCTATATCTCCAAGTATCTCAGGAACATATCCGATATGAAGTATATATACATAGTTGCCGACACAGACAAGGACGCAACAGAGGATATGTACCTTATAACCGACGACACAGGAGAGATCTATGAGACCGGTTACATCGAGGAGCGTGAGGCAGAGCTCTGCGGATATGACATTGAAGATATGCCCGAGCCGACTATATCCAACGGCGTGTGGGGCTGGCTGTGCTCTGATTTCAAGCCTGTTCATGACAAAAACGGCGACTGCGTGGCCATTGTCGGCTGTGACTACGACATGGACGATGTGATGAATGAAAGATACACCATGCTCATAAGCATCATCATCGGGTCGCTGTTGTTTTCCGTGACGGTGCTTGCAGGGTCGGTGCTGTTTATCAATTTAGTTGTCGTAGGGCCGCTTGACAAGATAACAGCCGAGATGAAGCACTTCACCCCCTCAGAGCACATGAGCTACGAGGAAGCAGGTGTTATCGAGCTTAAGATAAAGAGCCACGACGAGATAAACGAGATATACCAGGGCATACGCTCCATGCAGATAAACATAATCGACTACTTAAACGATATGTCGGTGCTCATGGAAGACAAGCAGAAGGCCGAGCGTGACATCGAGGACAAGGATAGGCAGATAGGCCGCTTAAGCGAGCAGACCTACAAGGACGCACTGACAAGTGTCGGCAACAAGAGCGCATACATCAAGAAGGTAGACGAGCTCAATGCTGCGATAAATGACGGCAGTGCGGAATTTGCACTTGTCATGATAGACCTTAATCACTTAAAACAGGTAAACGACGACTACGGCCACAAGGCAGGCGACCAGTACATCATCGGCAGCTGCCGCATGGCCTGCGAGGCTTTCAAGCATTCGCCCGTATACAGGATAGGCGGCGATGAGTTCGTGGTGATACTCCAGGGCGCAGACTATAACGACCGCAGGGAGATATTTGACAAGCTCAAAGCCGGCTTTGCAGAGAGCTACAGCCGCACAGATGCCGACCCGTGGTGCAGATACTCAGCCGCACTCGGCATGGCAGAAAAGGCCTCTGACGATTCGACCGCAGAACTGGTCTTCAGGCGTGCCGACAAGGCGATGTACAACGACAAAATGGCTTTCAAGAACAAATACGGAAGCTACAGATAGAAGAATTCAAGGCACTTTTGTCAGAAAAAGACATGAGTGCCTTTTTGCATCACATCTATTGACTGCTGCAGCCTGTGTGTGGTATAATATAACAGTACTTAAAGATAACAGAAAGGGGCTTTTTGATATGAGCTTTTTAGGTGATCTGCTGTGGCTTGTCTGCGGCGGCTTATTAAGCGGGCTGGGCTGGCTTTGCGCCGGGCTGTTCTGGTGCATAACTATAGTCGGCATACCCATTGGCATACAGTGCATCAAGCTATCCGGAATGTCGTTCGCTCCATTTGGCAAGGAGGTCAGATACGAGGGCGGTGCAGGGTCGTTTCTTGTAAACATACTGTGGTTCTTTTTCTCAGGCTTAGAGCTTGCGCTCGGCAACTTTTTCCTCGGCTGTCTGCTGTGCATAACTGTCGTTGGCATACCCTTCGGAATGCAGTTTTTCAAGCTCGCCAAGCTCTCCCTTGCGCCGTTCGGTGCGGTGGTAGAAAACGCATGATATGAGGTACATAACAGTCACAAGGCACTCGCTTATTGCGGGTGCTTTTTGTGGCAATAAAAAAATAGTGAATAATGCTCAGTCTCTCCACAAGGAGCACTTTTGATCATTTCACTATTCGCTATTCACTATTAACTAAACCCTTACAGCATATGACGGATACCCATATTGAAGTTTTGCCCCGAAGCACTTTATCGTGATTCGGGGCATTTTTTATTCGGGTGTTAAGATAAATCATAATTTTGACAATTCAGCTAATTCGTCTTTAGAGTATTCCTTATAATATTTTGAGGTAGGAGACAGCATTGAATCTGTTGTATCCGGAATAATTTTCATTAGTTTTTGTAAGTTGATCTCAGCAGGCATAGAAAGAAAATTTCCATCCTCATCTTCAAATTTTATTGCGCAGAAAATAAAATGTCCATTCTCATAATCAATATCAAAATAATTTGATACTTCAGTCTTATCAACATCTAAATACTCATCTTGTTTTGCAATAAAATTTTCATAAATAAATTCAAACAGCGCTTCTTTACTTATTTTAATGACTCTCACTTTATCTTTATCCATAGAATACTCCTTTTAATTCCGATTTTTGTCAGTAACAATTATAACACAGTATTGAAGGTCTGTCAATAGAAACGCCATAGTACTTCTGACTTTGGATCAGAAGTACTATGGCATAAAACTTCTATATCAGCGCAGCCCATAAGCTGTAAGGGCGTTTCTGGTCGAGGTGACAGGACTTGAACCTGCGGCCTCTGCGTCCCGAACGCAGCGCTCTACCAAACTGAGCCACACCTCGATGTGCTGTTAGATTTCATCACCAAATTATTATATCATATTTTTCCGCGCTTGTCAATGTTTTTTTGAAAAAAAGATATAGAGGAAAATTATGGCTGTTGCAAAATGCTACAAAAATCAGATATAATATTGTCATATTATTACGAAATATACAAAATGGTATTGACTTTGTGATGGATTGGTGATATTATTATATCATAATAGCATAGTTGTATGCTGTTAATATATTATACAATAGGAAGTGTTGTTATGAAAAAGACAAGCAGATGCAAGAGGATCGTTGCTATGTTTATGGTAATGGCTTCTGTTGTAAGCAGTGCTGCTGTTTTGCCAACAGACAGTAATATCTCATTATTCTCTGATTCGGCAATAACAGCCGAGGCAAAGGTGGCAAAGTATACTTCATGGAGACAAACAGATGATAAGTGGAAGTCAAGGCTCATCACACCGAGTGATAAGAACAGTACACTTGCAGGCTATGGCTGTGCTGTTACTTCTATCGCTATGAATGTTGTTAAGGCCGGTCTGCGCACAGAGGATAATTTTGACCCTGGAAAGTGCCTTACAGACCTTCAGAAGGCAGGCGCTTTTGATAAAAACAGCTGCATTTCATGGAATAAGGTGACAAAGGCTTATCCTAAGCTCGTTTATAAGAATACTGTAAATGTAGCAAGCAAGAAAAAGGCTGATGCTATCAAAGCTGTCGGTAATTATCTTGATAAGGGTTATTATCTCTTGGTAGGTGTATCTTGCAGGAAAGACGGCAAGTGCAATCACTATGTTTGCCCGATAAGCAAAACCAAAGACGGCGATATCAAGATCGCTGATCCGGGCGGAACAGGTCAGACAAAGCTCTCGGGTTATAAGGTTTGCAATATTGTAGGCTTTAAAAAGACCGGAGATGTTGGTACTAAAAACCTTAAAGGCATTGCTGATATTATGGACGACTTCATAAAAACTACCATCCACAGCACAGTTCTTAAGGACGGCGGTACTTATAGAATACGCACAGCAGCTTCCAATAGTAAGCTATATATAGGTACTAAGAGCAACGGTACTTCCAAGAAGACAAATGTTCAGTTTGTTAAAAAGAACGCTTCTTCAAGCCTGTGGGTAGCACACTATAATGCAAAAACCAATGCATGGTATTTCACACTTAAGGATAATAAGAAGGTAGTTCTTAATCTGTATGCTGATGATATAGTTTCCAAGACAAATGCTAACCTTTATACATTTGTTGCTAATGATAAAACTCAGGAGTTTATGATCGAAGCTCAGAAGGATAACAAGTTCTATATCAGAAATGCAGCTAATACTAAGGTGGTTCTTGATGCATATGGCAGCGCTGGTTCTCAGAAGGTCGGCTCAAATATATGGAGCTACACATTCACAAAGAATGAAAAGACTCAGCTCTGGATATTTGAAAAGGTATCATGATCTGCTGACAGAGAATAAAACATGATAAAAGCATATATCCCCCTGCACTCCGCAGGGGGACTTTTTTATGCCCAAATTCAATTCACGCCGAAACCTTCGCCCTATACTTCAAACTTATCTTATCCGTAATAAGCGCTATGAACTCGCTGTTTGTCGGCTTGCCCTTGCCCGTGTTTACGGTGTAGCCGAAGAAAGAATTCAGCGTGTCGATGTCGCCTCTGTCCCACGCTATCTCGATAGCATGACGGATAGCACGCTCAACACGGGAGCTGGTGGTCGAGAATTTCTTTGCAACGGTCGGGTAGAGTATCTTTGTGACACTTTCAAGCATCTCCCTGTCGTTGACCGAGCTGATTATCGCCTCACGCAGATAGTGATAACCCTTGATGTGCGCAGGCACGCCTATCTGATGTATTATGTCAGTGACGATTATTTCAAGCGAGGTCTGGTCGAGCGGCCTGTGTGAGGTCGCACTCATGCCTGTGGATATGTCCGAATCTATCTCTAAAAGCGCCTTTATCCTCTCGCCTAAGATGTTCACATCAAAGGGGCGCAGCATGAAGTACGCTGCCCCGGCATTCATCACCTGCTGCTCGATAAAGGCATTCTCGTAGCTGCTCGTGATGATGAACAGCGGCTTTTTGTCAAGCGCCTGAGAGCGCCTTATCATTTCAATAGCATCTACCGACGGCAGTACGGCATCGCATATCACAGCGTCCGGCTGCTCGTTTTTTATCGCATCGAATATCTTGCCGCCGTCCTTGCTTCTCGTTATCACGAAAAATCCCATGCTCCTGAGCGCCGAGGCAGTTGCCACCCCGTACTGAGCCGAATCGTCACCTATGAGTATCTTTATCTTACCTGTCATTGTGTTTTCCTCCGTTGTCAATTGTATTGTAATGTGTGCGCACGTTTTTTCCTTACAATAACTATCATATCATACCACAAATCAAAAATCAATAACTTTTCGGGATTTTTCACAACAAAATTATCCTATATTTATGCATAATACACCATAATAATGCTAATAATATAACAAACTGAGATAATTCTCAAATATATGACTATAGTCCGTCGTTTTCGACAACAGAAGACCTTTTATCTGCCGTCTGCTGCCTGCTCTCCGATGTCTGCGCTCTGCTTCATTGTTATATACATCTTCTCTGCAAATACCGCATAGCCCCTCGTGGGGTCTTCTGTGAAGACGTGCGTCACAGCGCCTATCAGCCTGCCGTCCTGTATTATCGGGCTGCCGCTCATGCCCTGAACTATGCCGCCGGTCTTGTCTGTCAGCTCGTCGTCGGTTATCTTTATTATCATCGAGTGCTCGGCATCGTCTGACAGATCAACGCTTTCTATCTCGATGCCGTATTTCTGCGGCTCGCCGTTGTCAAGAGTGGTGTAGATATATGCTTCCCCTTCGTGCGCCTCCTGCTTGTAGCCAAGCGGCACCGCCCCATGCTCAGACGGCGATGAGAAAAGCCTGCCGAATACCCCACACCCTGTGTTCAGCGAAAGCGTGCCTGCCGCCGCCGATGAGCAGAAATGCCCTTTGAGCTCGCCGGGGTCGCCTTCAACGCTCTTTTCATAGCCGGTTATCTCGACCTCGCCTACATTTCCCTCGGAAAGCGGCAGCGGCTGCCTTGTGTCGGCATCGCATATCGGGTGGCCTAACCCTCCGAAGCCGCCGCACTGCTCATCGTAAAAGGTCAGTGTGCCTATGCCTGCCGATGAGTCACGCACCCACATTCCTGCACGGTACTTTCCGCCTGCCAGCTCCGGGGTGAGCGTCATGTTCATGACCTTGCCCATGCGCTTTACCGTTACGCTTACAGGCTCGCCGCCGCTTTGCTCGACTATGCCTGAGATGTCGTCGTTAGAAGAAACGCACTGCCCGTCAACGCTTGTGATAATGTCGCCTATGCGTATGCCGCACCTCGCCGCCGGGCAGGACATATCCCCGTCAAAGCCGCCGTCTGCCTGCAGGTCTATCACCAGCACTCCGTCAGTGATGAGCCTTATCCCGAACGGCTCACCGCAGGGTACGAGCATAGGCCTGGCTTTCGTGCTTGCCTGAATGTCCTTTATCGGCACCGTGCCAAAGAGCTTTAGCGTATAGGTGCGTGAGGAGTCAGCCCCGGTTATTGCCTGATAGCTGCCCTGACCGTCGGCTGTTATGTCAAAAAACGTCTGTAACGCCGGCGGCCCTGATGTGTATATGCTGTCAGGCAGCGCAGAGGAATAATACCCCGTCAGCCCCAGCACCGAAAGTGCCGCAGCCCCTAAGAAAACAGCCGAGCGTTTGAAAAATCTCTTCATTTTTGATTACGTCCTTTCTGAATTGAACTCATTTTTATTTTTGGCTTTTTTGAAGATTTAATACAGACGGCAATGCAAGTATTATTTTCTTTGGTTTGAATGAAATATATTTCTATTCAAAGAAAATATTTGTGTTGCAAAAAGAATAATATTATGATATAATAAGCATTGGCATTGTTTTATTTAAAAAGAAAGCAGCATATACGGCGTGCTTGTGACAGAATACATTAAAGGTAAAGGTGAAAACGGCTTTGAAATCAAAAAAAGAACGCCTTAAGGAACGATCACTTAAGCAGATAGAGCAGAAAAAAGAGATAGAAAAAGAAGAACAGGAGCTTAAAGAAAAAGTCAGGGAAAAAGATACTCTCAGCCTTTCATCAGTAAGGCTGCTCAAAAAAGAGCCGATATACTGCCTTTTGCTCAAACTCATAGCGGTGGGCGTTTATATCTATTCCTGCTTCTACTACGGCGGTGTGACTATTATAGGTATATTCACCGGGCAGGTGCATGAGGTGCCTAAGAAATATGCTGTGTATATGCTCATAGGCGTTGTGCTGCTGCTTGCGGCGCTGCTGCTGATGTTCTTTAAAAAGTATATAGTTTCCTTCGTGCTCAATGCCGCTGGAACTATATTATATATGAAGACTTCCGTATTTCTTGTAGAAACAGTGCGAAGAATGCTTAACGATAACTACATAAGTGACCCTGATATACAAAACCTTGATAAGATCTATGTGCGCCGCCATTATCCCGAGATAGCTTTTCTTGTTCTGGGGCTGGTGCTGCTGCTTATCAGTATCATCAGGCGCTATCTCAGATACCGCAAGCTAAGAAACGAGCGTGACAACGCACCTGTCAAGAGCATCATCGACGACTGAGAAAGTGTGTTTTTGACTGTGTAATATTGTTATAAAACTTAAGGCAACACCGCCGGGCCACCGGCGGATACCTTTGCACGCCATCCACTTGCAAATTTTCCGTCATATTACCCAAATTTACCTTGAAATACGTTAGTATTCCTGCGGTAAATTTAGCCAATCTGACGAAAAATTTGACTGCGTGTCTGACGTACAATGGCCCAGCGGTGTTGCCTTAATAAAAGTATAAAAAGCGCACCTGCCGGGTGCGTTTTTTGTTGTATTTTCGGGTTGACAAGGGGAGCTTTTGTGTGATATAATAATTAATGTATGTCGATATGTGTGGTTTTTTGTACACATAAAGGCGATTTGATGATAAAGGGGATTTTGTTTTTGGTTTTTGCAGATCTTTTCTTTATATACTTCTTTCTGCCCGTCTGTTTGATATTCTATTTCATGACGAGGAACCTGCATATCAGAAACGCCGTGCTGATAGTTTTCTCACTGGTGTTCTATGCGTGGGGCGAGCCTGTGTGGGTCTGCCTGCTGGTGTTCTCGGCGGTGGTCGATTACATAAACGGCCTTGTGATAGAAAAAAACCGGGGCAAAACGCCGGCGAGGCTTGCAGTCGTCTGCTCGCTCGTGATAAACTTAGGGCTTCTCGTGGCGTTCAAGTATTCAGGCTTTATAGTCGAGAATGTCAATAACCTTGTCGGCACAGAGTTCACCGTGCCGAATATAAGGCTGCCGATAGGCATATCCTTCTATACCTTCCAGACGATATCCTATACTATCGACTGCTATAGAGATAAGGTGCCCACACAGCATAATTTCTTCAAGTTCCTTATGTATGTGTCGCTTTTCCCGCAGCTCGTCGCAGGGCCTATAGTGCGCTATTCGACGATAGGCAAGGAGATAGAATACCGCACCTCGGATATGCAGATGGTGTCAGAGGGCATCTCACGCATAATCTTAGGCCTTGGCAAAAAGGTCATCATCGCAAACGCTATCAGCAAGATAGTTTCCACCTGCTTCGGCGAGGCATCAGACGGCTATGCGGCTGTAAGCACAGTGTCTGTGACAGGTGCATGGTTCGGCGGAATAATGGTCGCACTGTGGTATTACTACGATTTCTCGGGATATTCCGATATAGCCATAGGTCTTGGCAGGATATTCGGCTTCCACTTTGATGAGAACTTCAAGTATCCGCTCATATCCAAGTCTATTTCTGAATTCTGGCGCAGATGGCATATATCCCTCTCGTCGTGGTTCCGTGATTATGTGTATATCCCCCTCGGCGGCAACAGGGTCAGCAAGGGCAGGCATCTGCTCAATATAATGATAGTCTGGTCGCTCACAGGCCTTTGGCACGGTGCGAGCTGGAACTTCCCGATATGGGGCATATACTTCGGCATCTTCCTGCTTATCGAGATAGGCATAGGCAAGGAGAGGCTTCAAAAGATCCCTGCCGTGCTGCTGCATATCTATACCGTGCTCGTGGTAGGCTTCGGCTTCGGTATATTCTACTTTGACAAGACAGGGCCGCTTTTGAAGTTCTTCAAGGCGACAGTCGGCGCTAACGGCAACCCGTTAACTGATACTATAACCAAGACAGTTATCAGGAACAACGCATATATACTTGTGGCAGTCGTGCTGTTTACCATGCCTATCGTTCCCAAGATAAAGGAGCGCTGCATGAAAAACAGAACGAGCGCTGTCGTGATACAGTCAGCAGGCGTTGTGTGCAACCTTGCCATACTGCTTATTTGCAGCATACTGCTCGTTAATACTACAAATAATCCGTTCTTGTATTTCAGATTCTGACAGGTGAGTTATTATGAAGAATAAAGACAAAAAGCCGCTTGACGGCAGCTTTGACCCCTCAAAGCAGCTTGAAAAGCTCGATAAGCTCTTTGCCGAGAGCATAAGCCGGCTCGACAGCTTCGACGCTCTGACCGGCAATGACGAGTGGGAAAAGGTCGATGAGGAGGCCGCCGCTAAAACAAAGGCGGATATCGACGAGCAGTTCATGGCTCTTGAGGTTATAAAAAAGGCTAAAAAGGAAAAGAAGCACAAGGAAACCAAAGAGAAAAAAGAACCCGAAGTGGTCACAGAGACTAAAGAAGAAACTGAGGTCAGCGAGACTGAGGACAGTGTACCTGAGACCAAGGAGCCTGAGGACAGCGAGCCTTCGGAGGAAAGCGAAAAGGCACAGGAGACAGAGGAGGAGCAGGAGCCCCCGGCAGAGCTTGATAACCCCTATGTGCCCGATGACCTTAATGAGAAGAAAAAGAAAAAGTACGAGCCTGTTCTCCCTGTAGTTTTTGAGGGGGAGGACGCTGTGATAAAGATGACTGTCTCTGACGATGAGGAGGAGGCTATCGAGCAGGAAAGGCTGCTTGCCAAGGAGGAGTACGACAAGCTGTTTGAGGAGCTCTATCATGTTGAGCCGCCCAAAAAGCGTGAGCCCAACCTCTTCCGCTCGGAGTTCCGCTTTATAAACGCTGCCTGCTGCCTGCTGTGCATATTCGGCATATTTGCATATCTGCTATTTGCCGACCGAGAGAGCGGCTTTATAAACTCGGAAAACAGAATGCTCGCTACAATGCCGAGCTTTTCAAAGGACAGCTACTTTGACGGCAGCTTTGCAAAGAAAGTGACCGAGTATTTTACAGACACAGTTCCCGGCAGAGAGGAGCTCAAAAGAATGAGCGCTGATATAACCTCTCACTACGGCCCCAAGGACGACGTAAAGATATCCTCAAACGTCAAGGTCGTCAAGAAAGAGGTGCTCGAAGAGCCCTCAAAGATAGTGACTACTGCTACTGCCAATGTCAATATAGCTGCTGTGGTAGACGACGACAGCTCTGAAGAGGACGGCGGCGACGGCGGCGAGCCCAAGGAGACAGAGCCTGAGGAAAAGATAACCACCATGCAGGAGCAGGTAAAGCAGGTGGAGACAAACTTTGATGAGGGCACTGTCTACGGCAGCGTTATCGTCGAGGGCTCGGGCAACAATGTTAGAGCAGTCTCGGCTTTCTACGGTACTTTTGAAAACTCTGAGCTTTATGCAAAGACGATAAACAAGTACAAGCAGGAGCTCGGCAGCAAGGTGAATGTCTATAATATGCCTATACCGATATCCTCGGCATACTATATCCCCAAGAACTTTGAGGACACGGTTGCGAGCCAGCCTGACAATATCGAGGTCATGAGGCGAAACGTCAAGGACATCATCACGGTTGATGTTTACCCTGAGCTTGAAAAGCACACCGAGGAGTATATCTATTCCCGTACAGACCACCACTGGCAGCCGCTTGGCGCATACTACGCAGGCAAGATATTTGCAGAAGCAGCAGGCGTAAACTACCCTGAGCTCTCGGAATACGGCAGATACTTCAAGGAAGACTTCTGCGGCACTATGTATATGTACAGCGACTACAACGAGGAGATAAAGAACCACCCCGACACCTTCACATACTTCAAGCCGAAGAATGAATACAAGACCTACTACTACAACACCGACTTCACAAACAAGAGGGAAGACGTGCTGTTCTATGACTACGCAGAGGGTGTCAACACCTACTCTGTATTCATGGGCGGCGACGAGCTCATCTGCCAGATAGACACCGACGTCAAGAACGGCCGTACACTCGTTATCTTCAAGGACAGCTTCGGCAATGCTCTTGTTCCGTTCATGGTAGGCGGCTTTGAGCATATCTATGTTGTCGATTTCAGATACTTCAACGTAAATGCTATAGACTTCCTGAAGCAAGTCAAGTGTACCGACCTGCTGTTTGCGATGTCGATATCCTCTATGGACACCCCCTCGCACATCACAACTCTTGATAACGACAGGATACAGTACAGGAAATAATCAGGTAACAGGTAACAGTTGAGGTATCGGCTACGCCGATGTATTTAAGGCAACACCGCACAAAGACCGCCTGACGGCTTTGTACGCATCTTACTTGCAGCTTTTCCGTCATATCGCCCAAATCCACCTTGAAATACGGTAGTATTCCTGCGGCAGATCTGGGTGATCTGACGAAAAATCTGACTGCGTGATCTGCGCACAATCTTCGTGCGGTATTGCCTTAAAAGATCAGCCCCCGAGGTTTTCATAACTTCGGGGGCTTTGCTGTTGGGGGAGGAACCGCCCGAACGTGCATACGTCCGCCTTTGGCGGAAACCTTACCTGTTACCTGTTACCTGTAACCTGTTACCTGAAAAAGCCCCCTGTTTACAAAAAGCGTAAAGTGTGGTATAATGTCATAAAGACCACTTTGGGGGTGAAGGATATGGAAAATGAAAAGTTTCAGCTTATCAATGGCGTCGATGTTGAGCTCGACGATAGCGTGATAAGCGCATATACAGAGAATGATTCCGGCTTTGAGGCGGTGGTGAGCGCTGAGAAGATTCCTCAGCTCGTGGGCAGCTTTATAGGTCTGCTCGATGAGCCTGTTTTCTTCTTTCTTGAACTGCCTAAAAACGCCGACGAAGAAGACACGGGGTATGATATCTACTACCTCGACAACTGCACCATACCCGTTGCAAAGGCTATCATGAAGCGCTACGGCGAGCTGCTCGTGCAGGACGGTATATCACGCTTCGGCTTCGGGTCGCATTCTTCAAACGACGAGATATATGTTATGGACTATCAGCAGATATCCATTTACTGCCCCGAAAAGCGAAAGACCGCAGCCCTGCTCTCAGACCTTAGCATAAAGAAGGTCAACAAGCTCAGAACAATGTGGGAGGGCTTCTCTGAGGAGACCCCCGGCATCAGCCTGAGAGTAGACGTAAACGGCGAGAATGTTTTTGATATAGTCGAAAACCTTAAAAGCGAAGGAATGTATAAAGCAGAAGACAAGTAACAGAAAGGAAAGTGAAGTTTATGAACATCTGGCACGATATTTCACCCAAGGCGATAAGCAAAAAGAAATTCACCTCAGTTATCGAGATACCCAAGGGCTCAAAGGTCAAGTATGAGCTTGACAAGACGACAGGCCTTCTCAAAATGGACAGAATTCTTTATACCTCGACCCACTACCCGGCAAATTACGGCTTTATACCGAGGACATATGCCGAGGACGGCGACCCTCTCGATGTGCTCGTGCTCTGTTCTGAGACGCTCGTGCCGCTGTCGCTCGTTGACTGCTACCCGATAGGCGTTATATCCATGCTCGATAACGGCGCTGCTGACGAGAAGATAATCGCTATACCCTTCAATGACCCTACATACAATATGTATACCGATATATCCCAGCTGCCTGCGCATATCTTTGATGAGATGAGCCATTTCTTCACGGTGTATAAGCAGCTTGAAGGCAAGGACACCGTGATAGACGATGTAAAGGGCGAACAGGAGGCAGTTGAGATAGTTCAGTCCTGCATGGACAGATATATCGAGTACTACTGTAAATGACACCGTTTGAAAAGAGCTTCAGGGAGCTTAGGTTTAAGATGACACTGCGTGGCGTTGTCTTCGCAGTGCTTATGATAAGCATGGTCGTTTCGATGTTTGTCGGGGCTGTGCGTATCCCGTCAAGGACAGCAAATGAAACGGCTATCTCTGCGGTGAAAGAGTCACTCTACACGATAGCCGTGTGTGACCTGATGGCGGCTTTCTGCCTGCTGGGGGCTGTGTATCTTATCCTTGATGCTTTTGCTATGCTCATACGAAACAAGACCTCGTCTGTTAAGGTCTATAAAATGCTCAAAGACCCCGGCAACCCGCACCTTAAGCCTGACAACAGGCCTGCGAAGCTGTTTGTAAAGAGCATCATAGGATATATCATCGCTCTCGGTGCGGCAGGGTTCATTTCAGTGTTTTGCTTTTGCAGGTCGCATTCGTTTCTCTGTACGGCGGAGGGCGATTTCGGCATAAAGCATCTGCGCAACACTATCTATAACGTCACGCTTGACGAAAAGCTTGAAAGTATATCCACAGGCTATATCGACGTTATGACATTTGAGACCTGCGGAGTGCCGTATATCGACAAGCTCGGCTCGGATGACAACTGCTGCTGGGTCAAGACTGCCGACGGCGTGAGCCTGCCGATAACAGCGCTCGATAAAGCAGTCATGCAAAAGCTATGGGAGCGCAACGAAAAGCGCCGTGAGAATATCATTAAGGTGAGATACTTTAAGCGCTCGGGGCTTATCGAGTCGTATGAGTTCGTGTCTGACCACAGGGATATCGAGAGGTTTGACCTGCCGAAGGTGGGGCTGGAGCTTGATGACAGCTTTGTCGTTACAAGGCCTGAGGACATGAAGGAGTACGGCGATATCGCATGGCTTGTCGAGCGAAACGGCGAGCTTATGCACCCAAAGAGCGAGAGCGGCAGCCTGCCGTATTCTCTCCCGGCACTGACAAAGACGCTGGATATACCGGCTGTCGAGTGGGATGGCAGGGAGGATATCACAGGCGAGTATACTGTGACGCTCGTCAAGGTGTTCACATACCCTGACCCTGAGGGGTACTCAGACCCTGAGACAGAGGTATTGCCGGTGAGCGACACTGTCAGCTTCACTGTCGCAGGCGGAAGCGATATCATAAAAGCTCTCGGCGATGAAAAGCTAAATATAACTGTCGATGAAAAGGCGTTTACCGTGACTATGCCAAAGCTGCCCGACGGCTTTGCGAGGTATGTCGATATCTACCTTGCGCAGGAGATGACAGGCAGGCTGGTCGGCACAGAGTTCGGCTATAACCCCTATACGATAAACTATGACTACGCCGAGGGGCAGACTATCAACCTGCGCAGTATATCCGCACATCACAGGATATATGCCTATGCCCTTGACGATGAGGGGAACGCTGTGCCTATAAGCAACATAGTCGAGTTTGACTATATGACCGATGAAGACCGGAGCGATGAGGACGAGCGGCAGAAAAAGCTCGAATTCTTCGAGCCTGTGCTTCAGGCGCTCGAAAACCACGACTCGGCGGCGATAAAGGCATTGTTTTCAAAGAACGTGATAGACAACAACGCCGATATCGACAAGAGCATAGAGAAGATATTTAAGATATACAAGGGCGGAAGGATAGACCGTGATGCGCTCTATCCCTATACCGAGGAATACACCTCCTACGACGGCAAGACGCAGGAATGCTACGGCAATCTGTGGATAACCACCGTTGAGGGCACCTCCTGCCGCATAGATATCACCAGGTGCTATAAAAACGGCGATATCAAGGACAACGTCGGCATGACGTATTTCAGTATATCAGACGGCGAGACTTACGATTCGTTCACTATAAGATGATGTTTACCCTGTGAGGGCTGTGCTGCCCTTGCAGGGTGTCTTTTTTGGCGCTTGTAATAATTATCTCATTTAACATAAAATGCGTAACCCTTTTGAAATAATTGCCGCCCACAATATGTAGTGTCTGCGCCGTTTGCTTTTAAAAAGTAAAAAAATTAGTCAAAATACGAGAAAATGATGAAAAACCTATTGACGAATACAAGATATTGTGGTATAGTTATATATGTAAGAGTAAATTGACAATATACTGATATATGAACTGCCGACACAATATGTAGATGTGCGGCAAATATGCTGCCGGCTGTGCTGAAAATCGCAGTCGGGTGTTTTTGCAGCGCTGGGCGTTCATAAAAATTTTACATATTACAGGCTGGTTACTACATATCGTGCAATTGTAACATCACTCGCCCATAAATGCAGTATTGCGACGGCGGTTTTCCCTTGTTTACACCCCATATGAAGGAAAATGAAATAAATGTTCGGTTGCAATTTATAAAATAATAGTGTATAATATGTGTATCGGCGGTAAAAAGTGCGAAAAAGTGGTATTGAGTGCCTAAATCGCATAAATCCAGACGCCGTAAGGGGTGGATCCGTTGCAGGACAGGCTTAAAGGTAACTTCTCTCAGACTATGGACGTCAAGGGAAGAATGAGCTTTCCGCAGAAGCTCAGAGATGAGATAGGCGACAGATTCATCGTTACCAAGGGCATCGACGGCTGCCTTTTCGTCTACTCGAATGAGAATTTCGAGGCAATATGCGAAAAGCTGCGTGCTATCCCGATGATAAGAGGCAGGGCTATACAGCGCAATATCATGTCATGGGCGATAGAGGTCGAGGCGGACAAGCAGGGGAGGATACTTATTCCCCAGAACCTGCGTGAGCAGGCAGGGCTTGTAAAGGATGTCATCGTTTCCGGCGTTTTTGACAGATGCGAGATATGGGATAAGCAGCGCTTTGACGAGATGAACGCATCAGTCGATGAGGAGGAGCTCATGAAGGCTCTTGAAGGGACAGAATTTTAATGGAATTTAAGCATTTTTCGGTAATGCTTGATGAGTGTATAGAAGGGCTTGCGATAAAGCCCGACGGGGTATATGTAGACGGTACCGCAGGCGGTGCCGGGCATTCAAGGGAGATAGCAAAGCGCCTTGAAAACGGGCTGCTGATAGCTATAGACCGTGACCCCGAGGCTGTGAAAACAGCGTCGCAGAGGCTTGAGGGCTATAACGCAAAGGTAGTGCTCTCAAACTATGACGAGATAAGACAGGTGCTCGACCGGTCAGGCATAGAGGGAGTTGACGGCATACTCCTTGACCTGGGCGTTTCGTCATACCAGCTCGATAACGCAGAGAGGGGCTTTAGCTACCATAACGATGCGCCGCTCGATATGAGAATGAGCAGCAGCGGTATGAGCGCCCGTGACGTTGTAAACGATTATGCAGAGAGCCAGCTTGCCGATATCATTTTCAGATACGGCGAGGAGAAATACGCAAAAAGCATTGCCAGAGGCATAGCTAAGGCAAGAGAGCAGGGAGCTATCGAAACTACCGCTCAGCTTGCGGAGATAGTAAAAAATAACGTGCCGCAGAAGGCACGCAGAGAAAAGAACCCCTGTAAAAAGACCTTCCAGGCGATAAGGATAGAGGTCAACGGGGAGCTTGAACACCTTTCAAACGCACTCGATGCTGCGTTTGACTGCCTGAATGTCGGCGGAAGAATGTGTATAATCACATTCCACTCGCTTGAAGACAGGCTCGTAAAGCAGAGATTTGCAGAGTATTGCAGGGGCTGCGAGTGCCCGCCGGATTTCCCGGTGTGCGTCTGCGGAAAGACCCCGAGCGGCAGGCTCGTCAACAGAAAGCCAATTACCGCATCAGAGCAGGAGCTTGAAGTCAATAACCGCTCACGCTCGGCAAAGCTCAGAATAATTGAAAAACTAAAAGACAGAGAAGTTGTGTAAATGTATACGGGGCAGAGAAATAAGCCCCTGAGGGATCGGTGAGGAAATATGTCAAAGCAGAATTTAGCTTATAATTACGACCTTGAAGAACTGCGTGAGCAGGAAACTGACCGTAAAAGGAAGATCGCCCACGAAAGCGGCACCTTTACCTTTGACAGGGTGATAGTTGCAAGGTTCGTTGCGATATTTATTCTCGCAGGTGTGCTGCTGGCAGCTATAATGTACGGCAGGGTCGAGCTCAGCTCGCTCTACAGCAGGCAGGCACAGCTCCAGGCAGAGCTTGAGCAGTATGAGAACGAGAACAAGAGCCTGGAATCAGAGCTCGCTCAGAAAACAGGCCTTACAAAGGTCGAGTCATACGCAGAGGACGAGCTTGGGCTGCAAAAGCTCAACAAGAGCCAGATAGAATACATAAGAGTTAAAAAGGACGCAGTCTCTGAGCCTGTTAAGCAGGAGGACGACAATGTATTCATGAGGATAAAGAAGACCATAGGAGGGATTCTGGAATATCTCGGGCTCAAATAAAATAATAATTATTTAAGAAAGTTAAGGACTTTATGTGCTTAGCTTTCTTGTCTTATATAAAATTAAGAGGCAAATTGTAAGATAGGGCAAAATGCTGTCGAAAAAACGACTTTAGCCCGTTAAAATGCACAAACTGATGATGAAAGGAACCGAGCATACCAATGACCGATAAACCAACGTTTTCGATGAAAAAAAGGCTTAATATCGTGATACTTGCGGCGTTTGCTGCGGTGGTCGCATACCTGATATACAGCATCTTCAAGGTGACCGTCAAGGACGCAAAGATGTGGCAGGAGCTTGCAAACTCACAGCAGCTGCAAAGCACCGTGGTGAAGGCATCAAGAGGTGCGATATACGACGCAAAATCACAGGTGCTCGCACAGAGCTCGACTGTGTATAACGTCTACGCAGACCCCGTGATGCTCAAAGAGCAGCTCAAAGCCAAGGACGACAAGATAGAAAAGATAAAACAGGACATCTCGGAGGAGGACGACTCGAAAAAGCGTGCTGAGTATCAGAAGACCCTTGATGAATGCAAGAGCGCTGACAAGCTGTATGACGAGCTCGTGGCACTGCTCTCGGAGGAGCTTATGGTCGAGGCTAAGACCGTAAAGGAAAAGTGCGAGGCCGACACGATGTACGAGATAATCAAGAAGGAGGTCGAAAAGACCACCTGCGATAAGATAAACAAGTTCCTCTCGGACAATGAGCTCGACGGTATAAGATGCGAGCCGACGACAAAGCGCTTCTATCCGCAGAACGAGCTTGCTGGTGCGGTGCTCGGCTATATCAATGCAGACGGCGACGGCGTTTACGGTATCGAGGCTTACTACAACGACTACCTCTCGGGCGTTGACGGCAGAAGCGTTATCGCAAAGGACAGAGACGGCGAGGCTATACCCTACAAGTACAAGCAGAGCTTCGATGCGCAGGACGGCGACTCGCTCTACCTCAATATCGACACGACTATTCAGCTCTACCTCGAAAGCGCTCTCAAAAAGTCGGTCGATGAATTCAACCCCAAGGAGCGTGCCTGCGGCATAATCATGAACCCCAAGACCGGTCAGGTGTACGCTATGGCGACTATCAGGGGCTGTGACCCTAACCACCCGAACGATGTTTTCGACGAGAACTACGCCCAGATACTTGCAGGCATGGACGAGGACAGCAAGGAATACCAGAAGGAGCATATAAGATACCTCACAAAGCAGTGGACGAACAAGGCTATCTCGGAGCTTTACAACCCCGGCTCGGTATTCAAGGTAATAACCGGTTCGTCAGCACTTGAAGAAAAGGCTATAACCCTCGACGGCCCCTTCAACTGCGGCGGCAGCCTTACCGTTCAGGGGCAGGAGATACACTGCTGGTCGTACCCTCAGGGACACGGCGGCCAGAGCTTTGCTCAGGCGATAATCAACTCCTGTAACCCGGCGTTTATGGAGATAGGCGCAAAGCTCGGCGTTAAGGGCTTCTGCAATTACTTCAGGGCATACGGCCTTACCGAAAAGACAGGCATCGACCTGCCTAACGAAGCCGACAGCTTCTATTACACAGAAGATACTATGTCTGACGTTGACCTTGCAGTTTCGAGCTTCGGTCAGGCAAACAAGATAACACCCATTCAGATGATAACCTCATATTCTGCGGCAATAAACGGCGGATATCTCGTCACACCGCAGATAGTCAACAAGATAGTTGACTCAAACGGCAAGATAGTCAAGGAATTTGACCCCGTTATCAAGAGACAGGTAATATCCGAGGAGACTTCCAAGGATATGCGTGACGTGCTCGAATACAACGTAACTACCGAGCATTCGGGCAACTGCTATATCCAGGGCTACAAGATAGGCGGTAAGTCGGGTACATCGCAGAAGATGGACGTTGACCCGACAGGTAACACGCACGTCGGCTCTTACTGTGCTTTCGCACCGGCTGACGACCCGCAGGTGATAATCCTTGTCATGGTAGACGAGCCGCAGGGCGAGAAATACTACGGCGCACAGGTCGCAACGCCTGTCTGCGTCGAGGCTATGACACAGGTGCTCCCTTACCTCGGCTTCTTCCCTGAGTATACCGAGGAGGAGCTTGCAGAGATACAGGTGTCTGTTCCCAACGAGCAGTATCTGCCGGTAAGCGAAGCCAAGAGCGCTATCGAAGCACTCGGCCTGAACGTCAAGGTAGTCGGCAGCGGTGACTCGGTGCTCAAACAGTCGCCGGCAGGCGGCACGCTCGTCAAGAGCGGTACTGTCGTGCTCTACACAGACGACACGCCCGAGCAGATGTACACTGTTCCGCCGCTTACAGGCCTTAACAAGGAAAACGCTATCGAGACAGTCGAGCAGAGCGGCCTTAATATCTGCGTAAAGGGCAACGACTCAGACGCAGAAAAGGCAGTAGCCCTCAACGACCAGAGCATAGAGGCCGGCAAGCAGGTGCCGGAGGGTACTATCGTGTCAGTAACTATAACAGCAGTCGATGCACTGCATGAATAAGGAGCAGAATAAATGGGATTTTTAAATGCACTTTTTGGCAGGGAGAAAGAGGAAAAGCTGACAGTCGAGCATGAGCAGGCGGAAAAAACCGTGTACTTCCCTCTCGGGGAGTTCCATTTTGTTGATGCTGCAAACTGTGTGCCGCCCGAGTTTGGCTATGAGGGCGAGATAGAGTGGTTTGAGACGGCGGATGCCGATGACCCGTATGAAAGAATGCTCGGAGTTTATATCGA